>JADLEF010000242.1 GCA_020846295.1 Acidimicrobiales bacterium
CGGCGCTCCCGGCGGATCAGTCGATCGAGCTGCGCGTCGAGGGTGATGCCTTCGCGCTCCGCCAGTTGACGTAGCGCGTCCCGCGTGCGGACCGACACCTTGATGGTAGTCGAATCAGACATACCAACAAGTCTACCGACCTTGCCTCTCAGCGCGGGAGGGCGGGACGCAGAAGGGGCGCGGCCGGTGGGACCGCACCCCTTCGCAACGAGGCGGTGGGGGCTCGCTCAGCCCTTGCCGAAGACGTACGGCTCGAGCGTGTCCTGGGCCTGCACCCGCCACTTCTGCCACTGGCCGCCGCCGTAGTAGGCGAGGCTGCCGGGGCGGGCGTTGCCGTGGCCGTTGTAGTAGGAGATGCAGTCGCGCAGCGGGGCGGTGGCGGTGTCCACCTCGGCGCAGTGCGCCGCCCAGGCGTCCTCGTTCTCCTTCTTCACATCGATGACGGTGGCGCCCTGCTCCCGCATCGTCTGGAGCATCCACACGATGTAGTTGCCGTGATCGTCGATCGAGTCGGTGAAGTTGAAGCTGCCGCCGCCGCCCTGCGGGCCGGTGACGATGAACAGGTTCGGGAAGCCGTGGGTGTGCAGGCCGAGGAACGTGCGGGTGCCCTCGCTCTGCCACTTCTCCGACATGCTGCGGCCACCGCGGCCTTTGATCATGTTGAAGGTGGAGGTGGCCATCCACTCGAAGCCGGTGGCGTAGATCAGCACGTCGAGCGGGTACTCCACGCCGTCGTGCACGACACCGCGCTCGTTGATCTCCTTGACCCCGAGCGGCGCAGTGTCCACCAGGTGCACGTTGGGCAGGTTGAACGAAGGCAGGTACTCGTCGTGGAACGTCGGGCGCTTGCAGCCGTAGGGGTAGTACGGCTTGAGGGCCTCGGCCGTCTTCGGGTCCTTGACGATGGCATCGACGCGCTCGCGGATCTGCTCCATGATGCGGAAGTTGGACTCGAGCTCGCGCTGCACCATCTCCTCCTGAGAGGGACGCGGGGCGGTGGAGTCGGCGCTGCGCTCCCGGCGGGGCGGGTCCACCTTGCCGGCGAGGTAGTCGTCGTTGGCCTTGATGGCCCGCCGGCCGATCAGCTTGGCGAAGCGGGCGCGGCGGGCCCGGGCCCAGCCCTCCTCGTTGCGCCAGGTCTCGATCTCCTCCTCGGAGGTTGCCCGCTGGTCCCGCACGTCGATGGTGGACGGCGTGCGCTGGAACACGAACAGCTCGCCGGCGATCTTGGCCAGTTCGGGGATGGCCTGCACCGCGGTGGCGCCGGTGCCGATGATGCCGATGCGCTTGCCCTCGAGCTCGACGTCGTAGTTCCAACGCGAGGTGTGGAACGACTCGCCCTGGAACTTCTCCATGCCGTCGATGCGGGCCAGCTTGGGGCTGGTGAGGATGCCGTTGGCCAGGATGACGAACTTGGAGCGCATGGCGTCGCCCCGGTCGGTGAAGACCGTCCAGCGCTCGCTGTCCTCGTCCCACTCGGTACGGGTGACCGCGGTGTGGAACAGGCAGTGGTCGTAGAAGCGGAACTTCTCGGCCATCTTCTGGCAGTACTCGAAAATCTCGAAGCCCGACGCGAACTTCATCGTCGGGAAGTACTCCATCTCCTCCAGCAGCGGGAAGTAGGAGTAGGACTCGACGTCGCAGGCGATGCCGGGGTAGCGGTTCCAGTACCAGGTGCCGCCCACGTCGCCGCCGCGCTCGCAGAAGCGGACATCGTCGAAGCCGGCCTGGGAGAGCTTGTACCACAGCAGCAGCCCGGCGAAGCCGGCGCCGACGACGAGCACGTCGCACTCGTCGGTGAGGGCCTCGCGCTCGACCGGTGCGGCCGAGTAGTGGTCCTCGAGGTACTTGGCGAACTCGCCCTCCATGGGCATGTAGTCGGCCGAGCCGCGGCGGATTTCCTTGTACGCCCGGTACTTGGCCTGCTCCTCGGCGTTGAACTTTGCGCCGGGCTTGTACTCCGGCAGCGTGGTGAGCGCCTCGTCGGTCACCACGCCGTACCCCTTGCCCTGGATCTTCTCCGAGGCTTTGGCGGCGCGGGTGTTGAAGATCTTGCGGCCGGTGCCCGGCTCGATGGTGATGGCCGTCATGGTGGTCCCCCGATTCCCCTACTTGACGAAACGGTCAACCCTACCCGCTGGTCCGGTGGGGCGCTGCGGGCTCGGGCGCCGCCGGCGCCGAACCGTCGCATGGCTGCTGTTAGGCTCGGCCGCCCATACAGGGAGGTCGAGGGCCCGGAGGCGTGCGCTCGATCTCAACGTTGGCCGGTGAATGCCACCGGGCCCCGGCGAGGAGGCCGTCGTTCCATGAAGCTTGCGCTGTACCTTCCGAACTTCCGTGACAAGGTGACCGTGAAGGAGCTCGAGGATCTCACCGAGATGGCCGAGGCGCTCGACTTCGACTCGGTGTGGACGCTCGACCGGATCGTCGTGCCGGAGGCGTCGGATCGTCAGGAGCTGCAGTTCCCGTTCGGGATGATGGACCAGTTCCCCAAGGCGCTGCCGGTGTCGGCCCGCGGCGAGTGGTTGCAGGGCTGGCCGTTGATCCCGTGGCTGGCGGCCAAGACGAAGAAGGTACGGATCGGTATGAGCATCACCGACACGCCGTACCGGTCGCCCGGCGTGCTCGCCGCCGAGGTCGCCACCATCGATCAGCTGTCGAACGGCAGGGTGAACGTGGGCGTCGGCTCGGGGTGGATGCCGGAGGAGTTCGCTGCGTCGAGCGCGGCGCACATCTTCCCCAAGCGCCACAAGCACGTGCGCGAGACCATCGAGATCATGCAGGGCATCTGGACCAATGACCTCTTCGAGTACCACGGCGAGTTCGCCGATTTCGAGCGCTGCGGGTTCGGGGCGAAGCCGGTGCAGTCGCCCCACCCGCCGATCTACTTCAGCGGCCTCAAGGACCCGAAGCGTTCGGCCAGCCGCATCGCCAAGTACAACCTGTCGGGCTGGATCGGTATCCAGGACACGCCCGAGGAGTTGTCGGAGTGGCGCTCCGCCATCGGGCGGGAGCTGGAGGAGCTCGGGAGTGCCCGCACCATCGACGATCTCGACATGTGCTCGATGATCTGGTTCGTCATCACCGACGAGGAGACCGATCAGACGCCGAACCGCAAGCTGACCAACCTGATGGTGGGCACTGCCGGGCAGATCACCGAGAACCTGAAGCGCTACAAGGAGGCCGGGTTGACCATGCCGTTGTTGTGGCCGCCCTTCGCCGACGTGCCGGTGTCCAAGACGCTCGACGACCTCAAGCGGCTGAAGGAAGAGATCATGCCCAAGGTCGACGCCAGCTGACCGCGTGAACCTGGTACTGGACTCCGCGTGGATCTGGTACTCCGGGGCGCGTAGATCTGGTACTCGGGGCCGCGTGAATCCGGTATCATCGGCCTGGTGAGTCGAGAGGCCCCCCCGTACCATCGGAGGCTTGTCGACCCTGTGCTCCAGGACGCCTTGTCCGCCTTCGCCGCGGTGATGGTGGTGGGCGCCCGAGCGACAGGGAAGACGACGAGTGCAGCCCGTCTTGCGGGGCAGGTCGATCGGCTCGACGTTCCGGATGTCGCGGCCACCTACCGGGCCGACCCCGATGCCGCGCTGCGCCGCGCCGGTCGACCGTTGCTGCTCGATGAGTGGCAGGAGGTGCCCGAGGTGCTCGCCGCGGTGAAACGGGCGGTCGATCGGGATCGCACACCGGGGCAGTTCCTCCTGACGGGGAGCATCCGCGCCACGACGGAGCTTTCGACGTGGGCAGGCACCGGCCGCGTCGTGCGCTTGGCGATGCATCCATTGGCCGAGCGCGAGATCGCCGGCGAGGTGTCCGGCGATGATCTCGTCACCCGGCGGACGACCGGATGGCTCGACAGCATCCCGGCGAACCTGCAAACGGTGGACATCGACGGCTACGTGGCGTTGGCCGCGCGCGGTTCCTTTCCCGAGCTCGCGTTCACCGAGCGCACCGCCCGGCAACGGAGGCTCTGGTTCGACAGTTACCTCGATGACCTCGTCACACGCGATGTGGGGTCGATCGGCGCGCCGAGAGATCCGGTCCGGCTTCGCCGCTACGTGGCGGCGCTGGCGCTCAACCTGGCCGGTCAACCGGCAGATGCGTCGTTGGTGCGCGATGCAGGCATCAACGCCAAGACGGCGGTCGCCTACGACCGGGCGCTCACGAACCTTGCAGTGCTGGACCTCGTCCCCGCCTGGAGCTCGAACCGTCTCAAGCGGCTCACCAAGGCACCCAAGCGGTACCTGATCGACGCTGCGCTGGCCGCGGCCGCCGCCGATGTGTCCGCCCCCGAGATCATCAGCGACAGCGATCTCCGTGGGCGGTGGTTCGACGCCTTCGCCGTCATGCAGCTGCGCGCCGAACTGGCCACCGCGTCCCCGAGTAGGGCGATGTACCACCTGCGCGTCGAGGGCGGACGCCATGAGGTCGACCTCGTCGTGGACGTCGGCCGCGGGCGGCTGTTCGGCATCGAGTTCAAGGCGGGTACGGCTCCGACCCGGCAGGATGCTCGCCATCTCGTCTGGCTGCGGGACGAGTTGGGGAAGAACTTCGCCGGCGGGGTGGTGCTCCACAGCGGCCAAGCGGTCGTGGAGCTCGAGGAACGCATTGCCGCCGTGCCGCTGTGTGCGCTGTGGTCTCCGCCGGCCGATGCGCCTGGTCGCCGGGATCGCTCGGTCTAGGCGGGCGATGGCGGGTCGATCTCTCCGGATCCGGTGCAGGGGACTCGACGAGGGTTGAGGATCCCCCGCCAAGTCCCCCCGTGGTTCAGCGCCCGTTGGAGAACTGGTGCACGCCCCACCAGCCCGAGCTGTCGTGGTACAGGCCCACGCCGACCTCGGTGTAGCCACTGCTCGTCATGTTGCGATAGTGACCGGGGCTGTTGCGCCACATGTCGTTGAACTTGGCGGCGGCCTGCTGCGGGCGGAGCGACGCATCGCTGAACCAGGCGATGTTCTCGCCCCAGCCGGTGCGGGTGCCGGTGATGAACGGTCGCAGGTCGGCGTCGGTGCTGTGACGGAACCCGGTGCGGCGCATGGTTTCCGCCCCGCGCCGGGCGTTGGCCGACAGATCGGGCGCCGCGCGCAGCGGGGCCAGCCCCACCTTGGCCCGTTCCTCGTTGAGGTACTGCAGGGAGTACTGCTCGGCCTCGGACAACGTGCTGCTGGCCGGCGGTAGCCCCGTGGTGGTGGGCGCCGCCGTGGTGGTCGTGGGGCGGGTGGTCGTCGGCGGCCTGGTCGTGGTGGTGGTCGGCCTGGTCGTGGTGGGCGCCGCCGTGGTGGGCGGTGCGGTGGTGGGTGCCGCCGTGGTCGGCGGGTTCGTGGAACCCCCGACGGCGGTGGTCGTCGTCGTCGGCCGGGTGGTCGTCGGGTTGAGAGTGGTCGGGGTGGTGGGCCGGGTTCCCCGGCGGAGCACGAAGAGGCGGTACAGCCACCACCGGCACCGCAGCGCCACGTTCCAGCGTTCCGTGTTGCGGCCCGACACGTTGGTCGCGGCAGTCGTCGTGACGGTCGGGGCCACCGCGCTGGTCGTGGTCGGGGTGGCAGTGGTGGTCGGGGCCGCAGTCGTCGTGGGCGCGGCCGTGGTGGGCGGGGCGGTGGTGGGCAGGGTGGTGGTGGGCAGGGCGGTGGTCGTCGCCGGGCCGGGCGTCGCGGTCGTGGGCGTCGGGGTCGTCGGTGCGTCGTCCGGAGGTGCGGCGGTCGCCACGGTGGTGGAGGAGGCGACCGCGGTGGTGGTCGGCGCCACGGTCGTCGTCGGGTCAGCCGCCACGGTGGTCGTCGGGCCGGACGTCGCCGGCTCCGGCGCGCTCGTGCCCGTGGGCGCTGTCGTCGTCGGAGCTACCGCGTCGCCGAAGGACACGTCGCTGCAGGCGTAGAACGCCTCCGGGCTGTCGCTGCGCTGCCAGATCAGATAGAGGATGTGCTGCCCGGTGCGGGCGGGAAGGGCCACGTCGGCCTCGTAGCGCGCCTGCGCCGACCGGGGCCCCGAGTCGTGCACCAGCTCGAGGTCGTCCCAGCGCAGCGGGGTGGCGGGGTCGAACCCGTCGCGGGTGAGGTACCAGCGGTAGTAGGCGGTGGCGTGCGGCGCGGTCGCCTCGAACTCGAGGTGGGTGAGGCCCTCCTCGTCGCGTTCGATGGGCGTGGCCGGCCACCCCGTACCCGGTCGGTCGAGGGCGGCGTACTTCTCTCGTCCCGCGCTGCACAGCTTGCCGTCGGGGATCAGCTCGCGGTGGCGCCCGGCGGCGTCGGCCAGGTTGATCTCCATCCAGTCGTAGAGCGCCTGGGGGCTGTCTCGCCATGCCTGCGCGCACAGCGGGTTGTCCGGGGCGTTGAAGCGGCACTGATAGGCCCGTGAGGCCGGGCTCGCCGCCGAGCCGTGGGCGTCGGCGACCGTGACGCCGATCGTGGTGAGCCCGGCGGCGATGCTGAGCACCGCAGCTGCTGTCGCCCCGGCTCGTCTCCTCCTCCGCCGCCCGAGCGTCGCTCCGTCCGTGGGCTGTGGCGCTCCGCGTGCGCCGCCGTCGCTTCCCTGCGTGCTCAACACTCTGGTTGGTTCCCTCGTCCGCGTCCGCCCGCTTCCGATGGTTCCGTGTGCTGTGATGGACCGGGCCCGCCGGTGACGACGTTGCGGCCCTGATCGGCCGTGGCACCCTCGCCGCTCCCACCACGGCTGAGCGGTCAACCTATGACGGTTGCAATGCAACGGCAACAGCTCCGTTGTTGTTGCATTGCGAGCCCGTTGCATCGCGGGGTCGGCGAACACGGTTCCGGAGCATCCACCCTCACGCCCGGCGCGACCTCGACGGTCCGGCCGGAAATCCGTTGTGGCCGAGGCGGCGACGGCGGCCACAGTGGAGCGACCACCGGGCTCCGCGCCCTCGCCCCGCCCGGGCGCTCGCCGCGCCGGAACGAGGAACCTCGATGAGCGACGCGATCGAGAGCCACGGGCTCACGAAACGATATGGCGAGACGCAGGCCCTCGCCGGCGTGGACATCACCGTACCGACCGGTACGGTGACGGCCGTGCTGGGCCCGAACGGTGCGGGCAAGACGACGGCCGTGCGCATCCTCACCACCCTGACCGAACCCGATGAGGGCCACGCCACGGTGGCCGGCTTCGACGTGCGGCGCCAACCGCACGAGGTGCGCCGGCGCATCGGCCTCGCCGCCCAGGACTCCACGGTCGATCCGATCCTGACCGGCCGGGAGAACCTGATCATGCTGGGCGAGCTGCACCAGCTGTCGCGCCGCCGCGCCATGGCGCGCGCCGACGCCTTGTTGGAGGAGTTCTCCCTCACCGACGCCGGCCGACGGCAGGTCAGCGGGTACTCGGGAGGTATGCGTCGCCGCCTCGACCTGGCCGCCACGCTCGTGGCCGGGCCCGAGGTGCTGTTCCTCGACGAACCGACCACGGGGCTGGACCCGCGGGCCCGCCTCGAGTTGTGGGGCGTGCTCGACACGTTGGTGCACAACGGCACCACGCTGCTGCTCACCACGCAGTACCTCGAGGAGGCCGAACGCCTCGCCGACGACATCATCGTGGTCGACCACGGTCGGGTCATCGCCCGGGGCGATGCCCGCACCCTCAAGCGCGAGGTCGGGGGCGACACCGTGCAGGTGGTCGTGCTCGACCGCGATCGGGTGGAGGAGACGGCGGCGATCCTGGCACGGGTGACCGGCAACGAGCCGGTGCTCGACCCGTCGAACCGGATGGTGCGCGCCGCGGCGACCGTCGGGCTCGACGCGGTGCTGGAGACCGCGGCTGCGCTGCGCGCCGCCGGCATCGCCATCGAAGATCTCAGCGTCCGCCAACCGACGCTGGACGAGGTGTTCCTCACCCTGACCGCGGCCAGGACCCATCACGACGAGGACGGATCATGACCACGACGACGACCGGCGCCGCCACGACGGTGGCCGACGCCTCGCCCCCGGCGTACCGCCTGCCCCACCGCTCCCGTGGGTTCGTGCACGACACGCTGGTGGTGGCGCGCCGCGGGCTCATCCACATGCGACGCCAGCCGGAGCAGCTCAGCGATGCGACCATCCAGCCGATCATGTTCGTGCTGATGTTCGCCTACGTGTTCGGCGGCGCCATCGACATCCCCGGCGGCGGTGACTACCGCGAGTTCCTCATGGGCGGGATCTTCGCCCAGACCATCGTGTTCACCGCCTTCGGGGTGGCCATGTCCCTGGCGAACGATCGCAAGAACCAGGCCGTGGATCGGTTCCGTTCCCTGCCCATCGCCAAGGGTGCGGTGCTCGGCGGCCACGCCGTGGCCAACCTGGCCAAGGCGATGTTGCCCATCGTGCTGATGTCGTTGTGCGGGCTGGTGGTCGGCTGGCGCATCCGCAGTGGGCTGCTCGACGCGCTCGGCGGGTACCTGCTGCTGATCGGGTTCGCCTTCGCCATGATCTGGGTCGGTGTGCTGCTCGGCAGCGTGGTGCGCACCCCCGAGGGCGTGACCGGCGTGTCCTTCACCGCCCTGTTCCCGGTCACCTTCGTCGCCTCGACGTTCGTCCCCACCTCGTCGATGCCGGCCGGCCTGCGCACCGTGGCCGAGTGGAACCCGGTCACCACCTTGTCCGACGCCCTGCGCATCCGGTTCGGCAACCCGAACACCCCGCCGGCGGCCGACGATCCGTGGTCGATCGCCAACCCCACGGCGTACACCGCCATCTGGATCGTGGCCATCGTGGCGGTGTGCTGCCCGCTCGCCATCCGCGCCTACCGTCGCTCGATCGAGGCCTGAGCTCCCGGCCGGCACGCGGGCGCCCTCGTCGCCCACGCGTGCCGGCGGCTCGGGGCTTGCTCGGACCGCTCGCAGTAGCACACGTGCTACAGTCCACGCCATGGCTGAGCCGATCACCCAGCGGGAGCTGCGCAACGACAGCGGCGAGATCATGCGCCGACTCGACCAGGGCGAGGCCTTCGTCGTCACCCGCAACGGGGTGCCCGTCGGTGAGTTGATCCCATTGCGTCGTCGTCGTTTCGTCGCCAGCGAGACCGTCGTCGCCGCGTTCGCCCACGCGCCGGGCATCGATGCCGCTCGCTTCCGCCAGGACCTCGACCGCCACGTCGATCAAGGCATCGAGCCCCGTGCCTGATCGGCGCCACCCGCAGGGCTTGCTCGACACGTCGGTCGTCGTCGATCTCGACGAGCTCGATGCGCAGCGGCTGCCGATCGAGGTGGCGGTGAGCGCGATCACGATGGCCGAGTTGGCCGCCGGGCCCCATGCCCCCACCGACCCCGCCGAGCGGGCCCGCCGCCAGGACCGCTTGCAGCGCACCGAAGCAACGTTCGAGCCGATGCCGTTCGACGCCGACGCGGCGCGGGCCTATGGGCTCGCCTACGCCGCCGTCGTCGCCACCGGCCGCAAAGCGCGGGGCGCTCGCGCCGTCGATCTCCTGATCGCGGCCACCGCCATCGCCGCTCAGCTCCCCCTCTACACCCGCAATCCGAAGGACTTCAACGCGCTCGACCACCTCGTCGAGATCGTCGCCGTGTGATGGGGGAGCACCTTCAGGTGCCGCATGATGTCTGGGCGGTCGGGCATGGCACGGGAGCGTCCTGTGGCGGAACGGGGGGGATTCCGAGTTCCGCCATCTGCTCTCCCAAATGACCTGGTCACAGGCCCATCGGCCGAGAGAGCGGGAGTAACCCCGGGAGTAACGAACGCTGTCAACCTGCGCTCGGAGACCCCAGCCGGGATCGCCGACGATGAGCAGAGGGGAGGCCGTAGTCGCTCTGTCTTACGTTCTGTCGTATGCTCGTGCTGTGGCTGTCGTGAACTTTCGTACCGATGCGCGTTCCGAAGCGGCGCTCGCCGAACTGATGTCGGATGGGTCCTCGGCTTCGGAGGCAATCCGCCGGGCGCTCGTCGACGCGGTTCGCCTTCGCAGACGTGAACGGATGCGTGCCGAGTCCGAGGCGTTGCTGGACGATCCGGCGGACCGTGAGGAGAGCAGGCGAGTGCTCGCCGCCATGGACGAGCTCCGTGCGTGGTGACATCCACCGGCTCCGAGCGCCCCGCTCGACACGAGGTCGAGAACAACAGGGAGCTCGGTATTGCGTGATCGTCCAGTCCGACGACCTGCTGCTGTCCACCCTGCTGGTCGCGCCGACCTCCCGCTCTGCTGCCCCTCGATCGTTCCGCCCGACGATCATCGTCGAGGATGTCGAAACGCAGGTCCTCGTCGAACAGACAGCCGCCGTCGCACCTGAACGTCTCGGCGATCTCGTCGGACGTGTCAGCCACGACGAGCTGCGACAGATCGACGACGCCCTTCGACTTGCTCTGGAACTCGACTGAGCCTGCGGTGCGACATCGCACTCGAAACCGCCAGCTCTACCCGGCGTGGCGGATGCGAGCGTCGGCGGGCTCCGGGTGTACCTGCCGTCGAGCACGATCCCAATCAGGCCCGGGTGCAGAACCGCGAGCGGTGCAACAACCCCGCGATATCATGATCGGTGTGACTGATATCCTGATCCGGGACGTGCCCGACGACGTTGTCGCCGCACTCGACGCAAACGCGCAACGCGCCGGGTTGACGCGGGCTGAGTACCTCCGGCGGGTGCTGGCCGAGCAGCAAGGACCTCCTGTCACCCGCGACCAACTCGATCGTTTCGCCGAGCGCACCGCCGATCTGGGCGATCCCGAGGTCATGGCCGCCGCGTGGCGGTGACCGGCTGGCTCATCGACAAGTCGGCGCTCGTCCGTCTTGCTTCGGCGAGCGACGAGTGGCTGTCCCGCATGCAGCGCGGCCTGGTCAAGATCTCGACCGTGACGTTGCTCGAGATCGGCTTCTCGACCCGCAACGGCCCGGACCACCGCGCCACGCTGGGCGAGCCGCCGGTGTCGTCGATGCCCGTCGAGCACGTTACCCCCGCGATCGAAGCTCGTGCGGTCGAGCTCCAGATGCTGCTCGCCGATCGAGGCCAGCACCGCGCCCCGTCGATCCGCGATCTGCTCATCGCCGCAACCGCGGAAGCGGCGCGGCTCGTGGTGCTGCACGTCGACAGGGACTTCGAACTCATCGCGGCGATCACCAACCAACCGATCGAACGGCTCGACGTCTGAACTGGGCGGGCGCGACCGCTCGACCCGACGTCCGCCGGGGTCGTGGGCGGGTCAGGGATGGCCCGCCGGCGACGCGAAGTACGCTTGGACCGTGGCGTTCGATCGGATCACGGTGGATGCGGCCCAGATGGGTGGGGTGCCGTGCGTGCGCGGCCTGCGGTTCCCGGTGGCCACGGTGGTGGCGATGGTGGCCGACGGGATGACCACGGCCGAGATCCTGGCCGAGCACCCCGACCTGGAGGCCGAGGACGTGGCGCAATGCCTTCGCTATGCGGCGCTCGCCGTGCAGGAGCGTGAGCTGCCGCTACGGCTGCCTGGGTGAGGTTCCTGCTCGACCAGAACCTCTCGCCGCTCGTCGCCGACGTGTTGCGGGCGGCCGGTCATGACGTGGTCCACGTGCGTGACCTCGACCTCGCCGCTGCCTCGGACCGCACGATCATGGAGATGGCAGCTGCGCAGGAACGCGTGATCATCTCGGCCGACACCGACTTCGGCGAACTTTTGGCGGCGAACAACGCAGGTGCGCCGTCGTTCATCCTGCTGCGGCGACAGGATCGGCGGCGGGCCCAGCAGATAGCGCTGCTGGTGCTCGCCAACCTCGATGCGGTAGTCGAGGACTTGGCGGCCGGAGCGGTGGTGGTGTTCGACGACGCCCGCGTGCGGGTGAGGCGTTTGCCCATCAATCCATCTTGACCCAGCGCGGCTGAACCCGAGGGTTCTCCGGTCGGTCATGGCCCGCGCATCGTCCGCGATCGCGCCATCGTGGGTCCGCAGGTCGAGGCCGTTGGCGTGGCGGGGCTGGCGCCTCGGCTGCCGCCGAGTTGCCGGCTGGGGCCGTGCCACGGAGCCGGGCAGGCCGGTCACACGTACGGCGAGGCAGCGATGCGCTCGCCGGCGGCTGCGACCGGCGAAGCGAACTCGAAGCAGAATGACGCTCCGAGGATGGCGAGCCGATCGACCCTCCGGGCGAGTGTGACGTGCGGTCTCGAGCGCGATGGGTCAGGGGCCGAGCTGGCTGGCCGCGGTCGCACAACCATCGCAGGAAGCGCGCCGGGTCGGAGCGGTCCGTGGTCGCGTGAGGAGGGAACCGCGGTCGGTGCGCTGCTGTCGCGGGCGTTCTGCCGGTTGGTGTCGTCCCCTGTCGTCCCGTCCGACCTAGCGAAACGAACGGTCGATATCGCGCCTCAACGTGTTGCGTGCGAGACCAGGCGGCTCCACGCTGCCGTTCGTCATGAGCTACGCACCCCCCGTCTGGAGCCTCACCGTCCGCCGGATTGACCTCACCGCAACTCCCGTCGTTTTGACAGGTACAGACGGTTGCACGGGTCGTGCTCGGGAGCTGGCGCCATACCGGCCGGTAGGTGGGAGGTGACGGTTCGGGTGACGTCGTTGAAGGGTGCGGGGGTGGGGGAGTACTACGTGGCTGAGCCGGGTGGCTACTACGTGGCGGCGGGGGAGCCGCCGGGCCGCTGGTTCGGCGACGGCGCGGCGCGTTTAGGTCTCGATGTGTCTTTCGATGACGCCGAGTTCGCTTCCGTACTGGCCGGTATTGACCCGTCCTCCGGTGTCGAGTTGGGGCGGCCGTTTGGTGAGGGGTCGGTGCGTGGGTATGACGTGACGTTCTCGGCGCCGAAGAGCGTGTCGTTGCTCGCCGCCCTCGGCGATCCCGCCGTCCAAGCGGCGGTCCACGCCGCCCATGACGCGGCGGTCGACGCCGTGCTCGCCTACGTGCAGCGTCATGCGCTGACCCGCTACCGGGTTGACGGTGAGGTGATGTCGGTCGATGCGGAGGGGATCGTGGCTGGCGTGTTCCGTCAGCATGTGTCGCGGGAGTTGGACCCGCAGCTGCACACCCACGCGGTGATCGCCAACCGGGTGCTCTCACCGGACGGGAGGTGGTTGGCGTTGGACGCCCGTCCGTTGATGAAGGACCAGACCGTGCTCTCCGCGCTCTACCACGCGGGCCTCCGCGCCGAGCTCACCTCCCGCCTTGGGGTGGGATGGGGGGAGGTGGACAACGGCATCGCCGAACTCGCCAGCATCGACCGGGAGGTGCTCGATTCGTTCTCCCAGCGCAGCTCCCAGGTCACCTCCCGCCTGGCGGTGAAGCTCGAGCGGTTCCGCGCGTCGATGGGCCGTGAGCCGACTGGTCGGGAGCGGTGGCGGCTCGAACGTGAAGCCGCCGTGGATTCCCGCCGCTCCAAGCCTGCGGCGATCGATGCCGCGGCGCTGCAGCAACGTTGGCGGGAGCAGCTCGCCGAGCTGGGGCTCGACCGGCAGCAGCTGGTGGGCGAGACGGTCGGTCGGGTTCTCGAGCCCGCGATGACCCTTGATGTCGATCCGTGGGGCTGCCCGGCGGAGGCGGCGTTGAGCGTGTTGACCGAGAGCCGGTCGACGTGGCGACGCCCCGAGGTGCTGCGGGAGTTGGCCCGAGCGACCCCGACCGACACGGCTCTACCCGCCGGCGAGCTTGTCGCTGGGCTGGAGGCGGCGGTCGAGCCGTTCGCGCGGGAGTGGCTGGTGGAGCTGGCCCGCCCGTTGGCGGAGGGGGTGGCGGTGCGGGCGAGTGATGGGCGGCCGGCGTGGGAGTCCCCGCTGGAGCGCCGCTACACCACCAGCTACATCCTCGAAGAGGAAACGAACCTGGCCGAATGGGCCCGCCGTCGCTGGGATCAGCCCGGTCGGACGGAGGTGGTTGAGACGGGCGGGCTCGATCTTGCGCAGGTGGCCGCGGCTCGGGCGGTGGCAGGTGACGCCGGCTTGGTGGTGGTGGTCGGCCCGGCGGGGGCCGGCAAGACCACCGCCTTGCGCCCTGGTATCGAAAGCCTTGTCTGGCAGGGCCGCCCGGTGTTCGCGGTGGCGCCGACGGCGACGGCGGCGGCGGTGTTGGCGGAGGAGACGGGAGTGGTAGCGGACACGATCGACAAGCTGCTGGTCGAGCACCGCCGCAACGGCGGCCCCGCCGTCCGCTATCAGCTTCCCCATGGCGAAGATCGATCTGGATCGTGAGGAGCGGCGGCGTGAGCAGAAGGAGCTGGCGGACTCGTTGAAGGCGTCGGGCGCGTTGGAGGACATCTTCGCTCGGATCGACGCCGGCGAGCCCCTCACCGGTCACGCCGGGTTGTTGAAGGCGATGGTGAAGGCGACCCTCGAGCGGGGCTTGGACGCAGAGCTCACCGACCACGTCGGCTACGAGCGAGGCGACCCCGCCGCCGGGGCGTTCCCGAACTCCCGCAACGGGACCTACCCGAAGACGGTCGCCACCCAGGTCGGCGATGTCGAGTTGGCGGTGCCTCGGGATCGGCGGGGCACGTTCAGCCCGATGCTGGTCCCCAAGGGCACCCGCCGCCTCGACGGGCTCGACGCAGTGATCGTGTCGCTCTACGCCGGCGGGATGACCCTGCGTGACATCACCCACCACCTGCTGGCGACGGTCGGGACCGAGCTGTCCCATGAGACGATTTCCAAGATCGTCGACGCCGTCGCGGAGGAGGTCCTGGCCTGGCAGCAACGCCCGCTCGAAGCGCTCTACCCGGTGATCTACCTCGACGCCATCATCGTGAAGGTCCGAGACGGCGGCCACGTCCGCAACAAGGCCGCCCACATCGCCGTCGGCGTCGACCTCGACGGCGTCAAGCACGTGCTGGGGATCTGGGTCCAGACCACCGAGGGAGCGAAGTTCTGGGCGGCGGTGTGCGCCGAGCTCGCCAACCGGGGCGTCCGCGACGTGCTCATCGTGTGCTGTGACGGGCTGACCGGCTTCCCGGAGGCGGTCGCTGCCACCTGGCCCGAAGCAACCGTGCAGACCTGTGTCGTGCACCTGATCAGGGCGGCGATGCGGTTCGTGAACTACGCCGACCGCAAGGCCGTCGCCGCTGCGTTGAAGCCGATCTACACCGCCGCCAACGCCGATGCGGCCCTCACCGAACTCGAAGCGTTCGAGGCGACCCCGCTCGGCAAGAAGTACCCCTCCACGATCAAGACGTTTCGGCAGGCATGGGAGCGGTTCACCCCCTTCTTGGCGTTCCCGCCGGCGCTACGACGGGTGATCTACACCACCAACGCGATCGAGTCGCTGAACTATCAGCTCCGCAAGGTCACCAAGAACCGGGGGCACTTCCCGAACGACAACGCCGTCGTGAAGCTGTTGTGGCTGGCGATCTGCGACATCGAAGACAAGCGAGCCCGGGACCGGGAGAAGGAACGCGGCCGGCCCGCATCGCAGCGAAGAGCCGCCGGCCGGCTCGTCGAGGGCCAGGTCACCACGAACTGGAAGCAAGCCCTCGAACAACTCGCGCTCGTCCACCCCGAACGCATCGAACCCCACCTCTAACAATCAAGCGCCACTACCCTTACACAAAACAGTTGACAGGCTCCCGGTGGGGGGGTGACCGTCACCACCAAGGCCGGGTTCGACGCGGCGGGCCGTCAGATTTCGAGCACCGACGGGCGGGGTACGGTCACCAGCATCGGGCTCGACGCGAGCTTCGGGTATCCGAAGACCTCGACGGTGGCCGGGCTCACAACGACCGTCGAACAGGACCCCGGAAGGGGTGTGCCGGTGCTGGAGACCGACGCCAATGGCCACCAGACCCGCACCTGCTGGGACAATCTCGGCCGGGTCACCATGGTGCTGCGGGCCGACGGCACCACGACCCGGCCCGGTACGGTGCCGGTGTGCTCGTTGGACCAGTGGGCGGTCAACCGACCGAAGTTCGCCTGGTACTTCGAGTATGACGTGCCGACCTGGAACGCAACGTGGACCAGCAGACCGATCACCCGCGTTTACCAGAACCAGACCATCGACCCGGGCGCCGATGTGACCTCGCTCATGATCGACGGGTTCGGTCGCGTCCGAGAACAACAAGCAACGTCGGTCGCGGCCAACACCCGGGTGGTGACGGGGACGTTCTACAACGCCCGTGGCGCGGTCGCCCGCCAGAGCCGAGCGGTGGACAAGGCGGGTGCGCCGTACTACGACAACCTCGCGCTGGCGTATCCGACGGCCACCGAACTCGAGGAACGCTACGGCTACGACCACCTGCAGCGCCCGACCGCCGCGGTGACCTACTCGAACCAGCCAGGCAGTCCGAACATCTTCTACCAGTGGGCCACCACCACCGTCTACGACGGGCTCATCACCACCGTCACCGCGCCGTCTGGCATGGTGACCTCCACCCGTCGAGACAGCTACGGACGTGACTGGCAGATCACGGAGAACAACGCCGAGCCGGGCATCAACGCCACCACCACAATGACCTACACCGCCCGCGGTGAGATCGACCTGATCACTGACACACGCGGCAATGTGATCAACAACGACTACGACCTCGCCGGGCGCCGCACCCAACTCGTCGATCCCGACCAGGGCACGAGCCTGTACACCTATGACGCCAACAACAACCTGATCAAGACCCGTAACGCCGCCGGTCAATGGGTTGACACCGCCTACGATGCACTCAATCGCCCCTGCTACCGCAAAGACGGCACCCAGACCTCGACGTTGACCTGTCCGACCTCGGCACCCGCCGCCGGCACCGTCGGAGCGATCTCGTTCTGGCAGTACGACCGCAACGCCGCGCAAGGCAACACCACCGATGTCGAACGCGGGCTGCTGGACAAGTCCTATACCTACGCCGACAGCCGTCGCTACGAGATCGACGTCGCCGGCTACGACAACCGCAACCGGCCCCTTGGACGGTCCTGGGTGATCCCCACCGCAGAAACCGGGCTCGGCGGCACCTACGGGGTGACCTACGGCTACAACTACGCCGATCTCCCCACCACCGTCACCTACGGCCAGATCGGCGGAGCCAACGGCCTACCCGCCGAAGTTGTGACCACGAGCTACACCACCGCCAAACTTCCGCAGCAGCTCAGCTCACCGGTCGCCACCTACGCCACCAACAGCTACGACTCGAAGAACCGGCTCACCAACCGCACCCACGGCAGCGGCGCCAACACCTTCACCCGCACGATGAGCTACGACAGCGCATACCGGATCGCCACCATGACCGGCACCATCAACACCACCCCCACCGCCACCATCGTGCAATCCGACACCATCACCTACGTCGGCAACACCCCCCACCTGGTCGAGACCATCACCGACAACTCCACCGGCGGCCAAGCCCCCGGCGGCGGACAGAAGCAGTGCTTCACCTACGACCAACGAGACCGCCTCACCCGGGCCTGGACCGCAGGCACCGCCACCTGCAACTTCGCCACCCCCAACCCGAACTACACCGACACCACCGGCAACCCCGCCCCCTACGACCAGGCGTGGAGCACCGACCGCATCGGCAACACCCTCACCCGCACCGACCGCACCCCCACCGCCACCACCAGCACCTACTGCTACAACGCCTCCGGCGCCGGATCGACGCGACCCCACGCCCCCAACCGGGTCATCACCAGCGGCACCTGCGCAACAGGCGGCACCACCTACAACTACAACGCCAACGGCTCCATGACCACCGGCGGCACCAACAACATGGCTTGGGACACCAGCAACCGGCTCTGCCGGGTCACCACCACCGCCAACCCCACCTGCACCACCACCGGCGGCACCTCCATGGTCTACGACCCCGACGGACAACGCCTCATCCGCCGCGACGCCACCGGCACCATCATCTACCTCGAAGGCCAGGAATACCGCCGGCCCAGCACCGGCAACCCCGTCATCACCCGCTACTACAGCGTCGCCGGCACCACCATCGCCGCCCGCAACAAGACCGTCACCACCAGCGGCACCAACACCCTCAACTGGATCGCAGGAGACCGAACCGGCTCCGCCACCCTCACCATCCAAGCCGGAACCACCACCACCCAACGCCAACGCTACAAGCCCTACGGCAACCCCCGCGGCACCACCAACACCGCCTTCAACACCATCACCGAACGAGGCTGGATCGGCCAAACCAAAGACAACACCGGCCTCAACTACCTCAACAACCGCTACTACAACCCCGACCTCAACAAGTTCATCAGCGTCGACCCAATCCTCGACCTCAACAACCCCCGCACCCTCAACCCCTACGCCTACGCCGGCAACAACCCCACCAGCTACAGCGACCCCACCGGCCTCTGCTACGGCCTCGCTGACGCCGCGAGCCTTGGCATCGACCTCGACAATGTCGCCGGTTGGTGCTCAAATGACGGCCCGCGCGACGCAAGTGGGTCCGTGGTCTCAACGAGCCAGGCATGGGGTGGCATCAGCGAGGGAACCATCAACATCCTCGATGCAGTCGACGAATCATTTAGTGGCGAAGAGAGCTGGTTCATCCCCGACGACTACTACGAGTGGGACGGAACCTCGCAGCGGGACTACCTCAGCGACCTTCGCTCCTGGACCACTGGAACGCACAACGTCGCAGAACGGGGCTGGAAAGCATGGTTCTCCGACCGTACAGTCGAGACAGCGACCAAATACCGAGACAGGTTCGGCACAACATCCCGCCATCCCTGGGACAACGGCAAGACAGAGCTTCTAACGATCGGTGGCTGCATGTGGATGTGCCTTGCGGTAGGTGCTTCCGGTACTGGACGCATTCAGCTAACGGTCGGACTTGGCTTTGCAGTATCGTGGCCCTCACTGAACGCACAAATGAAGGACGATGCATCATTCAGGCGAGGCGTTAGCGAGGACACCACGGCCTTTGTCGAAGCAGGACCAGCGGGCGCAATCGCCAGCATCCAGCCCGGCGGTTGGAATGTCGATGTCTACGCTGCGAAGTCAATTGCGGGTGCGCTGGGGATATTCAAGTACGGCGGTTTTGGTGTCACTCATAACTGGACATGGACATTTTGAAAGCGATGGTGGCGTGGCCTGGGACCGTGGGCGACAACGGCTCAGCGGCCACGGCCATTGGGCTCGCCTCAATGGCTCTATTTGTGGCATATCAGATATGGAAATGGAGGCGCTCGCGCAAGTCGTCAGAACGGCCATGACTCGACGGCTCCACAGATTTCGCTGGGGCTGGTTTGGTAACTGGTCGGGATCCGCGTTCTGTCGGCGCGGACAGCCAGCGTGCGCGCCTGATCACGGTGTCGGCATCGCAGCGAGCCAAGGGGGCTCTTCGCCCTCTGGCGGGGTCAGTGGCCGAGGGAGGTTCCAGCTGCAGCCGCCGGTGTAGATAGAGCAGGACGCGTAGCCGGTAGTTGTCCCGCAGGCATTCCTTGGCCAGCCTGCCACGCGGCGTGCACGTGCCCGTCGGGATGCCCGCTGCGAGCAGCTCGCGCAGCTTGGCGGCGCGAGATTGCGGTCGTGATGAGAGATGACGTGTTCCAGGGCGGTCCTCGAGCGCCGTTCAGCGTCGACGAGTGCAAGATTGCCGTCGCCCCGATGTCGGAGGGCGACATCTTGGATTTGGAGTTAACGTTCGGCTCGACGATCGGGGAACACGAAGGCAGCGTCGACGCTTATGTGGCGGCCGTCAACCAGTATCGGGCTGACATCGTGGCCACGGGGCCTGCAACGCGGAGGGGTAGCGGTTCGCCGGGAACGCCTGTGCGCAGCGCGTCCGGCGGCAGAACAGCGGACGCCAGCCCTCTTCGGGGGTGCACGCGTCGCATCGATGGAAGCGGGTCGTACGGCATCCGCAGCCGGAACGGTGAGTGCCGCGGAAGCCACACTGCTCTGCGCCATGTTGGGTGTATAGGCGCTCCGAACGGGTGGATCACGGCTTGGTAGGGCGGTCGGTGAGCGCGGGGTCGAGCAGTCGGCTCGCCGCTTGGGTGGTGGTGAGGGGCCGGTCGCCGAGGTGGCGCACGTAGCCGGCCGTCGTGGCGGGATCGGCGTGGCCGACGTGACGGGCGACGTCGGCGAGGTCGAGGCCTTCTTCGGTGTACAGCACGGTGATGGCGGTCGACCGGCCGGCATGGGTGCCCAGACCGGCGGGGTCGATGCCGGCAGACAAGGCGGCTGAGCGCACCGCCTTGGCCACCGTCTGGCGGAGCAGCAGGCCGCCGGCGGTGGTGGTGAACACGAGCTCGACCGGCCGGCCCTCGTAGGCGTGCTGCTGCCAGCCGGCGCCGGCTCGGAGCCGTTCTTCGAGCTGGGCGTGACGCCGCCGGCCTAGCAGCTCGGCCACCACCGGCGTGAGGTGATGGCGGCCGATGGCGCCGTCCGTCTTCGGTGGGCCCAACACCATGCCGATGCCGTCGGCGTAGGAACAGCCCCGCCGTACCTCCGCCACAGCGGTATCGAGATCGACGTCGCTCCACGCCAGGCCCAGCACTTCGGAGACCCGCCAGCCCTGGATGAACAACAACGCCACCGCCGCCCCCAAGCGGTCCTCGGCGGCGGCCGCCACCAGCGCACGCGCCTCCTGCGCCGACAGCGCCCGTCGGTGCGCCCGGGAGGTGCGCGGTGGGCGGACCTTCGCCACCGGGTTGCTGGCGACCAGTTGCAGGGTGACCGCCTCCTCGACGATGGCGCGCAGCGTCGAGCGGGTGTCGGCCACCGTGCCGGGGCTCAACGACTGCAGGAGGTGCGTCTGCCACGTCGCCACCTGTTCGGCCCGGAGCTCGCCGAGCGCGACATCGCCAAGGGCCTCGGTGATGCGGGCCACGCGGTCCTCGTACTTGCCCAAGGAGGAGGCGCGCACGCGATGGCGAGCGACGTTGACCAACCACCAGGAACAGAACTGCGCCAGCGAGGTGCCATTCGTGAGCACCGCCCCCGCCGGGGTCAGCGCCGTCGCCTCGAGCGCCTTCGCCAGAGCCTCATCCCGGCGACGCAACGCTTCGTCGCGGGTGCGGCCCCGGACCCGCCGCGGGCGCGGCTCGCCCGCAACCCGATAGGTGGCCCGCCACGTGCCGTTGCGCTCTCGATAGAGCGAACCCTCACCGTTGGACGCCTTGCCGCTGACGGAGAACGAGCCCTCCGCCGTGGCCACCCGCTTGCCCTTCGCCGCCCGTGCCATGGGCCGTCAGCGTACTCCCGGCCGGGAGTAACCGGGAGTAACCGCGGGAGTAACGCTCCCCGGCACCGCCGAACACGTCGCGCCACGAGCCGGACGTTTCCCCTGGTCAGAGGGCTACGGGCCGATACCAGGCAACACGGGCTAACACGAAAAAGCCCTGGTGGCGGAACGGGGGGGATTCGAACCCCCGGAGCCTTTCGGCCCGGCCGCTTTCAAGGCGGCTGCATTCGTCCGCTCTGCCACCGTTCCGCCCACCAGTCTCGCGCGTCGGGTCGGGGACGGGCGGCACCGTTGCCACCCGGCGGTCACCCGGCAGGGGCCACGCGACGGGTGCCGGCGGGCCCTGTCTGAGCACCTGCGGTCGATCGTCCCCACCGTACTGTGCGGTATTGTTCGTGAACGACCTGGTCAGAGCGTCGGTGCACCGAGGTCGCCGTCGCCGGGATGACCGTTGGTGCACAGACATCCGTGCTCGAGGATCCGCCGTCGGATGGGCACGGCTCTCAGCCCGGCCGACCCGCCGTCAGTTCAGCGCCGGGGGTGCCGGCGGGGCGGGCGGCACGGCGGGGCCGTCGCCCACCACGGCCCCGCTCGCACCTCCCCCGCCGTTGCGCGCGCCCACCAGCGAACCGCCGTGCACCAGGTTGCGCATCAGCGTCGCCGCCAGGCCGTCCACGCTGCCGCCGCCCCCGGTCACGAGGACCTCGGGCACCACGGTGATCTTGCCCTCGGCGATGGCGTTGGCCACCGCCACCAGCGCGGTCGCCATCTCGCCCAACGCCTGCTTCTGGGCCTCGAAGCCCTCGGCCCGAGCCAGGCCCAACGCCTCCGCCGCCTTCGCCTCGGCCAGACCGACGGCCTCGGTGCGGCTCGCCTCCGCAGCGCCGACCGCCTGCACCTTGACCGCCTCGGCCCGGCCGACCGACTCGATGCGCGCCGCCTCGGCTCGGCCCATCACCTCGACCCTCGTCGCTTCCGCCTTGGCCGTGGTCTCCACATAGGCGGCCTCACCGCGGGCTGCCTCGGCCCGGGCGTTGGCCTGGTTGTGGTTGATCTCCACCGACACCTGCGCCGACGCCAACTGGCCCTGCATCTCGGCGGTGCCCCGCAGACGTGACGATGTGTCACCTCTGGACGACAACCGGGCGGTTCGTGTGATGCCGCGTCGGCTCCGGAGTCATCGAAGTGCAATCCCGCCGTAGGCCACCGCGCGCAGCGCACCCCGTCGGTGGCCACGCAGCGAGGCGCGGCGCCGCGGTCTCCGTCACCGACGGGGTGCGAATCCCGGGTGGTTCCGGCCGCGACCGCGTGTAGGCTGCAGCCCGCAATTGGAGAGGTGCCAGAGCGGCCGAATGGGGCGCCCTGCTAAGGCGTTGTCGGGGTCAACCCGACCGTGGGTTCAAATCCCACCCTCTCCGCCGCCGGACGGGGCCTTCTCACATCGAGGGGGCCCCGTCGTCGTTGTGGCGGTCGCGCCGGCCCGGCGTCAGGGAACGCGGTGCGCGGCGTGGTCGCCCTTCGGCCACGCCTCGGGCCAGTCATCGATACCGGCCACCCGCACGCCGTGGATGAACAGCAGGTAGAGCGGTTCGGCGGGGAAGTCGCCCAGCTCGAGGTCCAGCTGGAGGCCGTCCCAGTCGCTGCTCCAGCGTCGCTCGGCGCGCACCTTCTCGGCCCGCCAGCGGATCGGCGCGGCGACCAGCGCGGCGCGCAGGGCGTCCAGGCCCGGCGGGTCCACGGTGGCGAAGCGGTTGCCGCACACGCAGCGGAACCCCAGCGCCGGGCCGGCCTCGTCGGTCTCCACCGACCCGTCCCACGCCGCCCGCGCCCCGCAGTTCGGGCACTCGCACAGCGGCCGTTCCCACCGGTACCGCGCCGATCTCGTCCCGGTGAGCGCCGGCACCGATGGGCTCGGCCGGTCCGGCGAGGCGCCGTAGGCCAACGCGCCGGGCAGCACCGCCGGGCGACCGAAGCGCTCCAGCGGGTTGTGCCCGGTCAGCATCATCGCCACCCCGACGCCCCACAACACGACGGCGAGGCCGATCAGCAGGCGCGGCACCCGGCCGCCCGACCACCACGCCAGCACCGCGGTGAGGGTGCAGAGGTCACCCACCAGCCAAACCACCAGGCCGACCTTGCGTCGGTAGGCGCGCCCGGCCGCGCCGCCCCGACCGTTGCGCTGCCGCACCGCGGCCTGCGTCAGCTCGGCGTTCCACTGGTCGGCCAGGCCCTGCTGCCACTGCTTCACGAACGCGACATCGGCGTCGCCGCGACCCGCCTGCATCGGTCCTGCGTCCTACGCTGCTGCGCACGCTTGCCTTCCGCATCCTCGGGCCGCTCGAGGTGGCCGGGCCCGCCGGGCCGATCGACGTGGCGGGCCGGCGCGCCCGGGCGCTGCTCAGCTGCCTGGCGTTGCACGCCGGTGAGCCGGTGGGCACCGATCGGTTGCTCGAATGGGCCTGGGGTGCCCGACTTCCGGCCAACCCGCACAACGCCCTGCAGGTGCAGGTATCGAAGCTGCGCAAGCTGCTGCACCCCATCGAGCTGACCGTGCACGGCGCCGGGTACCGCCTCGCCGCCGCCCGGGACGAGGTCGACGCCCACCGCTTCGAACGCCTCGCC
>JADLEF010000243.1 GCA_020846295.1 Acidimicrobiales bacterium
GCGCAGCGCCTGTACCCACGCCCAGGCGAAGTAGATGCCCGACCCCAACGTGCTCGATGCGTTCGGGTCCACCCCGGCCTCGGTGAGGACCTCACGCGACCAGGCGATGAACGGGTCCGATGCCTGGGTCGGGTCGTTGATGTCCTTGGCGCCGGCGTTGACCTGCCACCACCCGTCCGACGCCGCGCCCTCGGCCCCGAGCGCATCGGCCTTCACGTAGGTGTTGCCCGGGCAGACCGACGGCTGGAACAGGTACGAGGCCGTCTCCTTCATGCCGTTCTGCGCCGCCTCCATGACCGCCTGGGTGCAGTAGGAGGAGAACACCATCGCGATGAACACATCGGGCTGCTTGGAGGCCAACGTGGTCATGGGGTCCGTCACCGTCGGCGCGGTGGGCTCGATGGTCTCGCTGGTGTACTCGATGTCATCGGCGTGCTCGGATTGCCCCACGTACGCATTGAACGCCACGTCGTACGCCTTGCCGAAGTCGTTGTTCGACACCAGTGACGCGACCACCACCTTGCCGTCGTCGGCCGCGAGCTCGTCGAAGCGTTGGTCGATGAACGCTCCCCACAGCACCGCTTCCGTGGTGTAGGCCATCTGCAGGCCGGTCGTCCACGGATGTTTCACCGGGTCCGCCCAGGCCGGGTGGCCGCTCTGCACGAACGGTTGCGGGATGCAGCGCTGGTTCAGCTTGTCGTAGGTCTTCAACGCCGGCGCCGTGCCCAGCGTGGCCATGGCGAACACCTTCTCGGAGTCGATCAGCTCATCCACGAGCGGGATGGTCCGGGCCGGGTCGTAGCCGTCGTCCTTGGTGATGTAGGAGACCGTGCGCGTCTTGCCCGTCGAATCCTTGAACGCGCCGGCCTTGCTGTAGTGATCCAGGACGACCGTCATCGCCTTGCCGACGTTGCCGTAGTCGGCGGCGGCGCCGGACTGCGGCAGCGTCTGGCCGATCTTGATCTGGGTGTCGGTGAGGCCTTCGGTGTCGGACCAGCCGGCCGGGCAGGTGCCGAGGTCAAGCGAGAAGCCCTCCGGGCCATCGATCCGCTTGCCGTCGGCCGAACGGTTCGCCTCCGACTCGATGCGCTCCACGATGGCGGCGCGCTGCGATGTCCACAGCGCCTCCCAGTCCTGCATCGTGGCCGGTGGCGTTCCCGGTGCTGCCGGTCGCTCGGTGGTGTCGGTGGACGGCGCCGTCGTGGCGCCCCCCTCGCTCGTCGCCGTGCCTGCGGCCGAGGTCTCGGTCCCCGCGGTGGTGGCCGACGAGGTGTCCCCGTCGTCACCTCCGCACGCCGCCGCGACAAGGCCGAACGCAGCGAAGGCTGCCGCGAAGCTCCGCTTCCGAACCATGGGATCCCCTTTCCATGCCGACCGGTATGTCCCCCCTGGTCGTGGCGTGAGCGTAGCCTTCCCGGGTCGTTCGGCGACGTGGATCGGATCGTGTCTCCGCCGACGCGTTGCTCGCCTTGGACGCACCACAACCGGCGCACGGGGGACCATGCCGAACAGTACGGGCCGCGTTCGACGATCGTCGAAGCGCGGCGCGCTGCTAACCTGCCCTGGACGGAGGTGAACGACATGTCCTCCACGGGAGCGGCCCACGAGCTGCCGCTGGTCCTGGTGGTCGAGGACGACCCCGCGGTGCGAGCCGTCCTCGTAGCCATGCTCGTCGAGGACTATCGCGTGGTGGCCGTCCCGTCAGCGGAGGCCGCCTTCGAGGCCGCCGATCAGTTGGCGCCCGATCTCATCCTCTGCGATCTGGCGTTGCCCGGGGTCAGCGGCGAGGAGCTCCTGCAGCGCCTGCGCCGCAACGGGACCTTCGACACGCCGATGCTGGTGGTCACCGGCAGCAACGACGCCGCCCAGCGGGTCCGGCTGTTGCGCAGTGGGGCGGTGGACTTCGTCACCAAACCCTTCCTGCCCGACGAGCTGCGGGCCCGCATCGACAACGTGCTCGCCGGGCGGTTGGATCTCGATCGGCTACGGGAACGGGTCGAGGCGGCGCAGGCCCTCGCCGCCCAGTTGCAGCACGCGCTCGACAGCCGGGTGGTCATCGAGCCGGCCTAGGGTGTGGGCGCCGGCGAGGCCGGGGTGAGCGTCGCCGAGGCCGACGAGCGGATGCGCAGCCACGCCCGCCGCCACAACCGCAAGCTGCAGGATGTGGCGCGGGCCGTGGTGGTGGACGGCTATCGGTTCTGAGGAACCTGCTGCTGCGGTCAGCCGGTCGTTGCCGGGGCGACCTGGGTCGCTGGGAGCCCGGCGTCGATCCAGGCGTTCATGCCGCCGAGCAGATCCGATACGTCGGTGAACCCCCTCGCGCTGAGCAGCGATGCGGCGCTGGAGGATCGACCGCCGCCGGCGCAGACCACCACCGTGGGCGCCGCCGGATCGAGCTCCGTCCGCCGGGCGTCGAGCTGGGCCAGCGGGATGGTCAGCGCTCCGTGGATCGTGCCGGTCATCTCGACCTCGCCCGGGTTGCGGACATCGACGATGACGGGCTTGGCGTCGAGGTGGCGGGCCGTGGCGAGCTCGTGCACGTTCAGACGGCTCGAACGTTCGACCACGTCGGGCCGAGCGGCCATGGCGGCGAGCGGCTCGGCCAGCTGGCCCACCACGTCGTCGAAGCCGATGCGGGCCAGGCGCGTGCGAGCCTCGGCCGCGGTGGCAGGATCACCCACCAACACGATCGGCGTACCGACCGGTACGACCTGGCCCACCTGCTCGGCGAAGCGGCCGTCGATCGCCACGTTGATGGCGCCACGGAGGTGGCCGGCGGCGAAGTGGGCCGGCTCGCGACCGTCCACCAGCGCGGCGCCCGCCGCGGCGCGGGCGAGCACGTCGTCGAGGGTCAGGACGGCGACGGCGTCGGTCTCGTCGAACACGGCTCGCAGCTTGCGGTTGGTGACCGCGTCGAACGGGAAGTAGCCGGGCACGGCGGGCTGGCCCGCGGTGACGATGTCGACGAAGCGTTCCTCGGTCATGTCCTGCAGGGCGTAGTTGCCGGCCCGTTGCTCGCCGATGGTGGACACCGCGGCGGTGGAGAGCTGCTTGCCGCACGCGGAGCCGGCCCCGTGGGCCGGGTAGACCTGCACCGCGTCGGGCAGGGTCAGCAGCTTCTCGCGCAGCGAGCGGTACAGCGATCGGCCCAGTTCCTCCGCGCTGATGCCGAACCCGCCGAGCAGGTCCGGTCGGCCGACATCACCGATGAAGAGCGTGTCGCCCGTGAGCACGGCGGCGGGTGCGGCGTCGCTCGGGTGTTCGTACACCGCCACGCAGATCGATTCCGGCGTGTGACCGGGGGTGGCGAGGCATTCGAGCGTGACCTCGCCGAGGCTGAGCCGCTGCCCGTCGGCCAGCCAGTCCACCTCGTACTCGGCCTGGCCCTTGCCGGCATCCCCGTAGGAGATGACCGCGCCGGTGGCCTCGGCCAGCTCGAGGTGGCCGGAGAGGAAGTCGGCGTGGAAGTGGGTCTCCACCACGCGCTCGATGCGGACGCCCAGTGCGGCGGCGTCTTCCAGGTAGACGGAGATGTCGCGCTGCGGGTCGATGACCACGGCCCGGCCGGTGGTCTCATCGGCGATCAGGTAGCTGTACAGCGACAGGCAGGCGAGGGGGTACTGGCGCAGGATCATGGGTGCAGCATGCATCGCCTATACCCCGGGGGGTAGAGGCGAAGGGCCCGGGACGTCTGGCGGTTGGGGGCGCTCCGCCCGTCGCGCGGGTCAGCGCACTCGCCTCACCAGGAACCAGGCGGCGAACGCCACCAGCACGCCGCCGAACACCTTCCGGGCCGTGGCTGGCGGTAGGTGCTGGGCCAACGAGGCCCCCAGGGTGGCGGCCGGCACCAGCCCAAGGGCGAAACCGCCCGCCACGACCCAGTCGACGTGGCCGAGCGCCCAATGGGTCGCCAGGGTCGGCACGGTGAGCACACCCACCACCAACATCGACGTGCCCGCCGCCTCCACGGCGTTGAGCCCGAGCACGAGCACGAAGATCGGCACCAGCAGGAAGCCGCCGCCGTTGGCCAGCAACCCGGTCAACAGGCCGACCACGAACGTCGCGCCGATCACCACCCCGGGCCGGTCCCGGCGGGCGGCCGCCCGCGCCTGTCCCGCCGCAGAGTCGCGCATCAACAGCCGCACCCCGATGACCAGCAGCATCACCCCGGACAGCAGCAGCAACCGCTGCCCGCCCACCGCAGCCGAGGCGAGCGCCCCGGCCAGCGTCCCCGGTACCCCACCGACCACCGCGAGCTTGGCGATGCGGCGGTCGAGCGTGCCCGCCTGCAGGTAGCGACGGACGCCGGTCACCGCCGCGGGGAGGACGGCCGGCAGGGGCGAGGCGACCGCGTACAGCGGAGGCACGCCGACCAAGGCGAGCAGCGGGGTGGCGAAGGCGGAGCCGCCGGCGCCGAACATCCCGAAGAACACCCCCACGCCGGCGCCGACCAGCACGTACCTGATGAACACGACATCGATCCCATCTGCCGGCAGCTCGGGCAGCGTAGGCCAGCTGTCCGGAACAATCCGGCGTGGTGCGGGCCCGTCGGTACGATCCGGCGGTGCGAATCGCGTCCCTGCTGCCGTCCGCCACCGAGATCGTCTACGCCCTCGGGCTGGCCGATCACCTCGTGGGGGTCACCTTCGAGTGCGACCATCCCGCCGACGCCCGCCAGGGTCGGGCCATCGTCGTCGGTGGCCTGGATACGCACGGCCTCGATTCGGCCGGGATCGATGCGCTGGTGCGGGCCAAGGTCGCCGCCGGGGAGGATCTCTACACGCTGGACGAAGCGGCGATGCGGCGGGTGCGCCCCGACGTGGTGCTCACCCAGGACCTGTGCCGCGTCTGCGCGTTGCCCGCCGGAGAGGTCGACGCCGCGCTCGAGCGGATCGGATGCGACGCCACGGTGGTGACCCTCGATCCGCACACCCTCGACGACGTGCTCGCCACCATCGTGACGGTCGGCGACGCCACCGGCCGGCGGGCGGAGGCCGAGGCGTTGGTGGCCGGCCTTCGGGAGCGGCTGGCCGAGGTGCGCCGAGCGGTGGCCGGCCGTCCGGCGCCACGGGTGTTCGTGCTCGAATGGCCCGACCCGCCGTTCGTCGCCGGCCACTGGGTCCCGGAGTTGGTGGAGGCCGCCGGCGGGGATGCAGTGCTGGCCCGAGCAGGGGAGCGTTCGGTCGAGACGACCTGGGAACAGATCCGCGACGCCCGGCCGGAGGTGGTCGTCGTCGCCTCGTGCGGGTTCGACCTCGAGGCGACCGCGGAGCACGCCGCGGTGGTGGGGGAGCGGCTGCCCGACGTCGGTGCGATCTGGGCGGTCGATGCCAACGCGGTGATGGTGCGGCCCGGCCCGCGGCTCGTCGCCGGCGTCGAGGCGCTCGCCGGGCTGCTGCACGGCACCGCCATCGATCCGACCGTCGCTCGCCCGCTGCGCTGATCCGGCCCGGTTCCACGTCGGACGGGCGGCGGACATGCCCACCGCCCGCCCAGGTGTTTCAGCTGCGTCCCATCGGTGCCGGGCTCGCTGGCGCTCGCGCCGTCACCACGGCCAAGGGCTCGCTAACGCTCACCCATGGCCGTAGCGCAGGAGCTTGCCGGAGTACTGCTCGGTCTGCTCATCGTCGGCGATGGTCTGCACGCCGTTGACGACGACGGCGTGGTACCCGCTCGCCTTCTGGATGCGGCGCCACTCGCCCCCGGGCAGGTCGTGCACCACCTCGTTCGGTCCGACGGCCAGGTGCTCCGGGTCGTAGACCACCACGTCGGCCGGGCCGCCGGTGCGCAGCAGGCCCCGGTCCTGGAACCCGGCCAGCTGGGCCGGCAGGGCCGACAGGCGACGGTGGGCGTCCTCGTAGGTGATCCACTGGTTGTCGCGCACCTGCTGGGTGAGCGTCTCGGTCGGGTAGCGGCCGGCGGTCAGGAACTTGGTGTGCGCCCCGCCGTCGGACACGCCGAAGAGCATGTGCGGGTACTGCACGATCTCCTTCAGCAGATCCGAGCTGCCCTGCGGCGGCGACACGAAGAACAGCGTCTTCAACTTGTCGGCCACCGCGATGTCGAGCATCGCGTCCACCGGGTGCTTGCCGGTGATCTGCGCCACCTGGCCCACCGACATCTCGCGGAACTGCTCCGTCTCCGGCGAACGGGGCGACAGCACGGTGACCGTCTCCAGCGGAGCGGTGGCCACGCTCGGCATCTTCTCCTTGAGCCCGGCGCGCCGCGCCGGATCTGCAAGCTTGTGCAGACGCTCCTCGACGGAGCCGGTGGTCGCCTCCATCCACGTCTCGGAGTCGTCGTAGAGGTTCCAGTCCTCCAACGTGTAGGTGAAGCCGGCGTCGCTGGTGACGCCCTGGCCGTACACCGGGATGCCGCGCTCGCGGCAGCGCTCCAGCCACTCGATGCCGCGGCGGTGGATGTGCGGCCGGTCGGCGAAGGCCTGGATCACGTTGTGCAGCATCGGGCGACCTGCCAGTGAGGCCAGCTCCTCGAGCAGCGCCATGTCGTGCTTGACGTCGTCGGTGGTCAGCGTCATCTGCTGCACGCCCTGGTTGCGCTCGGCGAGGACGCGGGCGAAGACCCGGCAGGTCTCGTCGTTCATCATGTCGGTCGGCATCGGGGTGCCGTCCCAGTCGCGCTGGACCGCGGCCGGGCCGGTCGGCGGCAGCCGCTGGGCGGTCCACCCGCAGCCGCCGGCGTCGAACGCCTCGTGCAGCAACTTGGCCAGCATGGCGTGCTCGTCCTCGGTGGGCATGCGACCCGCCTTGGCGTCATCGAGCCCGAGCACGGCCACCAGCATCGGACCGACCGGCACGAAGGGCAGGATGTTGATCGCCTTCGGCGTGCGGTCCACGCTGTCGAGGTACTCGGGGAAGCTCACCCAGTCCCACGGCATACCGAGCCGCATGGACTCGTAGGGGATCGCCTCGACCCGGGTCATGGACTTCATGGCGTACTCGCGCATGTCCGGCTCCACCGGAGCGAAGCCGAAGCCGCAGTTGCCGATGGCGACCGACGTGATGCCGTGCCAGCCCGACAGCGTGCAGTACGGATCCCAGAACACCTGGGCGTCGTAGTGGGTGTGCAGGTCCACGAAGCCGGGCGCAACGTGCATGCCCCGGGCGTCGATGACCCGCTCCGCCTCGGAGGCGTTCACCCGCCCCATGGCGGTGATCACGCCGTTGGCGATGCCGAGGTCCCCGCGGATGCGCGGCGCCCCGGTGCCGTCGAAGATGAGGCCATCTTTGATGACCAGGTCGTACATGTGCTTCCCCCTGTGTGGACGGAGTTCGTGGTGCTGGATCGGGATCAGGTGGCGCCCACCATGCGCATGGCGAGCTCGCCATGGTGGCGGGCGAGTTGCTCGACGGAGCTGGGCCCGTCCTCGCGGAACCAGACCGCCACGCCGGTGCCCATGTCGAGCAGGGCGAAGGTGGTGAGCTTCGGCGAGCGGACGTCGAGGCGCCCGGCGGCGACGCCGGCTTCGACCAGCCGGCGGAACGAGCGCTCGTAGGCCTTTCGCTCGCGCCCGATGCGGGCGCGGTGCTCGGGGAGCAGGTTGTGCAGCTCGCGGCTGCCGAGGAACGCATCGAGCCGGTGGCGGGCATGGAAGCGGACGTGGGCCTCCACCGCCAGGCGCAGCTGCTCGACGACGTCGTCGGTGGCGGCGACGGCCTCGTCATGGGCGGCGTGGACGCTGGCGATCGAGCGGCTCATCAGCTCGGCGAGCAGGTCGTGCTTCGAGCGCACGTGCTTGTAGAGGCTGGGACCCTTGATGTCCACGGCGGCGCCGATGTCGTCCATGGTGGTGCCGAGGTAGCCGCGCTCGACGAACAGCTCCAGCGCGGCATCCAGGATGCGCTCGCGGCGCGCCGCACCGCGCAGGGCGAGCCGAGCGGGTGCCGCCGGGGTCGCCTGCTGGTGTGCGTGTGCCTGGGTCCCCACCCCCGAGAGGCTAACGATCCCTAGCCTCGCTGTCGAGGCCCGGCCGGTGAGGTGTCGCGCTACCCCGCGCCGAGAGCCGGGCGGCCGTCGATGCGCCGCCCGCCGAGATCCGCGGTGGCACCCGAGCGCCGCCCGGCCTCCACCCCCTCCCACGAGGACAAGCGGGGGATCACGGTGCGCAGCCTCACGTCGGGCTCCTGCTGTCGGAAGAACCGTTCCGCCTCCGAGAGCGCATCGGCCAGCACCAGCCCGACCCCGGGGCTGTCCGCCTCGATGGTGCGCACCTGCTCGGCCAGCCGCCGGCGGATGGCCGCGGCGAAGCCGAGCACGAACGCGTGCCGGAAGGCCCGCACGTCACGCCGCCCGGCACCGACGGTGCTGAGCTGGCGCACCAACTGGGTGTCCAGCAGGGCGAAGGTGGCGAACACGAGCTCGATGACGTCCGCCCGTCCGAACAGCACCGCGGTGGGCGGGCCGCCACCCTTGTTCCAGTAGGCGTACACGCCGTTGGCCTGGGCCACCCCGCACAGCACCCGGATGCGCTCGGCGGCGTAGGCGCCGGTCGGGGTGAAGGTGCGGCGGATCATCGAGGCGCCGTCCTCGGCCCCGAGCTCGTGGTGCTCGATGAGGTAGCGGGCCATCAGCTCCTGGGCCTTGGCCGCCAGCGCCTCCGCCTCGGCCTGGAACCCCGTCGAGCCGGCTTTCGCCAGCAACGCCTCGATCTTGCGGATCACGGCGTCTCGGCTGGTGGTGTTCATGATCATCCTCGGTCGCGGTGGTGCTCGTTCGGGGGTCAGCGCGGCGGGCGCCGGGCACCGTGACCCCGATCTCGAGAGGGCGCCCGGCGCGCGTGGCGCCGGGCCATCGGCCGTGCACGACGCCGATGCTACGGACGACCCGTGACGGTCAACCGAACTGACGGTCGAGGGGGTCGATCCGACCAGCGGTACGACACGCAGCGCCACAGTGGCGGGTTGTGCAGGCGCACGAGCCCAGCCAAGGAGGTGCCCGACAACCTGACCAGCATCGTTTCATGACGCAATGAGCCGGCGAGCGCGCGAACCCGCCACCTTCGGTGCGAGCACCGCTTCATCAGCGGCCACGCCGAACCCGACTGGTCGACCGTGTCCGGTCCGGAGCCGCCCGCACGGCGTCGATCCCGCCGTGCGCCGCCAGCGGGTCCATCGGCAGCCGATGCGTCGGCTGCGGCGATACCGTGGCCTGCCGTGTCTGCCGGTGCGTCGACCCGCTTCGCCCACAAACCCGTCGACGAGCACCATCGGGCCCGTCTGGTGTGCCTCGGCGGCTGGTGGCTGTGCCGGGGGTGTTCGGCGTTGTGGGTCGGTGCGGCGCTCGCCGTGCTCGGAGCCGTCGGCGCCGGTTGGGTGCCGTCGCTGCCCATCGGCGTCGGGCTGCTCGCCGTCGCCGCGGCACTGTCCCATCCCAGGGCGTACCGCCGTCTGCCCAACCCGGGGCGAGACGCCGTGCGCGCCGCCGCCGGGGCCGCCGTGCCCTGGTGCGTGCTCGGTGCCTGGCGGGCGGGCAACTGGGTGGACGCCGGGATCGCGGCCTGGGCGGCGCTGGTGCTGAGCCGCGCCGTCATCGGGGCGCGTCGGCGGGAGCGGCGGTCGTGAAGCGCGTCGCCGTCTCGCCCGATGGGTTGCGCTATGTCGTGGCCATCGACTGGTTCGGGCGCAAGCTGCGCAATCCGCTCGACCAGGGCCGCCGCCGCTCGGCGCGGGTGTGGCGGGCGAACCCGTTGGTGCGGCTGCTCTCCGGCGATCGCGGCAACCGGACCGAGCAGCGCGAGCACCCCCGGCCCGGTGACCGGGTGGTCGGGTCAGCCCGGCGGTCCCCGCGAGCGGCGAAGAAGGACCGCCGGCGCCGCTGGTACGACAACTGCGATTGCGACCCGTGCTCCGGCGTCGACGGTGATCTGCTCGGTCCGCTGCTGGTGGTCCTGGCGGTCGTGCTCGCCGTGGCCGCCGTCCTCGTCGGGGCGCCGGTCCTGGTGGCCGTGCTCACCGTACTGGTGGAGTTCTTCTACCTCGTGCTGGCCGCGGCCGCAGTGCTGCTGTGGCGGGTGGCGGCGCGGCGCCCGTGGCGGATCGTGGCTGCGGTGCCCGACGGACCGATGTGGCACGCGCAGCTGGTCGGCTGGCGGCGCGCCCGGGCCGAGGTGCGCCGGGTCGCCGCCGCCCTCGAGCAGGGCGCGGCGCCGGCGTCGCTCGGCCTGGCCGCCACCGATCGCACCGGCGCCGACTGGTTGGACGACGAGGCTGCACCGCCCGACGCTCCCGTTTGAGCGTGTTGCGGCCAGGCCTCGGCCGGCCGCGCGGTTCGGCTCGTCCCGGGCGATCAGCGATCAGTGCGGGTTCCAGCCCGGGATGACGGCCTGCGCATCGAGCCAGCTGCGCCAGGCAGGCTCGTCCCGGGCGACCGCGGCAGCGCCCTCGGCGTCGTAGAGATAGGCCCACAGCGACACGCCGACGTGTTCCCCGAGCCCTTCGGCGGCGACGAAGGCCGTGCCCGACGCCGGCTCGTCGACGAGCAGTGCCAGCCGCCACTCGGCGGCGTCGACGACCGTACCGGCCAGGCGGGGCCCGCCCTCGGGGCCCAGCACGACCCGGCTGCCGATGGCCGGCGCAGCGGGGATGCCGAGCGCCCCGGTCAGCGCGGCCCAGGTGTCGGTGCGGGGACCGGCCCACGTCGCCAGCGGCAGCATGGCGGTCGCGTCCCGGCCGCGGAAGTGCTCGAGGTGCAGGCGCAGGTTGAGCAGGAACAGCTGCCAGCCGTCGGCCATGCCGTCGTACTGGGCGTCCCATTCGGCGCCGTCGCCGAAGCCGGTGTTGACCAGGCGCACCACGCAGCCGCCGCCGTCGCGCGCCTCGACCAACCACTCGAAGGCGAGCCCGCCGGCGCCTTCGCCGCCGTCGAAGACGATGCGGTGGGGCGGCTCCCAGACCGCCACCCGGCCGGCGATCTGCATCTCGGGGCCCGGCCCGAACGAGGCCGAGGCGGCGCCGTGCTCCCGTTCCTCCACGGTGTGCGGCACGTACCACGAGGAGATCCCCGGGCCGGTGGCGATGGCGCGCCACACCTCTTCCGGTGTGCCGGGGACCTCGACCTCGAGCTCGAGCTTGCGGCCTTCGTCGGACATCGTTCAGTGCTCCTGCGTTGTGGGCGGTGTGGGTGGTGTGGGCGCGGTCGGTTGGGGGGTGGGTCGGGGGTGGGCGGCGACGACGAGCCGGTGCCAGCGCCCGCCGGGCGCCGACTCGTCGTGGTAGCGGGCGGCGAGGCGGGTCACCGCGTCGGCCAGTTCTGCGGTGAACGCGGCGCGCTGGGCTGCGGAGGCGAAGCGCAGCTCGGTGTCGATGGTGAGGGTGGCCAGCGGCCGGTGGGCCTGTTCGGCTCGACGGGCGAGGTCGGCGACCTCGCGCACCAGCCGGGCGGCGACCGCGATGAGGTAGTTGGTGGAGAGGCGGTCGGTGCGGGTCGGATCCGCTGCGTTGACGCCGAGCACGGCGGGCGACAGCACGTAGGAACGGGCCGAGGCGCGCATGACGCGCTCGATCAGCCCACGGCGGGGTCGTTCCTCGAGGAGGTGCACCAGGCCGTGCTCCTCGAGGGCGCGCAGGTGGTAGTTCACCTTCTGGCGGGGTTGACCGAGCGCCCCGGCCACGGTGGTGGCGGATCCGGGTTCGGCCAGCTCGCTGAGGATCCGCGCCCGCACCGGCTCGAGCAGCAGCGTGGCTGTGGCCGGATCATCGATGACGTCGAGGTCGAGCACCCGGCCAGTCTCTATTCGACAAGATTGTTTGTCAAATGGCTGGCTGGGCCCGGGCGCTCCGGTGAGACCAGGGCGCAGCGGTAGGTTCGAGCTCGTGATGTGCCCCAAGTGCCAAGGGACCCTGCGCACCGTGGATCGCGGCGGTGTTCGCATCGAGCAGTGCGGAACCTGCCGAGGCGTCTTCCTCGACGCCGGCGAGCTCGAGCAGATCCTCGCCGCCGAGCAGCGCTACAACGAGCTGCCCGCCTACGAGGCGCCCGAAGGGTATGGCCCGTCGGGCCCGACGGTGCCCGGGCCCTATCGGCCACCGTCGCCGGCCCAGGCGCCGTCGCCGCCCCCGCAGCAGTACCGACGGTACGAGGACTCGCCGCGGCCCTACCGCGGTGGCTACCGCGATTCCCCGCCGCCCTACGGTCACCACAAGCGGCGCAAGAGCTTCCTCGAGACCCTGTTCGACTGAGCCGGGCACCGCGCATGTCGGCCGCCGGCCAACGCTCGGCGCAGCAGGCGCTGCTCGACCTGCGCGTCTGCCCGGCGTGTGGGGAGCGCGCCGCGCCCCACCTCGTCTCGGAGGACCCTCCCCGTCTGGGCTGCCAGTTCTGCGGCGCCGAGCGCAGCGTCGTGCGGGGGCCGCTGTTCTGCCTCACCGGGTCGAGCGGGGTGGGCAAATCGACCGTGGCCTCGCTCGTCGGGCGCCGGCTGGCCGGCGTGGTCACGACCCTCGAGCAGGACGTGCTGTGGCACCCCCGTCTGGCCGACATACCAAACGGTACGGCATGGTTCCGGGCGACGTGGTTGCGCCTGGCGGCGATGGTGGCGCAGCACGGCCCGCCGGTGCTGCTGTGCGGCACCGTCGTGCCGGCCGAGCTCGAAGCGCAGCCGGAGCGGTGCCTGTTCAGCGGGATCCACTACCTGGCGCTCACCGCACCCGCCGAGGTGTTGGCCGCTCGCCTGCGGGCCCGGCCGGCGTGGCGCGGCTGGGACGAGGCCCGCATCGCCGAGATGCTGGGCTTCGCCGCCGAGCTGGAGCGCGACGCGGCGCGACTGCACCCCCCGGTCCGGTTGCTGGACACCACGGGCCGCGAGGCACCGGAACTGGCCGCCGACGTCGCCGCCTGGGTGCTCGCCGCGCTCCCCGCCGGTTGAGCCACGCAGGCGCGCGACCGGGTTGGGGCTCTCGGTGCCGTCGACGCGTCACGTGGCGCGGCGACCGAAGCTCGCGCGATGCGCATCCCCAGGCGCGGCGTCGTCGACGGGTGCGATCCAGCGCTGGAGCAGCAGCAGGCCGACGCCGAGGTGGACGGCGCCCGCCGGCACCCACATGATCACCCCGGCGAGTTGCTGGTCGGCCAGCGGGGTGAGACCCCAGGCCGCCGTGGTGTGGGCGTACACCCCGTACCAGGCGGTCGGGGCGAAGGTCAGCAGCGCCGACAGGAACACGCTCTGCAGGGCCATGGCGAACACGAGCACCAGCCCCACCGCCGGGTTGCGCCGCTCGCCGTGAGCCGGGCCCACCACGGTGGACCAGAACCACACCGCGCTCAGGACGAAGGTGGCGTGCTCGACGGCGTGCAGCGCACCGTCACGGACCGCTGCGTCGTACGGAGCGGCGGCGTGCCAGAACCACAGGGCCACCACGTGGGTCAGCCAGGCGGCCGATGGGGAGGCGGCGGCCGCGGCCACGCCGGGCAGGGAAGCGACGCGGCGCACCGTCCGGCGGGCCCCGGGCGGCAGCCCCCGCCGCAGCGTGGCACCCGGCGAGGACCACGCCAGCAGCGGTGCGGCGACGAGCACCAACAGCACGTGTTGCACCATGTGGGCGGAGGCCAACGACGACGATGCGGCGTCGAGGGGGGACAGCAACGCCAGCGCCAGGGTGACCAGCGCGGCACCGAACGCCCGCCGTCGGGACCGCGCCCCGGACGAGCGCAGCGCGCCGTGCCGCCCGGAGCGGCCGACGGGCCGAGCCCATCCCGACCGGTACAGCAGCGCGGCGCCGAGCAGCGCGACGGTGATCGATGGCGGTGCCGACCACGCGCTCCACAGATCGTGCGGACCGATGGGTGCACCGGTGTGCGCCAGCGATCCGCTCACGCGGTGCACCCTGGCAACAGCGGGGTCAGCAAACCGGCGAACAGCACCGCCGTCGCGGAGATGCCGGCCAGCAGCATCCCGACGGTGGCGAGCAACCGGGCCGGGTCCTCGGCCAGCGTACCGATCGGTCTGGTCTCACCTCGGCCCGCCCGGCGCCGCACGGAAGCCGCCCGGACCGCAACGAGGGCGCACAGGGCCGACGCGATCGCCGTCGCCGCCACCGTGACGATCCGCGGGGCGGGCGGGTCGAACGCCTCCAGGCCGGGTCCGCTGCCGGTGCACCCGGCTTCGGCCACCAGGTAGGTGACGGCGAAGTGGGCGAGCCACACCAGGGGCCCGCCGAGCAGCACGAGCCAGATCCGCCGCGCCCCCCGATCACCGGAGACGTCGACCGCCTTCGGCGTGCCCGAGGCGCCGGTCAGCGCACCGGGCCCGCTCCTGTCGGCACCGGGCCCGCTCATGTCAGCACCGGACCGAGGTAGAGGGTGCCGAACCCGATCAGCCAGATGGCGACCATGGCGGTGTGGAAGCGGGCCACGTTGGCCACCGGCGCGTACCGGCGCGCATCGTAGAGACCACGGGCCGCCCAGACCAGGACCAACAGCACCATGGTGAACGCCGCGGTCATCACGACGAGGAGGAAGCCGGAGAGGGTCGAGAAGATGGAGCCGTAGGCATGCGCGGTGCCGCTGATGCCGCTGCCGAGCAGCGCGGCGGCCTGCCCGGCGACGGCGGCGCCGGTGGCCAGCGCGCCGGTGGCCAGCGCGGCCAGGACGCCGGCGCGGTGGCCGGTCCGGACCCGGTGCAGCGCCACGCGCACCGACACCGCAGCGGTGAGGGCGGCGAGCGCGGCCAGCGCCGGGCCGCCCAGCCCGGGTCCGGTGACGCCGGGCGGCGGCCACTGCGGGTTCTCGAGGCGGAGGTAGAAGTAGCTCAGCAGCAGGCTGGCGAAGGCGATTGAGACGAAGAGGATGGCGAGGCCCATGCCCCAGGTGGCCACCACCACGCTGCCGCCGGCGTTCACCGCCACGCCGTGCTCGCGTTCGAACGCCGCCTCCTCGGCCTCGGTCATGTCCGCCGGTGACGGCCAGTTCCAGGCGATGGCCGACCCGACCACGATGACGCCGCCCACGGCGAGACCCCAACGCAGCTTGGCCAGTTCGGCCACGAAGATCGTCACCACCCCGAGCGCGGTGCACAGCGGCCAGATGGACGGGTCGGCGACGCGGAACACCTCTTGGGGTCGGCCGTCGGCGGTGCCGACGACCACCGCCGCCCGCCACCGCAGCGGCCAGCGGCCGATCGCCTGCACGAAGCGCTCCAGCCGGGCGTCGCCGGAATGGAGGTCGTCCTGGTCCCACAGCGGGTGGCGGCTGGTGACGATGGGAAGCACCGACCACCCGTGCTCCGACGGCGGCGAGGGCACGGCCCACTCCAGGGTGTCGGCACCCCATGGGTTCGCCCCGGCAGGGTCCCCCCGCCGGGCGCTGCGCACCACGTTCCACACGAACACGGCGATCCCGCTCACGACGACGAGCACACCCCCCGTCGAGATGAGGTTGTACGGGCCCCAGCCGGTGGACTCGTCGTAGGTGTAGATCCGTCGGGGCATGCCCATGAGCCCAACGATGTGCATCGGGAAGAAGGTGATGTTCACCCCGATGAAGAGCAACCAGAAGTTCCAGCGGCCGAGCCGCTCGCTGAGCATCCGTCCGGTGAACTTGGGGAACCAGTAGTACACCCCCGCGAAGATGGGGAAGGCGACGCCGCCGATGAGGACGTAGTGCAGGTGGCCGACGATGAAGTGCGAGTCGTGGGCCTGCAGGTCGAACGGCGGGGCGGCCACCATCACCCCGGTGATGCCGCCGAGCACGAAGATGACCAGGAACCCGAGCACGAACAGCATCGGCGTCCGCCACAGCGCCCGTCCCGCCCAGATGGTGGCCAGCCAGGCGAAGATCTGGATGCCGGCCGGTATGGCGATGGCCATGGAGGCGGCGGCGAAGAAGCCGAGGACCATGGGCGGCAGCCCGACAGCGAACATGTGGTGCGCCCACAACCCGAAGGACAGGAAGCCGATGCCGACCAGCGCGGCGACGAGCCACTGGTAGCCGACGATGCGCTGGCGGGTGAAGACGGGCAGGATCATGGACACCACGCCGGTGGCGGGGACGAACTGGATGTAGACCTCGGGGTGGCCGAAGATCCAGAACAGGTGCTGCCACAGCAGCGAGCTGCCGCCCTGGGTCGGGTCGAAGAACTGGGTGCCGAAGCCGCGGTCGAGCTCGAGCAGCAGGCTGCCGATGATGAGCGGGGTGAAGGCGAACAGGATCATGAACGCCATCACCAGCACCGACCAGGCGAACAGCGGCATGCGGGCGAGGGTCATGCCCGGCGCCCGCATCTTGAGCACGCCGATGATGATCTCGAAACCGGCCGCGATGGCGCCGACCTCGGCGACGCCGAGACCGAGCACCCAGAAGTCGAGGGCGAGGTCGGGGGAGAAGTCGGGGCCGGACAGCGGCGTGTAGGCGAACCAGCCGGCGTTCGGCACCAACTGGAACAACGTCGCGCTGTAGTAGAGCAGCCCGCCCAGGAGGAACGTCCAGTAGCTGAACGCGCCGAGCCGGGGGAACGGCATCTCCCGCGTGCCGAGCACCAGGGGCAGCAGCAGGATGGCGAAGCCCTCGAAGATGGGCAGGATGACGAGGAACATCGTCACCGAACCGTGGTTGGTGAACAGCTCGTTGTAGAGCTCCGGCCCGATCAGGTCGTTGTTGGGGACGGCGAGCTGCAGGCGCATCACCACCGAGTCCACGCTGCCGCCGAGGATGAGGAAGAAGAAGCCGGTGAGCAGCAGCCGCTTGCCGATCTTGTCGTTCTGGACGCCGGTGAGCTGGCCTCGCAAGCCGGGTGGATCGGCCCACAGCCGGTCGAGCCGATCGTGGGTGGGCGGCTCGACCACCATCGGCGTGGCGGCCGGGCCGGTGCCGTCGGACGGCCCGGTGTGGCCCGGCCCCACGGTGCTCGGATCGGGTGCGGTCACCGGAGGCCCTCCAGGTAGGTGACCACGGTGTCGAGCTCGTGGGGGTCGAGCTCGACGGCGGGCATGAGCACGCCGGTCTTCATCGCGTGGGGGTCGCTGATCCAGCGGCGCAGCGCCTCGGGTTCGTTCTCGGCGATGGCTCCGATGGTGCGTCGCGACGCGAAGTGGGTCAGGTCGGGGCCGCGCTCGGCGGGCTCTGCTTCGGTGGCGGGGCGCACGGCGTGGCAGCGCGAGCAGGCGCGGGCGAACACGTCGGCGCCCGCCGCCCCGGTCGAGTTCACCGGTGCGGCAGGAGCGGCCTGCGCCGCCACCCAGGCGCGGAAGGCGTCGGGTTCCTCGGCGACGACGAGCAGGCTCATGTTGGTGTGCTGCACGCCGCAGAACTCGGCGCACTCGCTGGTGTGCTCACCGGCTTCGTCCGCCTGCAGCACGAGCGTGTTCACCCCGTCGGGCAGCGCGTCCATCTTGCCGCCGAGTGCAGGGACCCAGAAGCTGTGGATCACGTCGGCGGATCGCAGCCGCAGCGCCACCGGCCGACCCACGGGCAGGTGCAGCTCGTTGGCCACCACCGCACCCTCCGCGGGGTAGCGGATCTCCCACCAGTACTGGTGGCCGGTGACCTCGACGACGAGCGCGCCGTCCGGTGCCTGGACGGGCACATCCCGCATGGCCGCCACGGTGGCGCCGAGGACCACCACGAGCACGACGGAGGGCAGCAGCACGCCGCCTCCGACGAGCCAGCGCCGGCTCGAGCCGGTTTCGGAGCCGCCGGGTTCGACCCGAACCGGTCCTGCCCGCCCGCGCCGGAGGCCGGCGACGAGCAGCGCGACCACCAGCACGAACACCAGCCCGCCCAGCGCCGCCATCAGCCACCACAGCGCGGCGGCGGAGCGGGCCATGGGACCCTGCGGGTCGAGTGCGCCGCCGAGCAGCCCCCCAGTTGACGACATGGGTGGCTCTCTGCCCGTTTCGGACGCCCGGCAACCCTCCGCAGCGGAACCGGGCCCGGTTGCGTTCCGTCCCGGCTCCGGCCGCCATACCACGGGGTACGGAGGGCGGTGTCGGACCCGGTGGGCGGCGTCCGGCGCCCTGCTAGCGTTCGCCCATGACGTCGGCAGCGGCAGCGGCAACGCCAACGGGAACGCCAACAGGAACGGGAACGGCAACCGTCGACCTCGCCGATCCGGCGATGTGGCAGGCAGGGGTGCCGCACGACGTGTTCGACGCGGAGCGCAGCGCCGGGCCGGTGCGCCGGCGGCTCGTGGAGCATGACCGCCACGGCGTGCAGCGGGGGAGTGCCTACTGGTCGGTGACCGGGTTCGAGGAGGTGCGCCGGGCGTTGCGCGAGCCGGCGGTGTTCTCCTCCCACCAGGGCGGGATCCGATTGGAGGACCCCAGCCCGGGCGGGTTGGCCGGAGACCGCCTCACCATCGTGGGGATGGATCCTCCCGAGCACCTCGGGTACCGCCTCGCCGTCAACCGGAACTTCCTGCCCCGGGTCATCGAGCGGCTGCGGGACCGCGTTGAGGCCATCGCCGCCGACGCGGTCGACCGACTGGCCGCGCTGCCCGCCGGGCGCCCGCACGACCTCGTCGGGGCGGTCTCCGCCGAGGTGCCGCTGTTGGTGATCGCCGAGTTGTTGGGCGTCGACCGTGCCGACCGCGAGCGCTTCCGGCGGTGGACCGACATCGTGGTCAGCCCCGACGATCCCGAGTTCGCCACATCGAGAGCCGAGGTGATGGAGGCGGTGCGCTCGTTCATGGCCTATGGGGCGTCGGTGCTGGCGGCGCGCCGGGCCGAGCCGCGCGATGACATGATGAGCGCCATCGCCCATGCCGAGGTGGAGGGCGAGCCGATGGACGATGCCCACCAGGCCGCCATGTGGTTCATCTTCCTCATCGGCGGCAACGAGACGACCCGCAACGCGTTGACCGGCGCCGTGCTGGCCTTCGACCGCCACCCCGACCAGCTCGAGGCCGTACGGAGCGGTACGGTGCCGTGGGAGGCGGTGGCGGATGAGGTGCTGCGCTGGTGGTCGCCGGTCAACTACCTGCGCCGCACCCTGTCCACCGACACCGAGCTGGGCGGCAGGTCGTTGCGGGCGGGGGACAAGGCCGTGTTGTGGCTGGCCGCAGCCAACCGCGACCCGGCGCAGTTCACCGATCCGCACCGCTTCGACCTGTCACGGGCGAACGCCGCGGACCACCTGGCGCTCGGGCATGCCGCCCACTTCTGCCTGGGCGCCCATCTCGCCCGCCTCGAGCTGGCCGTCACGCTGCGCCTGCTCTACGACCGTCTGCCGGGGTTGCGTGTCGCCGGGCCCCCTCGCCGGGCCCGGGCGAACTTCATCAACGGGGTGACGTCGCTGCCGGTGGCGCTGGCCTGATCCGGCCACGGACGCGGCGTGTCCATGCCGTGCGGTATGGCGAGAGCGACGGTGGAGCGGCATCGCCCGTGACGGATGTCATCCTCTCTGGAACTGAGCGTTAGGATCTGCCCCCGTCCAGGAGACCAGGGGGAGATCGACGAATGGCCCGTACGCGCATCATGGGGGCAGCACTGCTGACCCTGAGCGTCATCGCAGCAGCCTGTGGCGGCGGTGACGACGGAGGCGGTGGCGACACCGCCACCCTCGACTCGAACGTGAAGTCCGAGGTGGCGAACCAGCTGGGCGACGCCACCGGCAGCACGACGGAGACGACGGCGGCCACCGGTACCACGATGGAGCTGCCGACCACCCCCGAGGAGATCGAGGCCTTTGCCGCCGCCGAGCGCCAGCTGGTGATCGACCGGATCAAGGAGAACGGCTGGGGGGTCGACGAGGCGACCAACACGCTGAAGGGCCCCGACGGCTTCACCGTCGACCTCAGCGCATGCCCGTCCGGCTGGTCGGACGTGGAGGGCATCACCGACACCGAGATCAAGCTGGGCGTGCACACCGCGCTGTCGGGCACCCTCGCCGACTACGGCAACATGGCCAAGGCGTGGCAGAGCTACGTGGACAAGATCAACGCCGACGGCGGCATCGAGGACGTCACCGGCAAGAAGCGCAAGGTGACGCTGGTCGTCAAGGACGACGGCTACGACGCGACCCGAGCCATCCCGCTGGTGGACGAGCTGCTCGACAGCGACAAGACGTTCCTCATCTTCGGCGGCGGCTCGGCGCTCATCATGCGCACCTACGACAAGGTGAACGAGCGCTGCGTGCCGCACCCGATGGTGTGGACCGGCCATCCCGCTTGGGGCGACCCGGTGAACCACCCGTGGACCATGGGCTCGATCCTCAACTACTTCACCGAGGCCATCCTGTGGGGCTCCTACATCGAGCAGACGTTGCCCAAGGGCACCAAGGTGGGTGCGGTCGTGATCAACAACGACTTCGGCGCCGCCTACACCGCGGGGTTCCAGGCGTTCCTGGAGCAGAGCGACCACGAGATCACCTTCGAGTTCGAGAAGTTCGAGCCGGCGGCGCCGACCATCAAGAACGAGATGACCACCATCGCGTCGAAGGACCCGGACGTGTTCATCGCCATGACGGCGGGCATCACGTGCACGCAGGCCATCATCGAGGCGGCCGAGAACGGTCTGACGACATCGGCGGACCAGCTGTGGATGCCGTCGGTCTGCAAGCCGCTGTCCTTCGTCGGCGAGAAGGTGGTCGGTGACGCCTCGGACGGCTGGCTCATCGCCGGCGGCGCGGTGATGGACATCAACGACCCGACCCGAGCCGACGAGCCCGGCATCAAGCTCGCCACCGAGCTGCTCGCCGGTGCGGGCATCGACCCGAAGCTCTCCTCGAGCTTCTCCGCAGGCTTCTACCTGGGCTGGCCGATCATCGAGATGCTGCGCATCGCCTCACAGCTCGACGGTGGCCTGACCCGGCCCAACTTCCTGCTGGCGATGCGCACCATGGACATGACCTCGCCGTTCCTGCTGCCCGGGGTCAAGATGCAGACCAGCGGCAACGCCGACGCCTTCGTGATCGAGGGCTCCGAGATCGGCCGCTTCAGCGCAGCCGACCAGACCTGGATCCAGGAGGGCGACATCGTCGACCTCGGCGGCAAGACCGCTCCCTGCGCCTGGGACCAGTCCATCGCCAACTGCAAGTAGACGCCGACGCAGGGCCGGTCCGACCGATCGGTCGGACCGGCCCTGCGCCGCGTCCGCAGCGCGGTGAGCCTCAGGCCGTGACGGTGAAGGTCGCTCGGGCGTAGACGACCGTCGGGATGTCCGCACCCGGTAGGTAGGTGGTGCGTTGGGTGGTGATGGTGTGCTCGCCGGTGTTCAGCTGGCTGAAGGAGAACGCGCCCGCCCGCCGCGCCGTGCCGCCGTTGAAGTCGTAGGCGAAGAACGCACCGTCGATGACGACGCCGCTCTCGTCGGCACGGGGGTTCAACGAGCAGTCGGCCACGTTGTCATCGACCTCGTCGAGCTTGAACTCGACCCGGCTGACGCCGCCCGGATCGCTGTCCTGGGGCGTGCGCAGGAAGATGACGGGTTTGCTGCTCCGGCTGATCGACGCCTGATCCAGC
>JADLEF010000244.1 GCA_020846295.1 Acidimicrobiales bacterium
AGCGCATAGCTGCCGACGACGCTCGTCGTCGGTGCGGCATATCGTTGCGCCCAGTCGAGCACCTCGTCGACGTAGGCGTCGGAGTGGTTGTAGCTGAAGATGGCGGCCCGCACGTCGGTCACCCGGCCTTCGGGGCAGAGGTGGCGTCGCATCGCTGGCAACGCGTCGTAGACGTTGTGCGGGTCGGCGATGCCATCGCTGGTGCCGTCTCCCCCGTAGATGCGCCAGCTCGACGGGATGAACTGGAAGGGGCCCACCGCTCGATCGAACACAGCGTCGTGGTCCCATCGGCCACCGTCGCTGTCGAGGATGCGCGCAGTGCCGCCCGTGCCGTCGAGGGCGATGCCGATGATTGGTGGGGAGACGACCCCTGTTGCGTCGATCGAGGCGCCGCCGTAGCGGCCGTGGTTCGACTCGACTCGGCTGATGCTGGCGAGAACGGTCCACGGCAAGCCTTCGCAGGATCTCGCTTCTGCTTGGAAGACCGGTAGAAGCTCCGCCGGAATGTCCTCAATGGCGTCCGCCGATGGGGCGAGGTGGCCGCCGGGCGGCGATGCCACGCTGGCAGTCCCAGCTAGCGTCGCCAACCCAGCGATCGTCGCCAGGGGGACAGCAGCGGTGGCGAACAGTGCAGCGGTGACTCCCGCAAGCGCCTTCACTGCAGTGATCCGTTCGTTGGCGACTCTCGAAGCTGACGTTCTCCCATGCAGCGACGAGGGACACCCACCTCGACTGGATGGGACTGGAACCTTTCATGGGTGCACTACAGAACTGCACGTCGGGTGTCCGATCCTTGGCGGGCTTGTGTCCCTGGTGTCATCAAGATGGGCTATCTGGCCCCTGATGCGGCGGTTGGAGGTGCACGTACGGTGAGCGTGTGGAGGGGCAGGGGTACGAGCACGTTGGACGACGAGGGCAGCGGCCCGCCCTGCCTGCATGCTGGCGAGGCCACGAACGTCTGGCACCGGCGCATGGGTAGCGACGTGGTCGCCGGCCGGCCGGACCGAAGCCAGCCGATTCGTTCGCGCGCGTTCACTGTCGCCTTGGCCGTCGCCGCTTGCGGCAGCTTGACCGCCGGTTGCTCGAACGGGCACGACGTCGACAGGTCTGCCACCCCGACAACCTCGAGCGGGTCGGCGCCTACGGCAGCGTCTTCCACCTCGCAGTCGGCGGGCGGGACGACTGGCTCGACGGCGTCCACAACCGCTGCGTCATCAGTCGACTCGACCACGTCGACGTCTTCGGCCGGAGCGCCTGAGGGAAGCGAGCTGGCCTTGGCGGCTCGAGCTCGAGACTTCTTCGCTGTTCGCATGGCAGCGAATTCTGCGCCGGTGGCGAATCCGGACTCGCCCCTGCTGGCGGAGGTCGCCACGGGCGACGCGCTCGGCGACCTACGGGCCGAGGCCAGCGAGCGCCGCGATGCCGGGCAGGCGGTACGAGCTGCGTCGCCAAACGTCGGCGAGATCCGGGTCGGCTTCGTCCAGGTCTCCGGCGCAACTGCGTCGCTGTCTGTCTGCCGAGTGGACGATTCGGTTGTCTATGAGCTCGCCACGGGCAACGTCGCCAACGCAACCGTCGCCACGCAGAACTACACGCTGGAGCTGGCGCTTGTGGATGGACAGTGGATGGTGTCTGGCGTGACCCAGGTGCAGCGTTGGGAGGGGGTGGCGGGATGCGCGTTGGCGGACGCGGACTTCCCCTACTGATCGCGTTGACGCTCCTCGGGATCGCCGCCCCGGCCGGCGCAGAGGACGGAGCCGGCTTCGGGGTCCGAGACGGCGTGGTCGATGCGGATGCCGGCTCGCACACGCCGGGATCAGGCGGATCAACCAGCGACGGTGCCCCGAGTCGTTGCACCTGGCGGGTCGTCATCGCCGACGACCTGACGAAGGGCGTGTTCGGCCCGAGCGGCGAGCGGCTGTACTCCGACACCGGTCGGTGGTTGCAGAAGGTGTGCGACGGCGAAGTCGAGATCGTCGACGGGCTCTTCGTGATCCCCGAGGGCGGCTCGTTCGCGATCGCAGATCTGCTTGAACAGGCGAGACGGACGCTCGATCCGCCCGACCCCACGTGGTCGGCGAGCCCGAACGGGACGACAGTGCCGATGGTGACGCAACTCCCGACCTGGCTTTGGGTCGACGGTGACTACTGGCACGGCGGGTTCTCTGCCCGGGCGTCCACGCCGTCGGGCCGGGTGTGGGCGGAGGCACGGGCGACTCCCACGTCGGCCCTCTGGCAGGTTGGTGATGGGTCGACGGTCTTCTGCGGCGCCGGCACCGCCTGGCAGGCGGGGCCGCAAGCCAACTCCTCGGATTGCACCTACACGTTCCGCCACAGCACCGCCGGCACGGCGGGGACGCCGCTTTCCGTGTCCGTGACGTTCGACGTTGCGGGCGTGACGAGCCTTGGTGGAACGGCCGAGCTCGGCGCGCTGACACGAACCTCGCCACCTGCGCTCGTACAGGTGGCCGAGATCCAAGCCATCGAGTCCAACGGTCGATAGGAGCCCGGCGTGACGGCGACCCTCACGAAACCCCGCGATCGCAACGGCTCGTCACCGCCGGCGTTCGACCTTGAAGCGGCACCGACCGCCGCCGGTCGTCGTCGCCTGCCGGAGATCGCGGCGGGTGTGCTGGTGATCCTGGTGTTCGCCCTCGGCGCGCTGTGGTGGCAGGCATCGACGACGCAGCGTACGAAGGTGCTGGCGGTGCGGGCGCCGGTCGAGCGAGGCCACGTCATGACCGTGGACGACTTGCAGCTCGTGGGCATCGACAGCGACGACAACCTCGCGGTGTTGCGTGAGTCGGACGCCGCCGCGATCGTCGGCCGGGTCGCCCGGACCGATCTTGCGACGGGCGCGTTGGTGACTCGGGAGTTGTTCTCCACGAGCTCGCTGATCGGCTCGGGGGAGGGTGTGGTCGGCCTGTCGCTCGAAGCCGGCCAGTTCCCGTCACTGCGGATGGCGACCGGGGATGTGGTGTCGGTCGTGTTGACGCCCTCGGCGAGCGATCCCCGTGGAATTGATGCGGCGTCGTCGGCCGACGTTCTCGTGGCTCGGGCGACGGTCGTGGAGGTCGAAGAAGTGGGTGTGCAGGGCCGGCTGTTCGTCGCGGTGCAGCTCGGCGAGGCGGACGCGGCGAGGGTCGCGTCGGCGGCGTCGGCGAATCGCGTGCGGCTCATCCAGGTCGCGGAGAGCTGAGATGGGGCTCATCTGCTTCGCATCGCAGAAGGGGTCCCCGGGCGTCACGCTCACCGCGCTGGCGGTGGCGGCAGCTCTTCCGGTCGCGGAGGGGCGACGGAAGGTACTGCTGGAAGCCGACGCCGATAGTGGCAGCCTCGCCGTGCGCTACCAGCTCGGTCGCCAGCCCGGACTGATCACGCTCGCTGCGGCGAGCCGGCACGGGCTCGGCCGCGAGGACATCTGGGCCCATGCCCAAGCACTGCCGGGCGGCTTGGCGGCGATCGTGGCGCCGGAGCGAGCCGATCGGGCGAGTTCGGTGCTGGCCACGAGCGGCAAGGCCCTCGCTTCGTGGTTGTCGTCGTTGCCAGGCGTCGACGTGATCGTCGATTGCGGACGGCTGAGCCCGGCGTCGCCTGCGCTGCCGTTCGCGCACCACGCCGACGCCGTGTTCATGGTGTCCCGCCCCGTCGCCGAACAGATTCAACCTGCGGCGGAACGTGCGCTCGCACTGCAGGGCGCTGGGCGGCGGGTTGCGTGGGTGCTCATCGGCGAGCACCCCTATTCGGCCGCCGACGTTGCCGAGGCGACGGGGATCAGGGTCGCTGCCGTCCTGCCTGACGATCCTCGCAGCGCTGAGGCGCTCCTCGGCGGCGGCACCACGGGCCGGCTCCGACGCTCTCCGCTTCTTCGCGCCGCGACGAGCTTCGCAGCGCAGATGCAGTCATTGGAGCCGGCGCAGGCCCCTGCGGACCCCAACATCAGAGCACGGCAGGCCGAGGTGGTCGCGTGAACCCGGCCTCCGACCTGATCGGCCGTCTGCACGCCGCAGTCGGTGAGCAGCTCGACGACCGCGACGCCTTCGATGAAGGGCAAGGGCGCCGGCCGCTCGGCAACGACGATCGCCGCCAGCTCGCTCGCCAGCTGCTCATCCAGCAACTCGGCCGGCTCGATGCCGAACGCATGGCCGCCGGCGAGCTGCCCCTCGCCGCCGCGGACGTCCGGGCGCTGAGCACT
>JADLEF010000245.1 GCA_020846295.1 Acidimicrobiales bacterium
ACCAGCGCCCCCTGTTGCTGGACGAATGGCATCTGGTGCGTCCCCTCTGGGACGTGGTGCGACGGCTGGTTGACGCCGATCCGCACGGGGGGCAGTTCCTCTTGACCGGCTCCCTACCGGACCGCCAGACCCATTCCGGTGCAGGGCGCATCACCTCGATCCGCATGCGGCCCCTCACACTGCCCGAGCGCGGCGTCGCCGAGCCCTGCGTGTCCCTTGGCGCACTCTTGGCCGGCGAGCGAGCCGTGGCAGGGCGCAGCGAGCTCGATCTCACCGCCTACACCGCTGAGATGCTCGCCGGTGGTTTCCCGGGGATGCGGCACCTGCCGCCGAGAGCTCGAGCGGCAAGCCTGGACAGCTATATCGGGCGTATCGCCGATCACGATCTGCCCGAAGCGGGCCTGGCGGTGCGCCATCCGGCGACGGTGCTCGCATGGCTGCGGGCGTACGCTGCGGCGGTCGGCACTGCGGCGTCGTGGGAGAAGATCCGCAACGCGGCGGTCACCGCTACCGACGCCCGCCCGGCGAAGACGACGACGTTGCCCTACATCGAGCTGCTCACCATGCTGCGCATCCTCGATCCGCTGGCGGCCTGGACCCCGTCGTCCAACCATCTGCGAGATCTCACCGAGTCTCCGAAGCACTACCTCGCAGACCCGGCGCTTGCCGCACGTCTCGTGAAGCGCAACGCCACCCAGCTCCTTGCCGGCGACATGCCCGCCGGCGTGGTCGCCCGCGACGGCGGGTTCCTCGGCGGCTTGTTCGAATCGTTGGTGGCGCTCAGCGTGCGGGTCTTCGCGCAGAGCTGTGAGTCAGAGGTGTACCACCTGCGTACGGAGGGTGGCCGTCACGAGGTCGACTTCATCGTCGAAGGCGAGCTGGGCGTTGTGGCGATCGAAGCGAAGCTGAGCTCGGTCGTACGCGACGATGACGTGAAGCACCTGCTGTGGCTGCGGGACAAGATCGGCAGCCGCTGCGTCGACACGCTCGTGGTGCATTCGGGGCCCGAGGCTTACCGGCGACCGGATGGCGTCGCGGTGGTGCCCCTCGCACTCCTGGGCCCCTGAAGCAGGGAGGAGCCAGCTGCACCGGTGGTAGGCCGCAGGGTCGCGTGGTTCGCCGCCGAGATCGAGTACGGAGCGGAACTCATCAGGCCCGAGCGTCGAGTAGCGATGGTCCGACGACTGGCGGCATGAACTGGCCGAGAGCTGACCGTAGGAACCTGGTCGGCGTCACGTGAGCCGATCCCATTGCCATACCTAGAGGTACGGCGCTGAGTGGCGATGTCTGCAGGCAGACAACGTGGGCCAACTTCTCCTGGGTTGGAGCGGTTGACCTCCACTGGCCGGCGACGACATCGCCGCGGTGCAGGCGCGCATGTGGCTCCGGTGGTAGGGAGCGGTCGAACAGCGTGGCGGCATTGATGTCGGTCGCCAGCTGTCTCAGGACCCCGTTGGCTCGCTCGGGCTAACGTGCCGATCCAACAGCGATGGGCGTGGGAGGGGAGCATGGATCGCGGCGTTGGGGGCTGCGCCGTTCGTGCGGGTGCTCGGCACGGTCCGCCTCGGCTTCGATGAGAAGCCGTTCCGTGGGCAGACGCCGTCGTCGCCCGGGGTGGCGTGATCGTCGGTGCGGGTTTCGTCGGTGGGTCCGCGTGGCTTCTCCCGTCTGCTCCGGGATCCTCTGTCAGCACGACGCCTCCGCCGGAACCTTGTCTCCGCCATGCTGGGCGTCGCTGTCACGCCCGCATGCGTGTGGCCGGTGACATCCGCACGCCGGCGTCGTTGAGCGGACGCCCGCGACCATGCCCGTCACGCCGTGTGGAGGGTGCGGAGCCGCCTTTGTCGGCGTCGTCTGGACGCCGCTGGCCGGACAGGGCAGCCAGGAGTCCTGTCAATCCGCAGGATTGAGTGGGTTCGAGGTTGACAGGCCGTTCCGTTGCGCGGCAGCCAGAAGTCGATCGTCCGCGGAGGCGAAGACGGCTGCACCCGACGCAAGGCCCGCAGCGAGGTGAACTGCGTCGTAGCCGCGGAGCATCTCGCTCTCGGCGAGACTCCCGGCTGTGCGGACGAGATCTGCATGTACGGCGACCACGTCCACCTGGCTCCACAGGGCTTCGAGCTCTCCCTTGGCCACACGGTACGAACGCGTCGTCAGCCGGGAGTTCCGGTGGACCGCCGCCAGCGCGGCGCGCGCCTCGGCGTAACCGATCTCAACGCACACGACGAAATCCGACTCCATCCACAGCCGATCTGCGGCATCGGCCCCCACCTCATCGTTGACAAGGAGCTTGAGGAGTACCGACGTGTCGATGTAGCTGATCAACCGCGCTGCTCAGCGACTTGGTCGGCGAGCGACTCGGCTCCGCCGGTGATCGGTACCCGCTTAGCCGGCAAGCGACGCCGGCTGGTCGCCGGGCGGATGACGCCCGCTGCGACCAGCCCCGCCATGCGGTCGACATCGATGCCGATGGCGCTGAGGCGGGCTATCGGGCGGCCATGCTCGGTCACCGTGATCTCCTCACCCGCCTTGACGCGATCGAGAAAGCTGCTCAGGTGGTTCTTGAGCTCGCGGACACCGACGACCGTGCGCCCCCCCGATGTGGCTACATCCATCTGAGGAACGTAGCCCCAAACCGCCGGAGCGTCAACCGGGGCAGGTGTCGGGGGTTGACCTCGAGCGCTGCGTTGACCCGCGCAACCCGCAGGGGACTGGGATCGTCGCGCACACAACAGGGCGCTGCCCGCTCACAGCCGATCGGCGCTGTGCGCGCACCGTCATGGAGCCAGCGTCGAGGTCGGTGAGCGAGGCGTGGTGTCGCCGGCCGGGCCGCAGCTGCTGGTGGGCCGCTTCATCCACCGCCGGCGTTCAGGGTGAAGACGCTGGGGAAGGCCGTCGTGTCGTACGCCATCCAGATGTTGATGTCGGTGTTGGTGCTGGGAACGACCTTGAGCACGATGCTGCGGCCCGAGGAGAAGGTGTGGCTGACCGCCGGTAGGGTCACGGTGAGCTCGGTCCAGGCGGCGGGCCATGGGAACGACGAGTTGGTTGCGCTCTGGACCAGCGAGCACGAGGACAGCGCGGCGTTGCAGTCGTAGAGGCCGGCCATGACGCCGACGGTCTTGGGCGTCGTGAAGTTCTCTGGAGCGATCCAGATCGACAGGGTGGAAGCGGAGCTGACGGTCAGGGCGGAGGTGATCGGGTGCACCCAAAGCTGGTGCTTGCGGTCGTTCGTCTCGCTCAGGCCGAGCGTGGTCTGCTCCATCTGGCGACCAGGGCCCGCGTCGTAGTTGGTGCTGTAGTTGTACAGCGTCGAGCCGGTCGGGGCGGTCGTGTCCATCGGCAGGGGAGACTGGGTGGAGGTGGCGCCCGACGGGGGGGATGGGTTGTTGTGCAGAAACAGAGCTGTCGAGAAGGAAGCGGCTGCCGTCAAGGAGCTCGCCGCATTCGACGTGGCGGCCGTGAACCCGGCGTGCGACCTCGGCAGCGCAAGGGCGGCTCCTACGAGGCAGGCCAGGATCAGCTGGATGCGGCGAGCAGGCAACGACGCTCGCAGGCTGCGCAACGTGGTCATGAGTGCGCCGCTGCAGCGGGTCTGCCGGCCAGGCCGTCGTGATCGCGATGAGCTGGCTGTGCAGGGGGCTGCGAGCGCCCGTCGCCGCCGGTTCGTGCGTTGCGGGCGGACTTCGCGGCGAGCACGGCCTCGTCGGCCTGCTGGATCAGTGCCGCCGGGGACATCGGCGCCCGACCGATCGCCACGCCCACCGTCGCACCCAGCGGGATCCGGCGGCCGTCGACGAAGAAGGGGGCGTTGATCACCGGGCTCACCTCGGTGGCGAGGTCGTGGGCGAGCAGCGCCACCGGGCCGGACAGAACCACGACGAACTCGTCGCCGCCGTAGCGGGCGACGAGCCCGTTGTGGCCGACGAAGTGCCGCAACCGCTGACCGGCGGTGGAAAGGGTTGCGTCGCCGATCTGGTGGCCGTAGCGGTCGTTGATCTGTTTGAAGTAGTCCAGGTCGAAGAACAGCACCGCCACCGGCTCTGTCCCGGCGGCAGCGGTCTCGAGGTGGTGGTCGAACACGTGCCGCCGCCAAAGCCCGGTCAGCGGGTCCACCTGCGCCTCGAGCCGGGCGGCGTCGAGCATCTGTCCGAGCTCGATGCGAGCTGTGGTCCGCAGCACGAGCTCGCCGAACGCCTCGGCCTGGGCACGACTGGTCGGGCCGGTCGTCCACCCGGTGATGACCTTGCCCGTGCGGCGTTCAACGACGGAGATGCTGCTCGTCACCCCGGTAGCGCCCGTCCATGCCGTGACCTCGATGACGTCGGGCTTCGTGTCCAGGGTCAGGTCAGATGGAACGAGATCGCCGTTGCCCACCGCGATGGGGGCCTCGTCGGGATGGCACGTCGATGCCGCCTCGAAGTCGAGCCGCAGGGCGTGCTCCAGGGCCACGAGTGGGAGCTGCGCTGTCGGCACACCCTGCATCGCCCGCCCTGCGTCCTCGATGGCCCGCAGGTAGGTGCTGCGCCGTTCGGCATCTCTGGTCATCTGCGCCTGCGTCTCCCAGCCGGCCTGGAGCCAACTGGTCAACAACGCGATGACCGCGGCGACGGCGAGCAGCGCGCCGGACCGTTGCAGGAGCAGCGCGCTGGGAACGCTCTGAACGTGGAGGCTGCTCAGCATCACGTGGCCGGCCGAGACGGCGGCCCAGGTGACCAGGACGCCGACTGCGCCGAAGCGAAGCGCGGCGATGACGATGACGACGCTCGACAACGCCCAGGAGGTGTCCGCCGCCAGGCGACCGGCCAGAACGGTCATCGAGATGACGCTTGCGGTGTCGATCAGCTGCAGAACGACCGCTGACGCGGTCGGGCTGCACGACAACGCCTGGAACACTCGTCGGCTCGCTGGAGCGAGCAGCGGCACAGCCAGCACCACGATGGCGACCGCAGTGGAGTGCAGCACGACCCTGGGGTTCTCGAACGACCGGCCGCCGAGGTACAACGCGACGCTGACCATGGCGAGCAGCCAACGGGACAGCGCGATCCCCTTCTCGGCCTCTGGCCCGACGGTGGTGGAGCTCTCGGCATCGGCACCGCTAGGTGCCCGGACGGTCACCCTGCAACCTGCGATCGGTCGGGTGCGGCGTCCCAGCGGCCGAAGGGCGCGTGCGGTCGTAGCCAAGTTCGGCGGGCGGCGTGGCCGGTCGCCAGGAGCAGCACGGCACCGCCGACGAGCTTCCACCACGCACGCTCATCGGCCCAGACCGGGGCCAGCCCGATGAACGGCACCAGGAACACGCCGGTTCCGGTGATCTGATGGGCGGCGACGAGCGATGAATCCGGCGTTCCATTGGCGTCGCCTTTCGTTCTGTAGGCGCGACCGTCAAACGCAACGACGCGGTGGATGACGTCGCCTGCGTCGGCGTGAACGTTGACGATGCTCCCGATCGGGATCGGCGCCTCACCACGCGGTGCGAGGATGACCACATCGGAGCGGTGCAGCGATGGTTCCATGGAGGCAGAGGTGACGACCACGGCGTGGTAGCCGAAGGCCATCGGGATCAGGGCGAACGACGACAGCGAGACGAACAACGACGTGAGGAACGCTGCCCACACGTTGACGAACATGCGAGCCATGCTCAGCGATCGGTGTTCCGTCCGTACGTGCTCGCCGTTGATCAGGTAGGCGATCGGTAGGTCCGCGGTTGCTGGTCGCCGGCTCGGCTCGGGTGTGGCGACCCCTGTGGGACCGAGCGTGCGGTGCCGGCATTCGGTGGGGAGCGGTGACGACATCAGTTCGCCGGTCGGTCGCTGTCAGGACCAGGTCGCCAGGAGCTCAGGCTTGGGACTCGAACACGAAGTCGACGGTGCTGCTCAATCCTTGCGCGGCAGGGTCGTTCTGTACGGCGAAGGTGATGCGCACCGTCCGAGAGGTCGGGTTGGCTGCTGCGGTGAACACGCTCAAGCCGGAG
>JADLEF010000246.1 GCA_020846295.1 Acidimicrobiales bacterium
ACGCACAGCGAGCGCTTGCCCCGGTTCTGCTGCACGAAGTAGCCGGAGCGCCGGTTGCGCCGCGGGGTGGACGCCCGGGTGGGATCGCCGTAGGGGGCCATCTCCACCTTGATCACCTCGGCGCCGAGCTCGGTCAGCAGCCGGGTGCAGGCGGGGCCGGCCAGGTACTGCGTGAAGTCGAGGACGCGCACGCCCTCCAGGTACGGGGTCACCGTCGAGTCGCTCACCGCGACATCCTGTCAGGAACGGGTGGCGGCCTGCCCGTCGCCGGCCCGACCGGCGCGCCGGTCCATCGAGTACGACAACAGGCACGCCCCCACCGCGGGCACCGCCCTGAGCAGCGCCGCGGCGCGCAGGCTGACCCAGTCGGCCACGAAGCCGTCGACCAGGCTGGCGATCGGTCGGGTGCCGATGAAGGCGATCGACCACAGGGCCATGATCCGACCACGTTCGTGATCCGCGGTGGAGCGGACCAGCAGGGCGCTGGAGCGGGTCTGCGAGGTGAGGTAGCCGAACCCGGCGATGAACGCGCCGAGCACGGTGAGCGCCACGTGGTCGGCGAGGGCGAACAGCACGAGCCCGCCGACGAGCAGCGCCAGCAGGCGGCCGACCTTGCGGTGGTGGCGGTCGCTCTCGGCGCCGGCCACGAAGGCGCCGACCACGCCGCCGGCGCCGAACCCGCCGAGGATGATGCCGGCCAGCGCGTCGCCGCCGCCGAAGCGATGGGCCAGCTCGGGCCCGAGGGTGCTGGGCGGATCGGCGCCGATGGCGCAGGCGGCGATGATGAACAGCAGCGCGGCGAGCACCGGCCGGTTGCGCACGATGCGCAGCCCGTCGACGAAGGAGGAGGTGGCGGCGTGGCGCTGCTGGGGTCGTGGCCGCACCCGCGTCAACGCCACCGCCAGCACCAGGTAGGAGACGGCGTTGATGCCGAACGCCCAGCTCACCCCGAGCTGGGCGACGATCACCGCGCCGGCCACCGGCCCCAACGCCCGGGCCAGGTTGACCGACACCGAATCCAGGTTGATGGCGCGGCCGAGGTTGCGCTCCGAGATGAGCAGCGGGGCGAACGCCCGGCTGACCGGGAACTGGAACGCGCCGGTCACCCCGATGAGCCCGGCGAGGCCGATCACCAGCCAGGTGGTGGCGTTGCCGGTGGCCGACAGCAGCGTGAGCACCAGGGTGACCGCGAACGCTGCGAGCTGCGTGCCGAACAGCAGCCGGCGGCGGTCCCTGCGGTCGGCGAGGGAGCCGGCGGCGGGCGCCAGCAGGGGTACCGCGGCGTATTGGGCGAAGTTGACCACCCCGACCAGCAGGGTGGAGCCGCTCAGGTCGTACACGAGCAGCGACTGGGCGATGGTCTGGCAGAACGTGCCGAGGTTGGAGGAGAGGTTCCCGACGAAGAACCATCGGTAGTTCCGCTCGGCCAACGGTGCGAACGGCCCCGGTTGCCCGTCCGGGCGGTCCCGGCGACCCTGCTGCACGGCGCGCCCGGCCCGGTCGGTCATCAGCGGCGGCGGCCGGTCAAGGGCGCGCCGCCTCGCCGGCGGGACGTAGGCGCTTGACCACCCCGTTGAAGGCGAGCAGCGGGCGGCCGCCACAGCTGAGCCGTCCCTGCACGAACACCAAGGAGCCGGTGCGGCGCACCACCTCGGCCCGGCCGACGACGAGCTCCCCGGCGCGGGCGGTGTCCACGAACTGGGCGTCGAAGCTGACCGTGACCGTGCTGTCGGTCGTGCCGTGGCGGGCGGTGGCGCCCACCGTGTAGTCGGCGAGCGCCATCTGCACACCGCCGTGCAGCGCGCCGTGCTCGTTGCAGTGGTGGGCGGCGATGACCAGCCCGATGGCGAGCCCATCGCCGTCGACGCGCCGCAGGAACGGCCCGACGTGGGTCTCGGCCGGATCGAGCTCGGGATCGGGCTCGAAGCCCTCCGGGAGGTGGTCAGCCGGCGCGTTCACCGGGGGCACGCTACAAGGCCCGATCCGACGGGTACGACCCACCGCAGTGGCGCAGGACGGGCTACGACGCTCGCCGGGGTGCTGCGTCTGCGCGAAATCGGTCCGATGCGGGGCCCTGACCATCGCTCAGGTGTGGGAACGCGCCTCGGTGGGAGCGCACCGGTGCCGATCACTCTGTTCAGGAACCCCGTCGGCGGGACTGCGGCGGGACACGGCGTCGACCGGAGTGGGCGTCGACGGGCAGCGGTACGGGAGGACCACGGTCATGAGCACGGCACCGGAGCTGAGCGCAGCCGAGCTCGTCGATCGCCGCTTGTTCACGGAGCTGCCCTGCCCGTTGCTGGCACTGACCGAGACCAACCAGGTGCTCGAGGCCAACCCGGCGCTGCTCCGATGGCTCGGCCAACCGAGGACCGGCTGGTGCGGTCGGACGCTGGTGTCGATGGTCCATCCCGGTGACCAGCTCCGCTTGGCCCGCGGCCTGCGAAGCTTCGGTGGCGGCCACCTCGGCACGTTCCGCATCGGGCGGCAGGACGGCGCGTTCGTGCCCGCCTCGCTCGATGTGTGCGAACCGGCGACGCCGGTCGCCCGCCGCCACGTCCTGCTCGGCGACCGCAGCGCGCTCCGCCAGCGCGACCACGAGGCTCGCCGGTTGCGGCGCCGGCTCGAGCTGTTCGTGCTCGACGCACCGGTCGGTATGTTCGAGGTCGACGCGTCGGGCCGGATCCGCTTCGCCAACGCCCGGTGGGAGGACCTGCACCGTCGCAGCGGTGCGGTGCAGCACTGGGCGGACACCGCCCACCCGACCGAGCGCGAGCGCTTGCGCCGGGTGCACGACGACGTGGTCGGTCGCGGCGCCGGCGACTCGCTCGGCGTGTCGTACCGGTCGCTCGACGGTGGCTGGTTGCGGGCGCGGTTGACGCCGGGGCGTGACGAACACGACGGCCCCTGTGTGGTGGGGGTGGTCGAGGACATGACCGCGGCGCACGACATCCGCAGACAGCTCGTCGAGCAGGCGCTGCATGACCCGCTCACCGGCCTGGCGAACCGGGTCAAGTTGCGCAGCGAGCTCGACGCGGGCCTGCAGCGCACCCCGGGTCGGGTGGCGGTGCTGCTGGTCGATCTCGACGGGTTCAAGGCGGTCAACGACGGGTTCGGGCACGCTGTCGGCGACGCGCTGCTGGTGCACGTGGCCGATCGCCTGCGCGCCGCCTGCCGGTCGGAGGATGTCGTGGCGCGCCTCGGCGGCGATGAGTTCGCCGCCGTGCTCGTCGGGGTCGACCCCGATGCCGCGGCGGTCATCGGCGACGCCGTGGTCGCCGCCGTCGCACTGCCGTTGCGGGTCGACGGCGCGGTGCTGCGCGCCTCGGCGAGCGTGGGTGTGGCCCACTGCCGCACCCACGGCTCGGATCCCGCGGTGCTGCTGGCCGCCGCGGACCGGGCGATGTACGCGGTGAAGGCCAGGCGCCGCTGAGGCGCGCTGCGATCCACCGGGCGCGCGATCCACTGGGCGCGATCCTCCGGGCGGGCCGCCGGCGCGGGGTTGGGGCCGCCACCGGAGCACCCCATACAGTTGACGAATGACCATTCGTCGAGGAGAGGGCGCGGTGCCGTGGCCGGCCTCGGTGCTGGCGGCGGTGGCGGTCGTCTTCTTCGCCCTTCCGCTGGTCGGCCTGCTGTGGCGGGCGCCGTGGGGGGACGCCGTGGGGGTGTTGCGCACGCCGGCCGTGGCGGCGGCGCTGCGCCTGTCGTTGGTGTGCTCGGCGTGGTCGACGGCGTTGAGCCTGCTGTTCGGCGTGCCGCTGGCGTGGGTGCTGGCCCGGGTGCAGTTCGTCGGGCGCGGCCTGGTGCGGGCGCTGTGCACGCTGTCGATGGTGCTGCCGCCGGTCGTCGGCGGCGTGGCGCTGTTCGCCGCACTGGGTCGGCGCGGCATCGTCGGGCAGTGGCTCGATGCCTGGTTCGGGCTCCGCCTGCCGTTCAGCACTGCCGGTGTGGTGGTGGCGCAGACCTTCGTCGCCATGCCGTTCCTCGTGCTCACCGTCGAGTCGGCGCTGCGACAGCACGACCGGCGGGTTGAGGACGCGGCGCGGACGTTGGGCGCCGGTGGCTGGTACACCTTCCGCCGGGTCACCCTGCCGGCGGTGCGGCCCGCCGTGCTGGCCGGCGCCGTACTGGCCTGGGCCCGCGCGCTGGGCGAGTTCGGCGCCACGATCACCTTCGCCGGCAACTTCCCGGGTCGCACCCAGACGCTGCCGCTCGCGACCTACCTGGCGCTGGAATCCGATCCGTCGGAGGCGATCGTGCTGTCCCTGCTGCTCATCGGCGTCTCCTTCGCCGTGCTCGTCGGCCTGCGCGACCGCTGGTTGGGCGGCGCTGACGTGCTCGGGCGGCGCTGACGTGCTCGGGTGGCCCTGCGTGCTCGGGTGGCCCTGCGTGCTGGGTGGTATGGCTTGAGCCTCGAGATCTCGGCGCGGGTCGCGCTCGGTTCGCTCGTGCTCGACGTGGCCGTGTCGGTGCGCTCGGGCGAGCTGGTGGCGGTGCTCGGGCCGAACGGCGCCGGCAAGACGTCGCTGCTGCGCGCCGCGGCCGGTCTGCTGCCGATCGACGCCGGCCGCATCGCGCTCGACGGGGTCGTGCTCGACGACCCGGCCGCCGGTGTCTTCGTCCCCGCCGAGGCCCGCTCGATCGGCGTGGTCTTCCAGGACTACCTGCTGTTCCCCAACCTGTCGGTGCTCGAGAACGTGGCCTTCGGGCTGCGGGCCCGGGGGGTGGCCCGGTACGCGGCGCGGGCCACGGCGACGGCCTGGCTGGAGCGGGTCGGGCTCGACGCCTACGCCGGTCGGCGTCCCCGGCAGCTCTCCGGCGGCCAGCAGCAGCGAGTGGCGCTGGCCCGGGCGCTCGCCCCCGAGCCTCGTCTGCTGCTGCTCGATGAGCCGTTCGCGGCGCTCGACGTCGCCACCCGCACCGAGCTGCGCCGTGAGCTGCGCCGTACCCTCGAGGGTTTCGACGGGGTGAGGCTGCTGATCACCCACGACCCGCTCGACGCCGCTGCCGTGGCCGACCGCGTCATCGTGCTCGAGGGCGGGCGCGTCACCCAGCAGGGCACGCTGGCCGAGGTGACCGCGCACCCCAGGTCGCGCTACGTCGCTGAGCTGGTCGGGGTGAACCTGCTGCACGGCCGGCTGGCGCGCGGCGTGCTCACCCTGGCGGGCGGCGGGCAGGTGATCACCGCCGACACCGAGGTGGACGAAGGCGCCGCGTTCGCGGTGATCCGCCCCCAGGCGGTGTCGCTGCACGCATCGCAACCCCACGGCTCACCGCGCAACTGTTGGCCGCTGACGGTGCTGGAGCTGGACCGTCACGGTGACCGGGTCCGGGTCCGTCTGGGAGAGGCGGTGCCGCTCACCGCGGAGATCACCACCGCTGCGCTGGCCGAGCTGGCCCTGCAACCCGGCGACGAGGTGTGGGCCACCGCCAAGGCGACCGAGGTGGTCGCCTACCCCGAATGACGGGCCGGCGCCTGCTTCCCGGTGCCGTACCGGATGGTACGGCACACGACGGGGGCGGTGCGGGGCGGTAACCTGCCGGCGCCAACCATTCGCCGCGACCGGGAGCGCCTCGTGAGCCTTGTCCACCCTGACCGTCTCCACGTCTTCGTGCGCCGGGTGTGCGCCGCCATGGGGAGCAGCGAGCGCGAGGCGGGCCTCGTCGCCGACCAGTTGATCGGTGCGAACCTGTCCGGTCACGACTCCCACGGTGTGGGCATGCTGCCCGCCTACGTGGACGGGTTCTCCCGCAAGCGGCTGCAGGTCAACCAGCACGTGACGGCGGTGGTGGACAACGGGGCGCTCGCCGTGTTCGACGGCAACAGCGGCTTCGGTCAGGTGATGGGCTACGAGGCGACCGAGGCGGCGATCGAACGGGCCAAGGCCCACGGCGTCGCGGTCGTCGGGCTGCGCAACAGCTTCCACATCGGTCGCATCGGCCATTGGGGCGAGCAGTGCGCCCGGGCGGGACTCGCCTCCATCCACTTCGTGAACGTGGCCGGGCACACCCCGCTGGTGGCGCCGTTCGCCGGGGCTGATGCCCGTTTCGGCACCAACCCGTTCTGCGTCGCCATCCCCGGCCAGGGCGACCGTCCCGCAGCGCTGCTGGACATGGCCACCTCGAAGATCGCCATGGGCAAGGCCCGCGTGGCGCTCAACAAGGGTGTGCCGGTTCCCGAGGACACCCTGCTCGACGGCGAAGGGCGGGTCACCACCGACCCGTCGGGCATGTTCCGCCACCCCCGCCAGGGAGCGCTCATCGCCATGGGCGAGCACAAGGGTTCCGGACTGGCCATCGTGTGCGAGTTGCTCGGTGCGGCGCTGCTCGGTGGTCTGGTGATGGGCGAGGACTCGATGCGGCGCAACACGATCATCAACAACATGCTGACCATCGCCATCGACCCGGAAGCCATCACCGGGCGGGATTGCCTGGTGTCGGAGGCGACCGCCTACCTCGACTACGTGCGGGCATCCGCCCTTCGGGAGGGATTCGGCGAGGTGCTGATGCCCGGCGAGCCGGAGCATCGCAGCCGCATCGACCGCGCCGACGGGGTCGAGGTGGACGACACCACGCTCAGCGAGCTGCGGGGCGCGGCGGCCACCGTCGGTGTGCCAGAGGCGGCGGAGGCGCTGGACTGATCACGGGCGGCGGGCCAGCCCTGGGGCGGGAGGTCGTGCGTCGCCGGTTGCGTCAGGATCGCACGCTGGGGCGGCGACCGCCGGGGTTGTCCAGCGGCCCGTAGTAGGCCGCGGTGTAGCCGGGCTCGCGTTCGAACGGCACCGCCGCGCACCGGGCGACGAAGGCCCGCTGCAGTTCGACCAGCGCGTCCTCGGCGGCGTAGTCGAACGGATCCTGCAACAGCTTCACCAGCCGGGCGTGTTGGGCCGGCAGGTGCTCGGCTTGCCAGCGCACGGTACGGCGCAGGGCCTCGACCGGGGCGACCAGGTCCCGGTAGCCGAGCTCGGTGCGGAGCCGGGACGTGTCCACCACCCGGTTCTGGCTGCTGTGGTGGGTCAGCGTCGGCCAAGCCGGCCGGGCGACCTCGAACGGCAGGTTCACGTACTCAAAGGTATGGCCGAGCTCGTCGGCGACGACTTGGGCCACCTGCAGCCGGTTGAGCTGCTCGTCGTCGGCAACGTTGTAGACCCGCCCCGCCGACCTATCGACGTGGTCCACCGCCAGCAGCACGGCGTGGGCCACGTTCTCCACGAACGCAGAGGACTCCACGGTGCGCCCGCCGTCGGCGACGATGAGTTGACGCCGCCCGTCGAGGGCGCGCTTGACCACCGACCACTCGCGTGGCACGACCTGGTTCGGGCCGTAGATGTACGGGTAGCGGAAGTGGGTGGCCTGCGGATGGCGATCGAAGACCATCGCCTCGCTCTGCACGATCTTGGCCACCTTGTCCGAGCGGCCGCCGCGCCCCGCGATCGCTTCGATCGATGCCTCGTCGTAGGAACCGGCCGGGGCGAAGGCGTGGTCCTCCCCCGAGGGAAATCGCATACCAGTCGGTACGCGATCGTCGTCGTTGGCGAAGCCGGGGTACACCGGTACCCCACCGATGGAGAACAGCCTCGGTGTCCGGCCGACGAGGACGTCGACCAGCATGCGCAACCGCCCGTACATGGCGAACACCACGTCGAAGGTGCGCCCGTCGATGGCACCGCGGAACGACGCCTCGTCGAAGGGGTCGGCGTGCAGGTGGGGCACCACCGACACCGGCGGGAGGGTGTCCACCTCGTGGCGGCCGGTGTGCAGGATCGTCACCCGGTGACCCCGCTGCACCAGACCGTTGACCACGAACGGCCCGGTCGGGCCGGTCCCGCCGATCACGAGGATGTCGAGCGTCGCCATAGCGTGGCCTCAGCGCCCTTCGAAGGTGGGCGTGCGCTTCTGCAGGAACGCCTTGACCGCTTCCTTCACGTCGTCGGTGCCGATGGCCAGCACCTGGGCGTTGCCCTCGGCGTCCAGCGCTTCCGCCATCGAGCGTTGGAACGATTCGTTGAGCATGCGCTTGGTCTGGGCCAGCGCGACCGGCGGTCCGGCCGCCAGCCGCCGCGCCCACCCGGTGACGAACCCGTCGAGCTCATCGTCGGGCACCACCCGGTTCACCAGGCCCAGCCGATCGGCCTCGGTGGCGGGCAGCACATCACCGAACAGCGCCACCTCCTTGGCCCGGTGCAGGCCGATGAGGCGCGGCAACAGCCAGCTGCCGCCGAAGTCCAGCACCAGGCCCCGCTGGGCGAAGATCTCCGAGAAGCGGGCGTTGTCCGACGCCACGACCAGGTCGCAGCCCAGGGCCAGGTTCAACCCGGCGCCGGCGGCCACGCCACGGACCTTGGCGATGGTGGGTTTGGGCAGCCGGTGCAGCTTGAGCGGGATCTCGTTGATGTGGGCCATCACGAAGCTGGCGTGCTGCTCACCCGAGAACGGCCCGCCACCGCCCAGATCCGCCCCGGAGCAGAAGTCGCCACCGGCGCCGGTGATGACGACGGCGCGATCCGCAGTGTTCTTGGCGATCTCGTCCAGCACGCGGGAGAGCTCCTCCCACAGCTCGGCGTTCATCGCGTTCTTCACCTTGGGCCGGTTGAGCGTGATGGTCGCCACGCCCTCGCTGCGTTCGAGCTGCAGGGTCTCCACGGCGGGCGACCCTAGCGGCAGCGCCCACCCACACGCTCGGAGGATGCGCAAAGGGTGTGACAACGAAACCCGGGCCCAGCCGACCACCGCAGCCAACACTCGACAGCTCCAGCTCGCCGCGCCCAGCGCAGCCAGCCATCGCAACGTGTTGCTATCCCGACCGACCGCGGCGAAGACCGTTCAGCTGAACCGAGATACGCCGATGGGTCGGCGGGCCGATGTGGTGGAGCATCCGC
>JADLEF010000247.1 GCA_020846295.1 Acidimicrobiales bacterium
ACGGACCGTAGACGGTCGGATTCTCGACGAGCTCGTGAGGGCTTGGCGCGGGGCGTCGGGCCCGGCGGGGCGATCGAGGGTCGGGGGTCTTGGGTTTGGATGCTTGTCGGTCGGCTCCCATCCGTGTCGGTCGCCGACGTGCGGGCGGCGCGCTGGCGCGCGCCGCGGGCCGTCATCCCACCCGGGCCCCGTGTGGGGCCTGGCCGGCCTGGCCGGGCGGGGCGGGCCTGGCCGGGCGGGGCCGGGCGGGGCCGGGCCTGGTCGGCGAGGGCGGGGCTGGCCGGGCGGTGGGGTGGGTCAGGAGAGGGTGTCGAGGAGTGCGGGGAGCTGGGCGAGGCGGTCCAGGCGTCGCACTCGGGCGGTGAGCTGGGCGGGCAGCTCGGCCTCCTCCAGCTGCCACGTCACGTGGTAGGGAACGTGCACGCCCCGACCACCGAGCTCCACCGCCGGCAACACGTCGGAGCGCAGCGAGTTGCCCACCATCACGAAGCGCTCCGGCGGCACCTCGAGCCGCTGGAGGATGCGCTCGTAGGTGGCGGGGTCCTTCTCCGAGACGATCTCCACCGCGGCGAAGTGCTCGGCCAGCCCGGACGACGCCACCTTCGTCTCCTGGTGGAAGAGGTCCCCCTTGGTGATCAGCACCAGCCGGTGTGCACTCGACAGCGACGCCACCGTCTCGGCCACGTCGTCGAGCAGCTCGACAGGGTGGTCGAGCAGGTCCTTGCCCCACTGCAGGATCCGATGGATCACCGCCGCCGGCACCCGCTCCTCGGTGAGCGTGATGGCGGTCTCGATGGTGGACAGCAGGAAGCCCTTCACGCCGTACCCGAAGCGGGCCAGGTTGGCCCGCTCGGTGGCCAGCAGCGCCTCGTCGAAGCGCTCCGCGTCCACCCAGGGGGCGAGCAGCTCGCTGACGCGCTCCTGGGTCAGCACGAAGTAGCGCTCGCTGTGCCACAGCGTGTCGTCGCCGTCGAAGCCGATGCAGTCGATCGAGGTCATCAACCCTGCACGCTAGGGCCCCCGCCCCGCCGCGACGCGCCGAGTTCCGCCGAGCTCGGCCGAGCAGCCCGCACCCGACGAGCGGACGACTTGCCCCCACCAGGGGCGGCGGTTAGACCACCGCGGTGCACGGTTCGTACTTCCTGTCCGGTCCCGCCGGTCTGCACCCGCAGGAGCGGGCGCACGGCCCCTGGTCGCAGGACATGCTGCACGGACGGCTCCTGGGCGGCCTCGCCGCCCGCGCCGTCGAGTCGATCGCCGCGCAGGCCGGCTTCACCGGGGCGCGGCTCACCGTCGACCTGTTCAAGGTCGCTCCGATGGAACCGGTCACCATCGAGGCCGCGTTGGTCCGCGACGGGCGCCGCATCCGCGTCGCCGATGCGGTCCTGCGCTGCGCCGGCCATGACGTCGCCCGCGCCTCGGCGGTGTTCCTGCGCACCGGCGAGCGCCCGCCCGGCACCGTGTGGCAGCCGGAACGCTGGGCCGCGCCGGACCCCGCCACGGTGCCACCCGCCCCGGACCACGGCCCCGACGACGAGCTGTGGGAGTTCCGGCCGGTGCAGGGCGGCTTCGGCTCCGCCGAGCGCACCCGGTGGTGGACCAACGAGCACGGCCGGCTCGTCGACGGCGAGGCGCTGTCGCCCTTCGTGCGGGCGGCGATGTCGGCCGACGTCGCCAGCCCGCTCGCCAACAGCGGCGACGACGGGCTCCACTACATCAACGCCGACTACAGCCTGTCGTTGGCCCGCGAGCCCCGCGGCGGGTGGATCGGCCTCGAGGTGGCGCAGCACCTGCCCGGCGAGGGCGTCGCGCTGGGAGCGTGCACCCTCTACGATCTGGACGGCGCCTTCGCCACCTCGACCACCGTGGCGCTGGCCAACCCGCCGCTGCGCCCGAACCTGTAGCCCCCCGGGGCCCCACCATGCCGAGCAGACCATCACCATACCAGACCGAATGGTACGGACGCGGGCGGTGAGCGCGACCGCGTTCCGCTCGTTGGGCTGGCTCGACCACGGGCGTCGTCAGGCGCTGCACCTCGAGCCGGGCGGCGGTGACGATCGCACCCTCCGCTTCGACGAGCTGATCGACGCGGTCCGCCACCGCGCCGCCCGGCCGGCAGGGACCACCGCCGAGGATCCCGACGTGCGGGTCCACACCGCGACCCACCCCCACGCCGCCGAGCAGGCGATCGAGGTGCTCGCCGCGCTGGTGGCCGGCCGATCGGTGCTGCCGCTCAACGCGGGGTGGTGGCCCCGCGAGCGCGACGCCGCCCTCGACCGCTTGGCCGACGCCGCGGCCTCGACGGCTTCAGCCGCCGCGCCGGTGCTCTGGATGGCCTCCGCCGGCAGCGACGCCGAGCCCACCCCCTACGCCTTCACCGTCGAGCAGGTCGCCGCGTACTGGTGCCACCCGACGGCAGGGCTCGAACCGGGCGACCGGGTCGTGGTGACCGGGGACGTCGGCCACGCCCCGGTGCTGCGGACCGTGCTGGGCGCGCTGGCCGCCGGTGCCTCGGTCCAGATCACGGGGCGGGCCCACCTCGCCGCCCTGCTCGGCGCCGGCCCCATCGAGTTGCTGTGCACCACCCCGCCGCTGCTGCGACGGGCGTTGCGGCAGCTGCAGCGGCGCGATCGCCCGGTGGCGGGGGTGCGCGCCACGGTGCTGCACCAGGGGGCGGTCCGAGCCCACGAGCACGAGCGATGGCCGTCCATCCTGGACGGTATGGTATGGGAACGGGTCAGCCTGACCGAGGCCGGCGGGTGGCTGCCGGCCGGCTGGCGGGTGGGCGCAGCCCCCTCCGGGACGCCGCCGAGGCACGGTCCGCCCGGCGGCGACGATGGCGACGGCGTCGAGGTCCTCCGCGACGGCGACGGTGGGCTGTCGGTCCGGGGGGATGCGTCGGCGTTCGCCTCGGCGGGCGCGGTGCGGCCACCTCGCGGCTGGCCGACGGGCGACGTCGCCCTGGAGCACGAGGCCGCATCCGGCGGGCCCGGCGCGCTCCGCCGGCAGCGCGACCGCTTCCTCGTCGACGGCGTCTGGGTCGATCCCGTCGCGGTCGAGGCTGCGGTGGCCGCCCACCCGCTGGTGGCCGACGTGGTGGTCGCGCCGAGGCCCGACCCGGGGCGCGGCAACATCGCGGTCGCGGTGCTCATCCCCGCCGACCCGGACTGGCCGCCGTTCCTCGAGGACCTGGCCGAGACCACCGGCGGGCTGGCCGACGCCGCCAGACCCGCCGCACTGGCGGTGGTGGACGACGTGCCGTTGAACGCAGCGGGAGCGGTGAGCCGCCGGCTGGTGAACTACGAGGAGGCGGGACGCTGATCGCCAGGGCCGAAGCGCCCGATTCCCGATGACGGCGCGCCCCACCGATCAGCGCTAGGCTTCGCCGCGAAGGCGTCACGGGAACAGTGCGGAACCCGCGACGCGAAGCGAGAGGACGCGGGACCTTGAGCGAGGCGGAACACCGGCGGGCCATCGGTCGCCCCCGGTCGATCGATCGGGACAAGATCGTGGCGGCGGCCCACCGGCTGGGCCTCGAGAAGCTGACGATGCGGGCCGTCGCCGTCGAGCTCGGCGTGACCACCCAGGCGTTGTACAACCACATCGGCGGGCGACGGGAGCTCCTGCTGCTGCTGGCCAACGACTACAGCGAGGTGTTCCAACTCGATCTCGACGAGCGCGAGGCCGGCTGGCGCAGCTGGTTGACCGAGTTCTCGCTGTCGCTGCGCCAGCACCTGCGCAGCCACGCCGGCCTCGCCGCCTCGGTGCTGTCCCGCGGCCCCGAGACCCCCGCCGCGCTGCAGTTCGTGGAGCGCACCGTCACGATCCTGCAGGAGGGCGGCTTCACCACGCCCCACGCGCTGCGGACCTACCGGGTCGTGCTCGAGTTCGTGGTCGGCTGGTGCCAGCGACACGACCTCGCCGCTGCGCCCGACCATCCGGCCGAGCAGCGGTTCCCGTCCCCGTTGCACGACGAGCTGGTCGCAGCATGGGCGATCGAGGAGCGGGAGCTGTTCCTGTTCGCACTGGGCGCGTTGCTCGACGGGCTGGACCCGGCCCGCGTGCCGCAGGACGTTCGAGCGCCGACGCTCATCCGCTGAGTCGGGCCCGCGGATCGGCCGGCACGCCGGCCCCGTCCTCGGCGTGGCGCACCGCTGTGCGGATGGCGGCCGCCACCGCTTCGGCGGCGAGGTGGGCGACGAGGTCGCCCGGCGCCTCCACCGCGCCGGTGCCCAGCAGGAACAGCAGGTCGCCGTCGGCCGAGGTGTGGGCCGGGCTCACCGAACGGGCGATGCCGCTGTGGGCGAGGTCGGCGGCCCGGCAAGCGGCCTGCTTGGACAGCTTCGCGTTCGTGACCACGCACCCGATCACCGTGTTGGTCAACCCCGACGCGCCGGGAGCGCCCGGTGCGCCCGGCGCGGTGTCGCCCCGCAGGGTGTCCTCGCCCCAGCCGCCCAACCGCTCCATCGGCACGTACGGGAAGCGGGGCGCATCCGCCGGAGCCCGGTCACCGGCCAGGATGGCGCCCTGCTCGTCGAGCACGTCGCCCACCGGGTTGACCGCCATGAGGGCGGACACCACCAGCCCGTCGGCGCCACGCCGGACCGCCCAACCCTGGCCACCCCTGCTCGCGTGGTCCCGGCCGGCGGCCTTGCCCACGGTGCAACCGGCACCGACGCCGACGTTGCCCTGCGGCGGGTCCACCTCGGTCGCCGCTTCGCACGCCGCCCAACCCGCATCGGCATCGGGGCGGGGCCGGGCCGGCTCCCGCAGGTCGAACACGACGGCGGCGGCCACGATGGGCACGGTGACCGTGGGCAGCTTGAGGCCGCGGCCCTGGGCCTCGCACCAGCGCATGACGCCGTCCGCGGTGGCGAGGCCGAACGCGCTGCCGCCGGTGAGCACGATGGCGGTGCACTCCTGGACCGAGCCGTCGGGCCGCAGCGCCGGGGTCTCCCTGCTGCCCGGCGCCCCGCCGCGAACCGCGCACCCGCCGATCGTGCCCGGTGGGGGCAGCACGACCGTGCAGCCGGTCGTCCCGTCGGGATGGGTCCAACAGCCGACCGCCACGCCCTCGATGCCCAGTGCCACGGCGCCGCACGGTACTGGATCGGCACCACCGGCGAAGCCGGATGCCCGCCGCCACGCCATCGCCACCGCCCATCGCGGCGGCAGCACTGCTGATCGTGCCCGGTGAACGGGGGTTCACGGCGCCGGCACCGGGACCACACCGTTCGCGACCGGTCCGGGCGGCGCAGGCGGCGACCGGCCGACCTGCTCATGTGCATCGGGTCGCCGCCGCGCACCAAGATGTGCGGGTCGCTCCGCCGGCCTCGTGTTCCGGCCGTCGGGGAGACACACGTCATAACCGACCGGTGGAATACCACCACCCTGACAACGCTTGATTCGAGCAACGTCACGGATGCTCCAGGGGGCGCACAAGGTGCGAAGCGTGCGGGTGATCGGTCCCGGTCGAGTGGGTCGATCGTTCATGACGGTGCTGGCCGAACAGGGCTGGGACGTCCGGGAGCCGCTCGGCCGCGGAGACGACCTCCGGGCCGCAGCTCACGACGTCGACCTGTTGCTCATCACCACCTCCGACGACGCCATCCGCAGGGTGGCGCTCACCGTCGAGCCGGTCCCCACCACCGTGGTGGCGCACTGCGCCGGCGCCCAGACGCTCGACCCGCTGCAGCCCCACCTGCGCCGGGCCTCGTTGCACCCGTTGTCCTCCATCCCCGACCCGGTGGTGGGCGCCGAGCGCCTGCGCCGCAACTGCAGCTTCGCCGTCGACGGCGATCCACTCGTGGAACAGGTGGTGTGCCAGCTCGGCGGGCGTGCCTTCCGCGTCGCCCCCGAGGACCGCGTCACCTACCACGCTGCCGCCGCCATCGCCGCCAACCACCTCGTCGCCCTCATGGGTCAGGTGGAGCGGGTCGCCGCCCAGGCCGGCCTGCCGCTCGACGCCTACCTGGACCTCGCCGAGCAGACCTTGGCCAACGTGCGTCGCCTCGGGCCCGCCGCCGCCCTCACCGGCCCCGTGGCCCGAGGGGACTGGGCCACCGTCGCCCGCCACCTCGCCGCCCTGCCGCCCGAGGAGGCACCCGCCTACCGCGCCATGGCCGACCTCGCCCACCGCCTGGTGGCCAACGAGGCGTTGGCCGAAGAGGTGGCCTGAGCCGTGGAGCTGGTGCACACCATCGCCGAGGTGCGCGCCCGGCACGACGCCGCTCGCGCCGCCGGCCGCGTCGTGGGCCTCGTTCCGACCATGGGCTTCCTGCACGACGGGCACCGCAGCCTCATGATCGCCGCCGGCGCCGAGTGCGGCTTCGTCACCGTCACGATCTTCGTGAACCCGCTGCAGTTCGGCCCCAACGAGGATCTCGACGCCTACCCGCGGGACCTCGAGGGCGATCTGAAGCTGGCCGAGGGCGCCGGGGTCGACCTGGTGTTCGCTCCCACGGTGGCCGAGATGTACCCCGACGGCGCGGTGGCGACGTCGGTGCGGGTCAACGGCCTGGCCGACCAGCTCGAGGGCGCCAGCCGCCCCGGCCACTTCGACGGCGTCGCCACCGTGGTGGCCAAGCTGTTCTCCATCGCCGGCGCGTGCCGGGCGTACTTCGGCGAAAAGGACTACCAGCAGCTGCAGATCGTCACCCGCATGGCACGCGACCTGTCCATCCCGGTCCAGGTGATCGGCTGCCCGACGATCCGCGAACCGCACGGGCTGGCCCGTTCGAGCCGCAACGCCTACCTCGACGGGGTCGAGCGGCAGGCGGCGGGGGTGCTCAAGCGCGCGCTCGATGCCGGCGTGGGCGCCATCGACGCCGGGGAGCGGGCCACCGACGCGGTCGAGGCCCGCATGGCCGAGGTGATCGCCGGCGAGCCGCGGGCCGCGCTGGACTACGCCCGGGTCGTGGACGCGTCGAGCCTGGAGCGCCGCGACGTGCTGCACGGTACGGTGCGACTGCTGATCGCGGCCCGGGTGGGCGCCGCCCGCCTGATCGACAACGTGGGTGCGCAGGCCGGCTGAGCCACCACGCCGCCCGTCGGGCGATCCCTGCGTCCCGCCTTCCCGTTCCTTCCTCATACCCGTCTCCTCCCCGTACCCGTCTCTTCCCCGTTCTCGTTTCCGCACAAGGGAGCACCCGATGACCAAGAGTTGGACCGTCCCCGCCCTGTCCCGTCACAAGGTCGCCGGCGGCGTGAGCCCGCTGGTGATGGTGACGGCCTACGACGCGCCGAGCGCCCGCATGGTCGACGCGGCCGGCGCGGACCTGATCCTCGTCGGCGACACGCTGGCCATGGTGGTGCTCGGGTACGAGGACACCCTGCAGGTGACCGTGCAGGACATCGCCTACCACGTCGCCGCGGTGCGTCGGGCCCGGCCCACGCCGTTCGTGGTGGGCGACATGCCGTGGATGAGCTATCACACCTCGCCCAAGGAGTCGGTGGAGAACGCGGCCACGCTCATCCGGGCGGGCGCTCAGGCGATCAAGCTCGAGGGCGGCCGCAAGCGCATCCCGATGATCGAGGCCATCGTCAACGCCGAGATCCCCGTGATGGGCCACATCGGGCTCACCCCCCAGTCCACCCACGCCATGGGCGGCTTCAAGGTGCAGGCCAAGGAGCTGGAGGCGGCCGCCACGCTCATCGACGAGGCGAAGGCGCTGGCCGACGCCGGCGTGTTCTCCATCGTGCTCGAGGGCATCCCCGACGTGGTGGCCGAGCTCATCACCGAGGCGGTGCCGGTCTCCACCATCGGCATCGGCGCCGGCCGGGGCTGCGACGGGCAGGTGCTCGTCTTCCACGACCTGCTCGGCTTCGAGGAGCGCATGCGCCCCAAGTTCGTGCGCCGCTACGCCGCGCTCGGAGCCGACGGGGCGGCCGCGATCGGCCGCTTCGCCGAGGACGTACGCAACCGTACGTTCCCGGCCGACGAGGAGATCTACCACACCAGCAGCGAGGTGGCGGCAGCCCTCCAGGCCCGGTTCCGTTCGGCCTGACCCCGGCCCGAGCACGTCGAGCGGCGGCGTCCGCACGCGTCGGTCATGCAATGTTCATGGACCGCACGGACGCCGCGCTTGGCGAGTGATCAACCACTGTGCAGACTGGGCGGATCATGTCCGATGCCGCCCCACCCGCTGCCCTGCTCCTCCCGCGCTCGCTGCCCGAGGCGCTCGACGCTCTGGCCGCCGCACCCGAGCTGACCGTGCTCGCCGGCGGCACCGACCTGATGGTGGCCGTCAACTACGGGCGCCTCCGCCCCGCCTCGGTGCTGTCGTTGCGCGGGGTGGACGAGCTGCGCTCCTGGCGCCGCCTCGACGACGGTCGGTTGTGGCTCGGCGCCGGCCTCACCTACCGCCGCCTCCAGGACGCCGACCTCGCCCCGCTCGTGCCCGCCCTGGCCCAGGCGGCGCGCACGGTGGGTTCACCGCAGATCCGCAACAGCGGCACCCTCGGCGGCAACCTCGGGACCGCGTCCCCGGCCGGCGACACGCTGCCGGTGCTGGCCAGCCTCGGGGCCGAGGTCGTGCTGCGCTCCGCGGCGGCCGGCGAGCGCACCCTGCCGCTGGTCGAGGGCGACACGCCGTTCCTGACCGGACCCAAGCGCACGGCCCGGCGGCCCGACGAGCTGCTCGTGGCGGTGGTCGTGCCTGCGTCGGCCGGCCCGCAGGAGTTTCTGAAGATCGGCACCCGCAACGCCATGGTGATCTCGGTGGCCAACTGCGCCCTGGTGGTGGACACCGCGGCCCGGTGGTTGCGGTGCACGCTCGGTTCGGTCGGCCCCGTCCCGATGCGCTGTCCCGATGCCGAGGCGTTCGCCGCCGAGCGGCTCGACTGGCCGGCGCTGGAAGCGGGCCGCCCCGCGCTGGTCGGCTCGGACGCCGCCGCCACCGTCGAGGAGTTCGGGATCCGTTGCGCCGACGCCGCCCGACCGATCGACGACCACCGCTCGACGGCCGCCTACCGCCGCCACGCCTGCGCCGTGCTCGCCCGCCGGGCCTTGCGGCGCGCCGCGGCCTGACCGGCGCAGCACCCTGCGCACCACCCGACGTCAACACCCGAGGTTGAGCTTCCGACCATGACCAGTCCGCCGGCCCACCCCACCCCACCGCCCGTGCCGTCCGCCGACATCGGCGCCTACGAACTGCGCGTCAACGGCGAGACCCGCCTCGTCGAATCGTCCTGGCTCGGTGAGAGCCTGCTCAGCGTGCTGCGCGAACGGCTCGGCCTGTACGGCACCAAGAACGCGTGCGAGCAGGGCGAGTGCGGCAGCTGTTCGGTCCTGGTGGACGGCGTGCTGGTGTGCTCCTGCCTCGAGCTCGCCGCCGGCGCCGTCGGCACCGAGA
>JADLEF010000248.1 GCA_020846295.1 Acidimicrobiales bacterium
ACCGGAAGACGGGGTAGCCGGCGGCGATGCGGGCGAGCTCGGCATCGGGTGCATCCGGTCCGACGCAGTCGAAGAACCGGCCGACCTCGAACTGCCAGCGGCGGAGGTAGGCCCGCAACACGGTGACCTTGTCCCTGTCCGCCACCTCCACGGTTCGCACGGCCTCCCGCCGACGGCCGAGGCGGAGGGTGGCGCCGCCGGCGGCCCGCACGTTGCGTACCCACTCGGTGCAGCCCCGGGGGGCGACGAGGTACCGCTCGCCGGCGAGCTCGAGCACGTTGACCGGCGTGGTGCGCACCGCGCCGGTACAGCGGCCGGGCACTTCCAGCACCCGGGCTCCCCACAGGCTCAGCCCGATTCGGGCGGCCGCGATGACGACCGGGTTCAGGATGCTGCGGGTGAGCCGGTCCGGCTCGACCGCCCGCGGCGATGGGGCGGGGCCGGTGGTGGCGGGGCCGGTGGTGGCGGGGCCGGTGGTGGGCTCCATCGTGATCTCTTCTCTGGTGGGAGAGCAGTGCTCTTGAATGAGTGCAGTGAACTCGATCCCGCGGAACCTGTCAAGAGCGGTGCTCTCCATGGCGGGCGGCGATCTGACATGCTGGTCGGCATGACCGTGATCCGCACCGCACGCGAACGGGCCCGGGCCGAGGTGCGCCGGGAGATCCTCGACGCCGCCCGACGGCAGCTGACCGCCGAGGGGGCCGAGGCCTTGTCGCTGCGGGCGGTCGCCCGCGAGCTCGGCATGGTCTCCTCCGCGCTCTACCGCTACTTCGCCAGCCGTGACGAGCTGCTCACCGCGCTGATCATCGAGGCCTACGACGAGTTGGGGGAGCGAGCCGAGCGCGCCGCTGCTGCCACCGCCGACCAACCGGCCGGGCTGCGCTGGGTCGCGGTCGCCCGCGCGGTGCGGGCCTGGGCGGTGGACCATCCCCGTCGGTACGCCCTGCTCTACGGCACGCCGGTGGTGGGGTACGCCGCGCCGCAGAGCACGGTGGTGCCCGGTACCCGGGTGCAGATCGCGCTGGCCGGGATCGTGCTCACCGCCCATCGCAGCGGCGCGATCGACGCCGGCCGCCTCGGCGCCGGCGAGCCGCCGGTCGGATCCGCCGTCGCCGCCGATCTGGCCCGGTTGCGCGCCGCCCTGGCCCAGGCGGCGCCGGACCTGTTGACCGCGGCCGGCCCGTCCGATGTGCTGCTGAGGGCGACGCTGCTCGGGTGGACGCAGCTGTTCGGGTTGATCGGCTTCGAGCTGTTCGGCCAGCTCCGCGGCCTGGTGGAGGACGGCGAGGCGTTCCTGGTGGAGTCGGCGGCGACGATGGCCGCCCGTGCCGGCCTCCAAACGGGTCCGCTGCCACCGGGCCGCTGACCCGCCCCGGCCGGGGTGCCGGGCCCGACTACGGTGGCGCGCCGTGAACAACCCGTGGGTGCTCGGCGCCCGCCCCCGCACCCTGCCCGCCGCGGTGGTGCCCGTCGTGGTCGGCGCCGCCTGCGCGGTGGGCGCGGATCGCCCGCTCACTGCGTGGCGGGGCGTGCTCGCCCTCGTGGTCAGCCTCGCCCTGCAGATCGGCACCAACTACGCCAACGACTACTCCGACGGCGTGCGCGGTACCGACCACCAGCGGGTCGGGCCGGTGCGTCTGGTGGCGTCGGGCCTGGCGTCGCCGGCGGCGGTCAAGCGTGCCGCCCTCGTCGCGTTCGGCGTGGCCGCGGTGGCGGGCCTGGCGCTGGCCGCAACCACGTCCTGGTGGCTCATCGCCGTGGGCGCGGCCAGCATTGCCGCCGCGTGGTTCTACACCGGCGGTCCGAAACCATACGGGTACCTCGGCCTGGGCGAGGTGTTCGTCTTCGTGTTCTTCGGCCTGGTCGCCACGGCCGGCACCACCTTCGTGCTCGTCGAACGGCTCACCGGGCTGGCGGTGGCCGCCGCCATACCGGTCGGTCTGCTGGCGGTGGCGCTGCTGGTGGTCAACAACCTGCGCGACATCCCGACCGACGCCGTGTCGGGAAAGCGCACCCTCGCCGTCCGCCTCGGCGATCGGCGAACGCGGGTCTTCTACGTCGTGCTGCTGGCGGTCGCCTTCGTGGCCGCCTCGGTCACCGCCGGCTGGTTCCTGCGCCCCGCCGCCGCGCTGGCCCTGCTCGCCATCCCTGCCGCCCGTACCCCGGCGCGCACCGTGCTCGGCGGCGCCACCGGACGGGACCTGATCCCCGTACTGGGCGGTACGGGGCGTGTCCAGCTGCTCTTCGGCGCCGCCTTCGCGCTGGGCCTGTTCATCTCGGGGCAGGGCTGACGGCGGCGCGGGCCCGCCGTCCCGGCGCCTCGATCCGCCGCCTCCCCACCTCGATGACCCCCGCGCCGGCCAGGGCGACGATCACGAACGCGAGCCACGCACGTTGATAGCCGCCGTGGGTCACCAGGTACCCGAACAGCAACGGGCCCACCGCGCCACCGGCGTAGGTTCCGCTCTGGGTGATGCCGGTGGCGGCTGCGGGCGCCGCCCGGTTGTGTGAGACCACCGCCAGGTTGAAGATCCCCGGCCACGCCCAGCCGAACCCGAACGCCAACGCCGTACCGCTCAGCACGCCGGCGGTGGTGCCGGTGGCCAGCAGGGCCACCCCGATCGAGCCGATCAGCAGCATGGCGATGACGACGCGGAAGTGGCTGCCCACCATGGTGTCCGCCCGCCAGCCGCCGTAGAGCCGGGCCGAGAGCCCGAGCAGGCTACCCGCCGAGAGCAGCGCCCCGGCTGGCCCCCGGGCGATGCCCGCCTCCACCGCGGTGGAGGTGAGGAAGGCGCCAAGGCAGTTCACCATGGCCGAACCCAACCCGGCGCCGAGGCCGAGCACCAACAGGCTCGACAGTGCCGCCTCCCGTCGCCCGACCGGCCGCCGGTCCGCGAGGGCGCCCCCTGCCCGCTCCGCGCCGATGGCGGTGCCCTCGGAGCGAGGCTCGGTGGTCGGCACCGACGGGACCAGCAGCCCCGATCCCGCCGCGAAGCAGGCCGCTCCGGCGAACGCCCAGCGCCACCCCACGGTCAGGGCGATGGTAGGCACGGCAAGGCCCGCCAACAGCGTCGCCGCGGGGATGGCCGACTGCTTGACGCCGAAGGCGAGCCCGTTGCGGCGGGCGTCGACCGCGGCGACGATGAGGGCGTTGGAACCGGGTTGAGCCAAGGAGTTGGCGAGACCGCCGAAGGCCAGCGCGGCGAGCAGCAAGGCAAAGTTGGGCGCGGCCGCGGCGCCGGCCAACGTCGCCGCGGCCAGCACCGACGAGCAGCGCATCGCCCGCACCGGCCCGATCCGCTCCACCAGGTGCCCGAACGCGGCGGAGGCGAGGGCGGACACGCCGAAATAGCCGAACGCCACCCATCCCTGGGAGGACTCGGGGAAGGCCAGATCCGCCCGGACCTGGACCGCCATGCCGCCGAGCAGGAAGACGGGGAGCACGCCGGCCGTCGAGGTGGCGATGACCGAAGCGAACACGCGGCGCTGCACGGCGGCCGACCCTACCGGGCCTCCTCCGACGCCGGGTCCGCCGGCCGCGCTCACACGGCGGGGCGCAGCCGGGTCTCGCCCGGCGGCTTGAACGCGGCGGCCACGGTCCGCTGGTGGCTGGTCCCGGTCGCGGCCGAGATGGGGACCTGGCCCACGATGGCATCGATGTCGCAGCCGACCGCCCACTGCTGATCGGTGGGGACGGTGCGCTCGGTCACGAGCAGGCTGGACGCCTGCACGGCTCGAGGGTCGAGGACGAGGGCCGCGCCGATGGCCGTCAGCTTGCCCTCCAGCGACGACACGTCGGCCCCCAGCCCCGTCTGCAGCGCCGCCGCGGTCCGGGGGTCGCTGAAGTCGAGGGAGAAGGTGCTCTCGTAGAGGTGCAACCCGTTGAGCCGCGTGGCGGCGGCACTGGCCGAGCCGCTGGCGACCGCACCGTCGACGGTGAGCGCCCGGCCCGCCTCGTCGAGCTCCACGATGCGCTGTTCGAAGGACACCAGTTCACCGCGGCCGGGGTCGACGGTGAGCTCCACCGTCGTGCGGGAGCCGGCCTGCAGCGATCCGTCGAGCCCGACGCGGCCCTCCGCGGCCACATCGACGGCGGCGGGGGTGGACAGGGTGAGCGTGCCGTCGTCGTTGCGGCGGACGGTGGCCTCGCCGCGGGTGCCGGCACGAACCGTGCCGCTGGCATCGAGCAGGCCGAGGGCGGCGAACGCGTCGAGCAGCTCGGCGCCGCTCACCTCCTCGGTGCGTTCATCGGGCGTGCCGGCACCGCCCAGGCCGAGGTGGTGCAGGCCGACCGGGTCGACCAGCACCAGCGCCCGGTGGTCCTCCAGCCAGCCGTCGGCGGCGGCCTCGTCGTCGAACACCCACGTCTCGGTGGTGCCGCCGCTGAAGCGGGTCGAGGCGGCCGCGCCCAGCTCGACGTCGGTGATCGTGAACCCGTCGACCTTCACCGAGCACGACGCGCCTGCTCCCGGGCCGATGCCGGCTGCGGCGCCGCTGACCTTGGTGACCCGTACGGTGCCGTCGGACAGCACGTCGCGGATCAGGGTCCACCGGGCGTCGGCGACCAGTCCGATGGCGAGCTCCTCGCGGCGCGAATCGACGACGAACGGCGGCGGCACGACCGGGGGGTCGAACAGGGCCTCCGCCCGCCGCCGCAGCACCGACCCCGACTCGAACAGGGCGGTGGCCAGCCGGACACCCTCCAGGCGGGCGGTGGCGCCTCCTGCCGCGCCGGGCAGGGTGGCGCGCAGCTCCGCGGTGTTGCCGGCGGCGCGGAACCGCAGCGCGGCGCGGTCGCAGCCATCGGCCAGGGACGTGAGGCGGGCCGAGCGGCGGTCCAGGTCGCCGTCGAGCTCCGGTCGGACGGTCAGGAACGCCGTGTTCCCGGCCCGGGCCCGCTCGATGGCGTCGCGCAACCCTGCGGTGATCGGCCGTAGCGCGTCCTCGCCGGCGCGCAGCTCCTCGGCAAGGGCCTCGAGATCATCGAGCGCGGCCTGGACCAGCACCCCCCGACTCAACGCGAGGCCCCCGTGCCGACGGCGCCGACGGCGCTGGTCGACGGCGTCGCAGCCCCCTCCGCAGCCCGGGCGGCGTCACGGGCCAGCTCCGCCCGGTAGGCATCCTGCAGCTCGAGCCGGCGGCGCTGCTCGGCGAGCGCAGCGTCGCCGGCTGCGTCGGCCGCTGCGGCCAGCGCCCGGCAGGCGTCGGCGAGGGCGCGGTCCTCGCCATCGGCCCGCAGCACCTCGTCGGCGAGGTCGTCGGCGAACGGTCCGGCGCACCATCGCAACCGCAGCCCGGCGGCTGCGATGCGCTCGTCCGCCGAGCCCTCCAGGGCGGTCGCCGTGCGCAGCGCGGCGTGGCGGAGCTCATCCAGCGCGGCGTGATCGACGAGCACCGCATCGAAGAACCATGGCTCTGACATATCCCTAAAATGCATGAAAAGCCATGAGGGATCAAGTCGGTTGTTCGACCGATCCGGTGGGATATCGGTGGAGCCACTGCTGCAGCACCACCAACGATCGGTGCGGCTGCTCGAGGTGAGCGCTGTGCCCGGCCCCGGGAACGACCGCTGCCGTCGCTGCCGGACAGGTCGCGCACACCTCGTCGGCGACGGCCCGGAACTTGGCGTCGTGCTCGCCCACGATGAGGAGCACCGGCATGGTCAACGCCCCCAGGCGATCCCACAGCGGATCCTGGTTACCGGTGCCGCAGTGCCGCAGGCTGGCGGCCACCCCGTCGACCCGGTTGGTCAGGCGCTCGCGTCGCGCCTGCGCCTCCGGCGGCAGGCCCGCGAAGAGCGGCAGGGCGAGCCACTCGTCCAGGAAGGCGGGCAAGCCGATCGCTTCGAGCCGGTCGGCGAGGGCGGCGTCGGCGCGTCGACGGGCGGCGCGCTCCCCGGCGTCGCGCAACCCGGGCGTGGCGCCGATGAGCACGAGCCGTTCGACCAGATCGGGACGCTCGCAGGCGAGGCGCAGGCACAATCGGCCGCCCATCGAGTACCCGACGTAGGTCCCGCGGCCCCCGACGTCGCCCACGAGCAGGGCGGCATCGGGGAAGGCGGCCGCGTCGTGTTCGGCAGGGGAGCGGCCGTGGCCGGGGGCATCGACGGCCCGCAGGGCGTAGTGCTCCCGGAGCGTCTCGAACGCCGGCCCCCAGCAACGGCTGTTCTGGGTGAAGCCGTGCACCAGCACCAGCGGTGTGGCATCGGCGGGGCCTTGGAGGTCGACGGCCAGGGTCACGCGCAGCAGTACAGCACGCCCGCACGCCGGTCGGGGCGAGCCGCTGCGGGGCGAGCCGTCGCGGTCCGGTCCGGACCCGACGACGATCTCAACGAGGGTGGCGCGGATCGAAGCCGAACAGCCGGTAGATCGGGTTGGGGCCGACCGCTGGTCGTCCCGGCGGCGCCGGGGACGGCGCAGCCGATGCGCTGACCCCACCGCTGCCGGCCCGGCGGTCGTCCTCGCCGCTCTGGCGCGCCGCCGGCGGAGGACCACTCGGCCCGGGGGGCGACCCGGCGTCGGCGCTCACCTCGGCCCGGTGCCCGGTGAGGTCCAGCACCACCGCGTCGCGCGGGCGGAACTCGTCGAAGGCGGGCACGTCGACCGTGTCGGCCGGCAGCTCGATCATCGTCGCCTGTCCGGACTCGTCGGTGGGCGGCTCGTCGGGCTCGGCCGGCTCCGCGGGCGTCGTGTCCGGCTGCGGGGCTCCGGCGGGTGGTTGGCCCCCGACAGCGCCCAGGTCGCCGGGTTCGATGGTCTCGATCGGCGACTCGGCCGGCGTCTCGGCCGGCGCGGCATCGACGGGGGTGGCGGGCACCAGGACATGGCCGTGCACCGAGCGGGCGAGGGTGAGCGCGGCGTCGGCCTGGAGGGTTTCGAGCAGCTCACCGACCGAGCCGTAGCCGGCCGACTCCAAGGAGAAGCCGGGGAACGCCTGACGCAACAGCTCGCCGACCTCCTGCAGGGTCAGCGTGCCGGCGCTGGCCACCGCCGCCGCCACCACCTCGACCACTCCGACCCGGCTCGGCGCCGACGGTGCGTCAGCGGCGTCGGTGCGGGCCGCGGCGTCGGTGCGGGCCGCGGCGTCGGTGGAGGCATCCTCGGTGGGGCCGCTGCGACCGTTCAAGGCTGAGACGGTGGCGCCGTCGTGCAGCGGCAGGGTGGCGATCGGTCCCTCCGGCCGACCGCCAACGTCGGGTTCATCGGGTTCATCGGGTTCGTCGGCGTCTGTGCCGAGCACCGCGCCGGCGAGCTCGGCGGCGGGCACGATCGGCTCGAACTCGTCGGGACCGTGCAGGGCTCGAGCCCGGGCGCCCTCGCCGTTGCCGGACGGCTCGATCTCGGTGAAGGGATCGAACCAGCGGCCGCCGTGGGGCAGGTCGTAGAGGTTGGTGCGCGGCAGGCGCTCGGCGAACAGCCCGGGCACGTCCTCGGCGTCGATGAAGCCGACGTCCGAGCTGGCGCTCGCCAGGAACTCCCGCTCGCGGAAGCCGAGCACGCTGACGTGCACCGAGCGTGCCGCCAGGTGGTGCAGCACCGGCCCGAACGCCTTCGCGTCGTGGGAGGCGACGATGACCTCGGCGAGCGAGCCCTGGCGGAACCGCCGCTCGATGTGACGGATCATCTCCCCGTCGATGTCGTCGTGGCGACGTTGCTTCGGTTTGACGAACACCGCCCAGCCCCAGCTCCGAAGGTTCGCCACCCAGCGGGCCAGTGGGGCCTCCTGGCCGGCGCCGACGTTGGCGAAGACGCAGGCCTCGAGCCGGTCGCCCGGGTCGGCCCGGCCGGCGAACCAGATCGCCAGCGCATCCATCCGCGGCCTGGTGGCGGCGGTCGCCTTCGATCCGATGACCTCCGCCAGACACATGTCCATGTTGGGGGCATCCCACACCAGCAACCGCCGGGGACCCCCACTCGTCGTCGATGACCTGCCCACTCGCTCGCCCGCCGCCCGTCTGCGCGCCGCCCACCGCGACGCTCCTACCGAGCCCGACCCCGCTTCCGGCCCGAGCCGGGGCGCCTGCCGCGCTCAGATCATTGGACGAATGCTACCGGCGTACGGTGGCGGTGCCCCAGACGGACCAAGACGATCGTCTTTCAGTTTGGGGAGGTGTCGGTCGGCGGAGCGCTGCCGCTCAGCGGGTGCTGCGGCGGGCCATGGCGTGCTGTCGCTTCGAGCCCGGCAGCCAGAAGGCCATGAGCAAGAGTGCGATCACCACCCAGACGGTCCACAGGGTGGGCAGGCGGCTGGCGTGCAGTTGCACGCCGATGCGCTGGCTCGAGTCCCACGGGAACTGCAGGGTGATCGTCGTCCCGGCCGAGGAGCGAGCGCCGGAGGGGACCGGCTCGACACCTTTGAGCAGCACGGTGGCGGCGCGCTCGACCTCATAGGAGGGGCGGGTGGCGGGGGTCAGCACCGTGGGCCGGGGCACCTCGGTGCTGGGCGGCGGCGGCAGCGTCGGACCGGGCAGCGACGTGGTGGCAGGTGGCGCCGTCGTGGTGGGGGCGCCGGCGAGGGGGGTGGGGGCGTCGGTTGCGCCGGTGAAGATCTGCTTGGTGGCGCTCTCGTCGGCCGTGGCACCCCGCTGGGTGGCGACCGTGCTCGGCGTGGTCGGTCGGATCGTGGTCGACACGGCGAGGCTGGCCGGCGGGGCCACGCCGTTGACGTCCCGGTCGATGGGTCCACCACCGAGTGCGCCGCCCGGGAGCGGGACCGTTGTGACGCTGGCGACACCGAGGTCGTCCACCGTGGTCGTGGTGGTCGCCGGTCGGGTCGTCGTGGTGGTCGTGGTGACGGTGCTGGTGCTGGTCGCCCCAGGCGTGCTCGTCGGAGTCGACCCCGCGGCGGTGGTCGTGGTGGTCGCTGCGGTCGTGCTGGTGGTGGAGGCGCCGCCGAGCGACTCCACCGTGGTGGTGGTCGCCGGGGCCGAGGTGGAGGTCGGACCGCCTGCTCCCGGGTCGTTGGCCACCTCTTCAGCCGTGTCGCTGTGGCCGTCGGCGTGGTCGGCGTTGGCGGAGCCCTCGACCACTGCGGCAGTGTCGATGGCGTCGGCCGAGGCGTCCGCGAGGGATGCGTCGAGACCGAAGGAGGCGAACAGCACCGCGCCGGCCGCCGCGACGGCCCCGATGGCCCGCTGGCGCCGAACGGTCGCCCGGAGGGACAACGTCATGAGCCGAACGCTCCGGAGGCCACGAACACGGGGTGCAAGCTAGTGGAGACACGCCGTCGTCGTCGCCGGGCTAACGCAGATCACGGCGTTGCAAGTCGGTGACGAAGGCGTCCCGCCCTGTTGGAACTGTGCTCACTTTTCGAGGGACTGTGAGCACTGAAAATCACGAGATCCACTGAGAGCAGTGAGATGAGCAACCATGCGACCGCCATGTGCGCGGCTTTTGTTGACGAACTGGTCCGGGCCGGGGTGCGCCATGCGGTGGTCGCGCCAGGGTCGAGGTCGACCCCGCTGGCGCTCGCACTGGCGGAGCGCACCGAACTGCACACCGAGGTCGTCCTGGACGAGCGGGTGGCCTCGTTCCTGGCCCTCGGCATCGGGTCGGCCAGCGGGGTCCCGGCGGTGGTGTTGACCACGTCCGGGACCGCGGCCACCCATCTGCACGCTGCGGTCGCCGAGGCGGATCTGGCCGAGGTCCCGCTGTTGGTGTGCACCGCCGACCGCCCGCCCGAGCTCTACGACGTCGGCGCCGCACAGACCATCGATCAGCGCCGGCTGTTCGGGCCCGCCGTGCGTGCCTATCTCGATCTCGGTGTGCCCGACGACGCCAACCGTGCCGCCTGGCGCTCCCTGGCCAGTCGCGCCGTGGCCGAGACCTGCGGTCGCCGACGTGGGCCGGTCCAGGTCAACCTGTGTTTCCGCGAGCCGCTGGTCGGGGAGCCGTCGTCGGTGCCGGCCGGGCGGGCGGGCGGCGAGCCGTGGCACCGTCGGGTCGCCGCGGCCGACGGCGTGCCGCTGGTGGAGCTCGAGGCGCTGGCGCGGGCGTGGACGGGACGGCGTGGGGTGCTCGTGGCGGGCGCCGGCTCCGGCGACGGCACGACCGGCGGGGAAGCGGTGTTGCGCCTGGCCGCAACGTTGGGATGGCCGGTGCTGGCCGACCCGCGGAGCGGCTGTCGCGTCGACCACCCGAACGTGGTCGTCCACGCCGACGCGGTGCTGCGCCACGGGCCGACCGCGCAGCGGCTGCGGCCCGAGGTGATCGTTTCGCTGGGGTCCCCGCCGGCGTCGAAGGTGCTGGCGCAGTGGCTGGCCGCCGCGACCCGGGTGCCGGCCGAACCCAACGGGGTGGCTGATCATGACGAATCCGTCGGTCGTGTTGCGGCGTGGGTGCTCGTCAACCGAAGCGGAGCGTGGTGGGACCCGGACCGTCTGGCGGACACCCTCCTCGAATCTGCACCCTCAGTGTTCGCACGAGCGCTCCATGACGTACTGGTGTCGATGGTGGAAGACGGGCTCGTCAACCCCTCGGAACGAATCGCCGCCGATTCGGCGTTTGGTGGGGGGTCCTGGCTCGCCGAATGGCGGCGAGCGGACGACGCGGCGGCCGCCGCGCTGGGCGCCGCCTTCGCCCAGGCGACCGAGGACCCGGTGGCCCGGGCGGCTGCTCCGTCGGAGCCGCTGGTGGCACGGGCCGTGCTGGCCGCCGCCCGCCGTCACGCTGCGGCTGCGCTGGTCGTGTCCTCCTCGATGCCGATCCGGGATCTCGAGTGGTACGCCGAGCCCGCCCCGGCCGGCGCGGCGGGACCGATCGTGCTGGCCAACCGCGGAGCCAACGGCATCGACGGGGTCGTCGCCACCGCGCTGGGCGCCGCCTGCACCCTCTACCCGCAGCCGGCGTGGTTGCTCATCGGCGATCTCGCCCTGCTCCACGACAGCACCGCGCTGCTCAACTGCCGCCACCGCCGGGCCCGTTTGCGCATGGTGGTGGTCGACAACCGCGGCGGCGGGATCTTCTCCTTCCTGCCGCAGGCGTCGGTGGTGGCGCCCGATCGGTTCGAGCAGTTGTTCGGCACGGCGCAGGAGGTCAGCATCGAGCAGGTGCTCGCCGCCCACGGCATCGAGACGATCACGGTCAGGTCCAGCGCAGCGCTGTCCGACGCTCTCGATGTGCTCGGCACCACAGATGGTCCGGTAGCGGCGGTCGTCGTGCACACGGCGGACCGCAACACCAACACCGCCGTGCACGAGGAGCTCCATGCCCGCGTACGGCGGAGGCTCGACGCCAGCGGGGATCGTCCCGCTGTCCCGATCAGTCCGCCGGCGGGCTGAACCGAGGCGGTCCGTCGAGCGACGAGGCCGGGCGTTGGTGGGCCGGGTTGAGCGGCGTGGAGCGGACCGACGAGCTCTGCCACGGCGGCATCGGCGGGAGCGGGGCCGCGTCGACGTCGATCGCGCCGTCGGCGTGGGGGTCGGGCCGCCCGTCGGGCCCGCCGTCGACCGCCGTCGAGTCGGGTGGCTCGACGGGCTGGGCGACCGGTGCCGACCGCGCCACCGTGGGTTCGTGCGAGGCCGGCTCGTGCTCGGTCAGGTCGATGGCCGCAGGCCCTGCCGACGGACCCGACGCCCACGGTTCGGCGCGGGCCCCGGTCGGGTTGGCCCCGGCCAGGAAGGCGGCCAACGCCGGGGGCGTCGTGGTCGGGGGCCGGGGTGTCGGCGTCGCCGCCGCGTCGGCCGTCACCACCGCGGTGGGCGCGGGCGCGGCGAGGGGCTCGCGGGGCACGACGACCACCGGCGGCGCTGGCGGGCCGGCGGCCGGCGGCAGCGCGGCCGGGGCCGCCGGCGGCTCCGCGACGTCGGCCACGGTCGGTTCGGCCATGGCCTCCGGTGCCGTCTCGGCAGGCTCGGGTTGGCGAACCTCGTGGGTGGTGACCGCCTCACTCGGCGGCGAGTCGCCGGGCGCCGGATCGGCCGCCGCGGCGCCGGCCCCGCGCTCGATGGCGGACGGCGCATCGTGGCGTGCGGCGGGCGGGGCCGCCGGTGCCGGTCCCGTGCGGGCGCTCGACGGTGCCTCCCGGCCAACGGAGCGCCCCACACCCGAGAACATCGACAGCGAGGCGCGCCCCGGCGGGGCGGTCTCGGGCCGGCGCAGCGGCGGCAGGGTGCGGCCGTCGATCGGCAGGTCGTAGAGGTTGGTGCGGGGGAGGGGATCGCCGTAGAGCCCGTCGATCTCCTCGAGGTCCACGAAGTCGATGCCGCCGCGCCCGCAGGCGAAACCGGCCCGTTCCCGGAAGCCGAGCAGGGTGACCGCGACGCCGGAGGCAGCCAGCGCATCGAGGCGCTCGCCGAACGCCTCGGCGTCATGGCTGCCGACGACGACCTCGCGCAGCCGCCCGGCCCGGTTGAAGCCGTCGATCATCGACCACATGGGCTCGCTCAGCGATGCGACCGCGGCCTCACCCCCGGCTCGGTGGCCGTCGCGTCGCACGTGGACGGCGAAGCCCTGCTCGCGGATGGTCGTGACCCGCGCTGCGGTGGCGACCTCGTCGCCGGGGTGGACCACCGTGAACAGGCATGCCTCGGGCTGCTCGGCCGGGCCGCAGCGGCGGGCCAGCCACCGGTAGAGCTGCTCGAGCTGCGCGTGGCGATCGTCGTCGACCTCCGCCACCAACACCGCGTCCCTGGTCTGCCGTACATCCGGGTCGTCCCAGACCAGCAAGCGCACCGCTGTCCCGTCGCTCATCACGCCTCCGCCACTTCTCCGCCGCCGACGAAGCCGGTCCGGAGGTCCCGACGACCTGGTCCCGAAGCTCCGGGACAGCCGGTCCCGCTGACCGGTGCCGTCCGGCCGGTGACGGCCTCGTGTGCTTCAGCCTAGGGCGCCGACCGCGCTGCGACGCCGGAGCCGGACGACCGTCGCCGGGTGCCCGCGGCCGGTTGCATCGGATCCCGCAGACCGCACCGGCGGACGCACCCGCGGTGGCGTCGGTCGGACGATACGGGAGGGTTCAGCCGGTGCTGACCCGCCGGAACCCCTCTGCCAGCCGGTCCGGGGTCCAGCCGGCGGCTCCCGCCGAGAGCTCCGCCCAGGACCGCAGTCGCTCCCGGAAGGCGACCGGCTCGTGGTGGGAGACCTGGGAGGCGTGGCAGTACAGGGCCTCGATCTTGCGGTCGAAGTGCGCGGTGATGTCCACCCACGCGTCGGCACCCGGCCCGCCGGTCAACCACACCTCCCGGACCACGTGCTCGGCGAGGCCCTCGTCGAGCAGTTCGGGGTGGGCGAAGGGGTTGCGGGCGTCGGGGTAGACGGCGCACAGCGTGGCTTCGCCCACCGCCAGGTGGTCCGGGTGGCTGGCGAAGATGCGGTTGAAGTCCCGCACCGGGGATTGGGTCATCACGAAGGCCGGTTGCACCTGCCGGATGACCCGGGCGATGTCGCGGCGCAGTTCCAACGACACCACCACCCGCCCGTCCGGGTAGCCGAGGAACCGCACGTCGGTCACCCCCACGGTGGCCGCCGCGGCCCGTTGCTCCTGCTGCCGCAGCACGGCCATGTCGGCTCGGGAGATGCCCGGGTCGAACCCTCCGGCGTCGCCGTTGGTGACGATGCAGTAGACGACCTCGATCCCCGCTGCGGTCCACGTCGCCACGCTGCCCGCCATGCCGAAGTCCACGTCGTCGGGGTGCGCCATCACCGCCAGGACCCGGCCGTCGGGCATCGCGGACGCCGCCGCGGTCGGCGCTGCCGCGGTCGGCGCTGCCGCGGTGGCGGGCGCGGTCGGCGCTGCCGCGGTGGCGGGCGAGATCGGGTTGGGATCGCTGTCCGGGGGAGCTGCGCTGGTCACGCCGCCCACGCTACGTCCCGGCCTCGTTGCGCCCGCAACGTGCGGTCGTGGCGACCGGGCCGGGGGCCTGTGCGGTCAGGGCCGGACCAGCGCGCCGAGCACGGCGGCGAACTTCGCCTGGGTCTCGGCCAGCTCGGTCGCCGGCTCGGAGTCGGCGACGATGCCGTTGCCGGCGTAGACCCGCACCGTGGCGCCGTCGAACTCGGCGGAGCGGATGCCGACGGCCCACTCACCGTCGCCGGCGGCGTCGACCCAGCCCACGGCACCGGCGTAGCGGCGTCGGTCCAGCTGCTCGAGCTCGCGCTGCACCTCCAGTGCCGCCTCCCGGGGATCGCCGCCCACCGCGGGGGTGGGGTGGAGGCGGTCGACCAGCTCGAGGACCGACGGCTCGGGCCGCGACAACCGCCCTTCGACGAGCGTGGCGAGGTGTTGCACGTTGGCCACCGCCACCACCGACGGCTCGGGCTCGGCGTCGAGGAAGGAGCAGTACGGCAGCAGCGTGTCGTGCACCATGTCGATGGTCAGGCGGTGTTCGTGACGGTAGTTCGGGTTGGCCAGCAACGACGCGGCCAGCTTGGCGTCGGCGGCCGGATCGCCCAGGCGGGGGGCGGTGCCGGCCATCGGGTGGGCCCGCACCACGTCGCCGCGCCTCGACACCAGCAGCTCGGGGCTGGCGCAGAGGAAGCCGTCGATGTAGCTGACGTAGCAGCTCGGGTAGGCGGCGCGCAGGCGGCGCAGCGCCGGCCGGGGGTCCACCGGCCGGTCGGCGGTGACCACGATCTCGCGGGCGAGGACGACCTTGCGCAGTTGCCCGGCCCGGATGCGGGCGGTGGCCTGGGCGACGAGGTCCATCCACCACGCCGGATCCCGGGCGGCGGCGACGTCGAAGCGTGACGGCAGCGGCTCGTCGGGCCGCACGGGGATGGGCGGTGGGCCGTGTCGCTCCGGTGACCTACCGCTCGGTATGGCGGGCTGGATGACCACCGCCCAGCGGGTGCCGTCGGCTTGGCGGTGCAACTGCACGGCGGGCACCAGCAGCCGGGCCGCGCCCTGGGGGTCGTAGGGAAGGGCGCCGAAGGCGACCGGTGGTGGGGCGTTGCCCGTCCCGTCGCGCCCGCTGCCCTGCAGCTCAATACCGTTCAGTACGGTATGGGTCAGCTGGGCCAGCCGGTGGCGTTCGCCGGGGCCGCACTCGATGGTGGCGGCCACCCCGAGGCCGGCCATGCCCCACCCGTTGCGGGTGATGACCATACCGTCCGGTCCGGCCAGGCCGACCAGGTCGACGTCGTCGTCGACGCGGAAGGCCTCCGCCCGCAGCCGCGGCAGCTCGTTCACCCGGCCGTCCGGGTGGCGACGATGAGCTGGGCGATCCCGGTGGAGAGCTGGTGGCGGACCACATCGGTGAAGCCGGCGTCGGCCAGCTGGCCGAGCAGGACGTCGGGCTCGGGCAGGGAGGCCACCGAGCGGGGCAGGTACTGGTACGCCGATCGGTCCGAGAGGCGCCCGCCGATGAAGGGCACCACCTTGCCGAAGTACATGCCATGGCCCAGGGCCAGCACCTTGTTGCGGGGCGCGCTCACCTCCAGCAGCGCCACCCGGCCGCCGGGGCGCACGACGCGGGCGCACTCGGCGAAGAACGGCGGCAGGGCGGCGAGGTTGCGCAGGGCGAAACCGCAGGTGATGCCGTCGAGACAGCCGTCGGGCACCGGCAGGCGCAGGATGTCGGCCTGGGCCAAGGGCACCGTGGTTCGGGCGTGGTGCAGCATGCCGTAGGACAGATCGAAGCCGACCGCCCGCAACCCGGCCCCGGTGAGGTCCCGGCACAGATCCCCCGTGCCGCAGGCGAGGTCGGCGACCAGCGAGCCGGCGGGCAGGCCGAGCTCGCGCACGGTGCGACGCCGCCAGCCGACGTCCATGCGGAAGGTCATGACCCGGTTGACGAGGTCGTAGCGGGGGGCGATGCGGTCGAACATGGAGCGCACGGCCACCACCTTCGCCTCGCCGGTCGGCAGGGGATCCTCGTGGGAGGGCAGGCTCGGCTGGCTGCGGTTCACGCTGGCCGATGGTAGGCAGCCCCGTCCGCTACTGGCGCATCGCCGCCGGCGGGCGCGTCGGGCCCGCCACCGGGGTCAGCGCCGTTGCAGGTGGGCCACTGCGGAGCGGTAGTCCGGCTTGCCGGTGGCGGTGCGCGGCAGGTGGTCGACCACCGCCACGTGGCGGGGCAACTTGAAGCGGGCCAGCGAGGAGCGGCAGAACCGGGCGAGTTGCTCGACGGACAGCGACGCCCCCGGCGCCAGCTTCACCAGCACGCCGACGACCTCCCCGAAGCGGGCATCGGGCACGCCGACGACCATCGCATCGGCCACCGCCGGGTGGGTGCGCACCACCGCCTCGACCTCGAGGGCGTCCACCTTCTCGCCTCCCGAGTTCACCGTGCGCTCGCCCCGGCCCACCAGCTCGATGGTGCCGTCGGCCCGCCAGCGCCCGAGGTCGCCGGTCAGGGCCCAGCGCCGTTCGTCGATGAGCGGGAAGGTGACGGCGGTGCGGGTGGGGTCGTTCCGGTAGCCGAGGGGGATGCGTCCCGAGCGGGCGATGCGGCCCAGCTCGGTGCTGTCGCGGGGTACCAGCGTGCCGTCGAAGCCGATGAGCGCGGTGTCCGTGCCCGGGGTGAACGCCGCGCCCGAGGCGGGCGCGCCGGGGATGTGGATGCGTCGGGCGTGGCCGCCCGTCTCGGAGGTCCCGTAGCCGTCCACCACCACCGCGCCGGGCAGGTGGGCCAGCAGCCTCCGGGCGGTCTCGGGAGCGAGCGAGGCGCCGCCGCTGGCCACGGCGACCAGGTCGTCGAGCTGCCAGCGGTCGGGCTGGGCGTCGAGCGCGTCGGCCAGTGGAACGGCGAAGGCGTCGCCGACGACGACCAGCTGGGCCACCCGCTCCCGCTCGGCGAGGTCGAGCAGCTCGTCGGCGTCGAAGGCGTCCTCGGTGAACACCACCACCGTCCCGCCCGACAGCAGCGCGCCGAGGGTCACCCACTGCGCGGTGCCGTGCATCAGCGGGCAGGCGACCAGCACCCGGGTGGGGGCGTGGCGCAGCGCAGCGAGGGCATCCGACGGGGTGGTCAGGGCACCGTCGACGCGGGAGTCGCCGCCGAGGGCGGCGAAGAACAGGTCCTCCTGACGCCACTCGACACCTTTGGGCAGGCCGGTCGTGCCGCCGGTGTAGAGGAGGTACCGATCGGACCCGGAGCGGTCCCGTCGGCGCGGCGCGGGTGGGGTGGTCTCGAGCAGGTGGGTCAGGGCGTGGAGGGGCCACACCGACACGGCCGGGGCGGACGGCCCCCACGTGTTCTGCTCGACCGCGCTGCGGACGGTCGATTCGAGCTCGTCCTCGCACACCACCACCGCCGGATCCGCGTCGGACAGCAGGTGGCGCAGCTCCTCGACCGTGTAGTGGAGGTTGACGTTGAGGGGTACGGCGCGCAACTTGAACGCCCCGAGCAGGGCTGCCACGTGGGGGAGGTGGTTGCGCAGCATCAGCGCGACCCGATCACCGGGGGCGACCCTGAGGCCGGCGAGCGTGGCGGCCCAGCAGGCGGCGAGCCGATCGAGCGCCTGATAGGAGGCGCGCTCCGCCCCGGCCACGATCGCGAGGTCGTCGCCGCGGTGATCGGCGACCGCCTCGAACAGGTCGGCCAGGTTGAAGACCGCGGGCGCATCCACGACGGACCGGACCGTAGCGAATCGGTGACCAGCGTCACGAACCGCCGGCCGTGGCTGGTCACGGGGGATCGGTGGCCGGTCCGCGGTCGGCCGCGGGCGGTCCGCCTATTTCCCTGCGGCGGGTGCCGCGGTGGTAGAACAACAGCCATGCGTCGTCCCCGACCGCTCACGTTCTCCGCGCTCGTCGTCGTCGCCCTGGCCACGGCCGGGGCGGCCTGCAGCGGCTCCAACCCCACGGTGGCCGTGAGCGGTGCGCCGCGGTCCGAGGCCCCGCCCAGCGACATCGCCTCGTTCCTGGCCGCCGACGAGGATCAGCGCTTCACCACCCTGCTGGACTGCGTCACCCAGGTCGGCGCGGCCGCTGCGGTCACGGGCACCGGTCCGGTCACCCTGTTCGCGCCGACGAACGACGCGTTCCGCAAGGCCGGCGTCAGCTGCGACCCCGAGGAGCAGCTCGAGCCGGAGGACGCCGAGGTGGTGCTGCGCACCCTGCAGCAGCACATCGTGGACTACGACGTGCGCTTCACCGAGCCGGAGGGGTACGACCCGGACTCCCCGCCCCGTCTGCTGGAGCTGGTCGAGAGCGGATCGGTCACCCTCGAGAGCATCCTGCTCGACGCGTCCGGCACCGAGCTCGTCATCGGCGCCGACAAGACGGTCCACACCCGGGCCGCCGCCGGCGTCGAGGCGAAGATCATCGACCCCGATCTCCAGGCGCCCAACGGCGTCATCCAGGTGATCGACCCCGTCCTCGCCCCGCCGGCCAAGGGCGAGTTCCCGCCCACGACGGCCGCTCCCCAGCCCTTCGAGTGAGCCCGGGACCGGCCCGCTGAGCCGCGGCTGATCCATGGGCCGCCCGCGGGCCGATCTGGCGGCCCTGGTCCTCGCAGCCGGCGCCGGCACGCGCCTGCGCCCGCTGACCGAGCGCCGACCCAAGCCGCTCTGCCCGGTCGGTAACCTGGCGCTGCTCGATCTCGCGCTCGCCCGCGTGTTCGACGCGCTCGACCGTCCCGCCGACGAGCCCGATGCCCGCTGGGTGGCGGTCAACCTGTGCCACGGCCGAGCTCGGCTCGCCGCCCACCTCGACGGTTCGCCGTTCGCCACGCCGGTGCGTCGGTCGCACGAGGAGGTGGCCCTCGGCACCGCCGGGGCGCTGGGTCCGCTGCGGGACTGGCTCGATGGGCGGGGTCTGCTCATCGTCAACGGCGACACCTGGTGCCCCGCGTCGTTGGCCGGCCTGGTCGAGGACTGGGATGGCGAGACGCTCACCGTGGCGGTGTCGGGCCCGCCCCCGTTGCACAGCCGATCCGGCATCGTCGCCTCGATCATGCCGTGGTCCCTGGCCCGTTCGATCGAACCCCGGCCGGCCGGGCTGTGGGAGCGCCTGTGGCGGGATGCGCTGGCCGCCGGACGGCTGCGTTCCATCGGCATCGACGGCCCGTTCGTGGACTGCGGCACGCCCGCCCAGTACCTGCGGGCCAACCGGGAGGCGCTGGCGCTGACCGGTGGCGGGGCGTTGGTCGATCCGACGGCGGTCATCGGTCCCCACGCCGTGCTCGACGGGGCGGTGATCGGCGCCGGCGCTCGGGTCGACGGCGTGGTGCGCCACGCCGTGGTGTGGCCGGGGGCGACGGTCGGGGAGGGCGAGGTGCTCGTCGATGCCGTGCGCACCGACGACGGGATCACCGTCGCGTGCTCAGCGTGACCGGTTGCGTGGTGCCCGGTTGCGTGGTGCCCGGTTGCGTGGTGCCCGGTTGCGTGGTGACCGGTTGTTCGGACGACGCAGGGGAGCGGGCGGCGAGCTGGCCGCAGGCGGCGGCGATGTCGGTGCCCCGGTTACGTCGAACCGTGGCGTTCACGCCGCGGGCGACGAGATCGTCACGGAAGGCCACCACCCGGGCCGGCGGGGTGCCGCGAGTCGGGTAGCCGGGCGTGGCGTTGAGCGGGATCAGGTTGACGTGCGCCCGCAGCGCCCGTGCCCGGGCCGCGAGCCGCGCCGCATCGACCGGCCGGTCGTTCACCCCGTCGATCAGCGCCCACTCGAACGACAACCGCCGGTTCTTGGCCGCCAGGTACTCGGCGCAGGCGTCCATCAGCTCATCGAGGGGGTAGCGCCGGTTGATCGGCACCAGCTCGTCGCGCAGCTCGTCGTCGGCGGCGTGCAGGCTCACCGCAAGGTTGACCGGCTCCGCCTCGGCGGCCATGCGGCGGATGCCGGGCACGATGCCCACGGTCGACACGGTGAGGTGGCGAGCCGAGAGGCCGACATCGTCGTGCAAGCGGCGGATGGCAGCCCACACCCGGTCGTAGTTCGCCAGCGGCTCACCCATCCCCATGAACACCACGTTGGAGAGCCGGCGGGAGGTCGCCGCCGCACTGCTCCGGGCCCGCACCGCCTGCTCCACGATCTCGCCGACCTGGAGGTGGCGACGGAACCCCGCCTGGCCGGTGGCACAGAACCCGCAGGCCATCGCACAGCCGGCCTGGGTCGACACGCAGACCGTGGTGCGATCCCGGTAGTGCATGAGGACCGATTCCACGAGGGCCCCGTCCGCCAGCGCCCACAACGTCTTGATGGTCTCGCCGCCGTCGGCCACCTGCTCGGTTGCGACCTGCAACGCCGGTGGGGCCAGCTGGTCGAGCCTGGCTCGCAACGCCGTGGGGAGGTTGGTCATCGCCGCCGGCTCGCGACCCTGGGCGTAGAGCCCTTCCCAGACCTGCTCGATCCGGAACCGGGGCTCGCCGGCCAACAGCTCGGCCAACCCCGCCCGATCGAGGTCGTAGCGGCTGCGCCCGGGGACGGGCGCCGTCGCCGGTGCGGGCGAGGGGTGCTCACCCATGCAGGGAGGTGGCGAAGGCCCGATCGGTGCGCGTCACCTCGAACCCGAGTCGGTCGTACATGGCCCGGGCGCCGTCGTTGTCGCCCTCCACGAACAGCACGCCCTCGCGGGCCCCGCGCCCGGCGAGGTACTCCAGCCCCGCCACGACCAGGCGCGGGCCGAGACCCCGGCCGGCGAAGGCGGGGTCCACGCCGATGATGTGGATCTCGCCCAGCGGCGGGTCGTAGTCGTCGAACAGCTTGGTCCAGCAGAACCCGGCGACCTGGCCGTCGATCTCGGTCAGCAGGCAGCCCCGGGGATCGAACCACGACTGGTGCATGCGCTCGTCGAGCTGCGCTCGGGTCATGTGGCCCTGATCCGGGTGCGACGCGAAGGCCCGCCGGTTCACCTCCAGCAGCACGTCCTCGTCCTCGCCCACCACGAAGGGGCGGGTCTCGAGGCCGCGCAGCTCCGCCGGTGCGTCGAGCGGCAGCGGACGCTTCATCTGCTGCAGGATCCGGTGATCGTGCAGGCCGAGCCGGGCGACGACCTCGAGGTGGCCGGGGGTGGGATCGCTCACCCAGTAGTGGGTGTGCTGGCCGGAGCCCTTCAGCGCACGGGTCAGCAGCGGCGCACCGAGGTGCACGAGCTGGTCCTGGTGGTCGGGTTCGACGACGAGCTCGGCGACCCAAACCTCGTCCGCCGGCATCCGGGTGACCTGGGCGTAGGCGATCACCTCGTCGGGGTGGCCGTCCTCGAGCGCGTCGCTCGTGGCCCACGCGGCGCAGAAGTCGGTGTCGGGACCGGACGCCAGCCGACGCCAGGTGGCGTCACCCAGCGGGGCGTGACGGATGCCTGGGGTGAGGCGGCGGAACAGGCTGGTCATCGCCGCCAGCTCGCCGGCGTCGAGCAGGTGTGCCGGTCCGTGCAGCGCCATCGGCCGAGACTACCCCTCCGGGGCACCGGGTGGGCCGGGGAGCGGTCTTCGGGGCGGTCGTTGCACCGGCACTACCGTTCGACGAGGTCTACCGCGGACCCGGGGCCAGACCCCGCCGACCCGAGCGGAGGGCGCTGCAGCGATGGCGAAACCGAGAACCCCGAAGGGACGCGCCCGCGAGGTGGCCCGGCGACTGGCCGAGGTCTACCCCGACGCGCACTGCGAGCTGGACCACGCCAACCCCTACGAGCTGCTGGTGGCGACGATCCTGTCGGCGCAGTCCACCGACGCCAACGTGAACAAGGTGACCCCGGCGCTGTTCGCCCGCTACCCGGCGCCGGAGGACCTCGCCCACGCCGATCCGGCCGAGGTCGAGCAGCTGGTGTTCACCACCGGCTTCTACAAGGCGAAGACGCGCAGCCTGCTGGGCATGGCCAACCGGCTGGTCGAGGAGTACGGCGGCGTGGTGCCGGGGCCCATCGAGGACCTCGTCAGCCTGCCCGGGGTGGGCCGCAAGACGGCCAACGTGGTGCGCAGCGTGGCGCTCGGCCTGCCCGGCTTCGCCGTCGACACGCACGTCCAGCGCCTCACCCAGCGCCTCGGCATCACCACCGAGACCGATCCGGTGGCGATCGAGCGCGAGGTCAACGCCATGGTGCCGCCCGCCGACCTCGGGCCGCTGGGGCTGCGCCTGATCCTGCACGGGCGCCGCGTCTGCACCGCTCGGAAGCCGAAATGCGCAGAGTGCTCATTGGAGGACATCTGCCCGGCGAGCCTGTTACCGACCCGACGCCCCAAGCAGGCATAACGCGGTACGCAAGAGGAAATTCGGATTTTTTCCCGAGATCGCTGGCACGACGCTCCGTGGTGTGGTTACTATGGATGTCACCAGGTTCCCGCCACCTGGTAACAGGCGACATAGGGATCCGCCGCCCAGTGTCGCCCCGTCAGCGCCGCCTTGCGCGGCGCTGACGCTGTTTTCAGCCCGGTTCCTGCGTTCGGCCCGGCCGGGCCTCTCGGCGGTCTCCACAGCGTCGCATCGCCTGGTTCAACGCTGAACCGCACCGTTGACTTCACCGTGCCATCGGAAGATTCCCTTCAGGCGGGGGGATCGCCTCCCGGCCGACCCGGGATCCCGCTCCTGCGCGGCGGGTTCAGAGCGTTCGCAGCAGCCGCTCGAGCCGGCGGATCCCCGACCGCAGCGACCGTTCGGCTTCCTCGAGCTCCAGCGCGGTCTGCTCCTGCTTCGCTTTCAACTGCTCCTCGGCCAACGCAGCCACGCGGCTGGTGAGCTCGTCGAGCGAGGACGTGATGCTGGACAGCTGTGCGGTGATGCTCGCCATCCGCACACCGTAGGAGCGACGGGGGTGGCGAGGGCCACGCGAGCGACCGCCCCTGCCGCAGACGCCGCATCGCTCGCTCGCAGGCGATCGTGGATCTCGAAGGGGGTCACGGTCCGGCCGGGTCGGTAGCGTTGCGCCGTCATGCTGAAGAGACTCGACGTCCGTGGTGTCCCGGCCGAGGAGCTGCGCCACCGGCTGCCCAAACCGATCGTGGCGGGCGATGAGCCCATCGCCGCCGTGCGGGAGATCCTCGCCGCCGTGGAGGCCCGGGGCGACGCTGCGGTGCGGGAGTACACCGAGCGCTTCGACCGGGTGCAGCTCGACGAGCTGCGGGTGCCGCCCGCCGCCCTGCAGGCCGCCCTGGAGCGGATCGATCCGACGGTGCGGTCCGCGCTCGAGGCCGCCGCCGAGGAGATCGAGGCGTTCCAGCGCTCGACGTTGACCGCCCCGCACACCCACCAGGCCGACGGGGTGGTCATCCGCTCCTGGCGGCAGCCGGTTGCCCGGGCCGGGTGCTACGTGCCGGGCGGTCGGGCCATCTACCCCTCGACGGTGTTGATGACCGCCATCCCGGCCAAGGTCGCCGGGGTGGCCGAGGTGGCGCTGTGCGTCCCACCCGAGCGGGGCACCGGGACCGTTCCCGCCGTCACCCTGGCCGCCGCGGCGGTGGCGGGGGTGGACGAGGTGTACGCCATCGGCGGCGCCCAGGCCATCGGAGCGCTGGCGTTCGGCACCGAGACGATCCGCCCGGTGGACGTCATCGTCGGCCCGGGCAACGTGTACGTGGCGGTGGCCAAGCGCGAGGTGGCGGGCCGCGGCCTGGTGGCCATCCCCTCGGCGTTCGCCGGGCCGAGCGAGGTGGTCGTCGTCGCCGACGAGACGGTCGCCGCGGAGTTCGCCGCCATCGACGTCATCGTGCAGGCCGAGCACGGGCCCGACGGGTTGGCGTGGCTCGTGTGCTGGTCCGACGCGGTGGCCGATTCGGTCAGCGCCGCCATCGAAGCGCTGGTCGACCGCGCCCCCCGGAAGGCCGAGATCCTCTCCACCCTGGACCTCAACGGCTACGCCGTGGTGTGCGACGACGCGGCGCAGGCCATCGAGGTGGCCAACGTGATCGCCCCCGAACACCTCGAGTTGCTGTGCGACGCGGCGGTCGCCGAGGTCGGCCGGGTTCGCAACGCGGGCGCCGTCTTCCTCGGGCCGCACTCGCCGGCATCGGTGGGCGACTACGCAGCCGGTCCGTCGCACACCCTGCCCACCTACGGATCGGCGCGGTTCTCGTCGGTGCTGTCGGTGGACGACTTCACCAAGCACATGCACACGGTGGAGGTGCAGCCCGCCGGCTTCGAGCGCCTCGCCCCGCACGTCGTCGCGCTCGCCCGCGCCGAGGGCTTCGACGCCCACGCCAGTTCCATCACCCTGCGACAGGCGGCCCGATGAGCGCTCGCATCCGACCCCGTGACGACCTCGCCCTCATGGAGGGCTACCACTCACCGCAGGTCGACGTGCCGGTGCGGCTCAACACGAACGAGTCGCCCTTCCCGCCGCCGGCCGCGTTCACGCAGCGCCTCGCCGCCGCGGTGCACGACGTCGAATGGCACCGCTACCCCGATCGTGCCGCCACCGAGCTACGGACCCGGATCGGCGCGATGCACGGTGTCGGCCCGGAGCGCGTGTTCGCGGCCAACGGCTCCAACGAGGTGCTGCAGACCCTGCTGCTCACCTACGCCGGGTTCGGGCGAACCGTCGCCACCTTCGAGCCGACGTACGCGCTGCACAGCCACATCGCCCACCTGACCGGCGCCACGGTGATCGAAGGGGAACGCGACGATGAGTTCGTGCTGTCCCTCGACGAGGTGGACCGGGTGCTGGCGGCCGGGAACCCCTCGGTGGTGTTCCTGTGCTCGCCCAACAACCCGACCGGCCGGGAGGAACCCCGCGAGCTGGTGACCGCGGTCCTGCAGCGGGTGACCGATCGCGGTGCCCTGCTCGTGGTGGACGAGGCGTACGGCCAGTTCGCCTCGTGGACGGCGACCGAGCTGCTGACCGAGGACACGCCGTTGGTCATCACCCGCACCTACTCCAAGACGTGGTCGATGGCGGCCGCCCGGCTCGGCTACCTGATCGGTCCGGGTTGGGTGGTCAGCGAGCTCGACAAGATCGTGCTGCCCTACCACCTCGACGTGCTCAAGCAGCAGGCGGGCATCCTGGCCCTGGAGTTCGCCGAGGACATGAACGCCCGGGTGGCGGCGATCGTGGAGGAGCGGGGCCGCATCGTCGGCCGGTTGGCCGCGCTCGATGTGCAGGTCTGGCCGTCGGGTGCCAACTTCGTGCTCTTCCGGCCCCGTTCGATGGACGGGGCAACGGTGTGGAAAGGGTTGTTGGACCGCGGGGTGCTGGTGCGAAACTGCGCGTCGTGGCCACGGCTGGACGGGTGCCTGCGCATCACCGTCGGCACCAAGGACGAGAACGACGCCTTCCTCCGGGCGTTGGAGGAGACGCTCTGATGACGCGACAGGCAAAGCGCAGCCGGGTCACCAAGGAGACCAGCATCGACATCGCCGTCGACCTCGACGGCACCGGGCAGGGCGACATCGCCACCGGCATCGGCTTCTTCGATCACATGCTCGACCAGCTCGCCCGTCACGGCAGCATGGACCTCACCGTGCACGTCAACGGAGATCTGCACATCGACACCCACCACACCGTCGAGGACACGGGCATACTGCTCGGTACGGTGCTGGGCGAGGCGCTGGGCAACAAGGCCGGCGTGCGTCGCTTCGCCAACGTGCGGGTACCGCTGGACGAGGCGCTGGTCGACGTGGCGCTCGACCTGTCGGGTCGGCCGTACCTGCACTGGGAGCTCGACTACCCGCAGCAGCAGGTGCTCTACGGCAGCCCACCGTTCGACGCGCAGCTGGCCGAGGAGTTCTTCCGGGCCGTCGTCGGCGGTGCCGGCATCACCATGCACGTCGAACTGGTGCGGGGGCGCAACACCCACCACATCATCGAGGCGACGTTCAAGGCGGTGGCCCGAGCGTTGCGCGACGCCATCCGCATCGAGGGTGACGCGATCCCCTCCACGACAGGGACGCTGTGAGCGACGCGGAGCGAGCGAACCAGGCAGGCGCTGTGAGCGACGCGGAGCGAGCGAACCAGGCAGGCGCGGTGAACGAGGCCCGCCCGTTGGTGGCCGTGCTCGACTACGGCATCGGCAACCTGCGCTCGGCGCAGAAGGCGCTCGAGGCTGCCGGGGCGGACGCCCGGCTCACCGCCGATCACGAGGTCATCGCCGCCGCGGCGGGCGTGGTGCTGCCCGGTGTCGGCGCCTTCGGGCGTTGCATGGAGGCGGTGCACAACTCCGGCATCGATGCGATGGCCGTTGAGGCGGCGGCGTCCGGCCGGCCGTTCCTGGGCATCTGCGTCGGCCTGCAGATGCTCTACGAGGCGTCCGACGAGAGCCCCGGCGTGGCCGGTCTCGGCATCCTGGCGGGTCGGGTCACGTTGCTTCCCGACGGGGTCAAGCGCCCGCAGATGCAGTGGAACCGACTCGACCGGACCGGTGCCAGCGCGCTGCTCGACGGGCTGGGCGACGAGCCGTGGGTGTACTTCGTGCACTCCTACGCCCCCGCCGACCCCACCCACGCGGTGGGGACCTGCGACTACGGCGGCACCGTCGTCGCCGCGGTGGAGCGGGACAACGTGTGGGGGTGCCAGTTCCACCCCGAGAAGTCCGGCGTCAACGGGCTGCGGATCCTGCGCAACTTCGTGCAGCGCTGCGCGGCGGCCGCCCCGGCCCGGCTGGCCGGCTGAGCGGTGGAGGCGACGTCGATGTTCCGGCTGTTCCCCGCCATCGATCTGCGCGGCGGTCGGTGCGTGCGGCTCTACCAGGGCGACTACGCGCAGGAGACCGTCTACGGCGATGACCCGGTCGCCCAGGCCCGGGTCTGGGCCGACGCCGGTGCATCGTGGATCCATGTGGTCGACCTCGACGCGGCCCGCTCCGGCGAGCCGGTCAACCGGCCGGTCATCGCCGCCATCGCCGCCGCGGTCGACGTCCCGGTGCAGACCGGGGGAGGGGTGCGCTCCCTGGCCGACGCGACCGAGCTGTTCGGCCTCGGTGTGGGCCGGGTCGTGGTCGGCACCGCGGCGATGAGCGACGACGAGCTCGTGCCTGCCATCGCCGCACAGGGCCGGGTCGCCGTCGGGCTCGACGTTCGAGGCCGTGAGGTGGCGGTGCGGGGCTGGACCGAGGGCAGTGGGGTGTCGGTGCTGGACGCGCTCGCTCGCTTCGGCACTGCGCCGGACGCGTTCGTGGTGACCCAGATCGAGGTGGACGGCACCCACGCCGGGCCCGACGTGGGGCTGTATCGCGAGTTGCTGGCCGCCACGCCGATCGAGGTGATCGCGTCCGGTGGGGTGGGGGCGCTGGCCCATCTGACCGAACTGCGTGCGCTCGAAGCGGCCGGTCGACGCCTCGGTGGCGTGATCGTCGGCCGGGCGCTCTACGACGGGGCGTTCAGCGCGGCCGAGGCCGTTCGCGCCTGCGAGGGCTGAGCGGCGATGAACGCCGGGGCCGACGAGCCGGAAGGTGGCGCCGGTCCGGTCGGGCCGGTCGCCGCGGCCGGGCCGGTGGGTGCGGTCGAGTCGGTCGGTGCGGTCGGGTCGGTGGGTGCGGTCGGGCCCGACACGATCTTCGGTCCGGCGCTGCGCGGCCTCACCGTTGCGCTGGTCGCCTCGGTGACGTTGGTCGGCTCGGAGATCCTGGCGGTGGCGACGGTGATGCCCGCCGTCGGCGACGAGCTCGGTCGTGCCGGTTACGGACTCGCCTTCAGCCTCTTCTCGGTGGGCAGCATCGTCGGCGTGCTGCTGGCCGGTCCGGCCACCGACCGGATGGGACCGTGGCGGCCGTACCTGATCGGGATGGGCCTGTTCGCAGCGGGGCTCGCGGTGGGCACGGTGGCGCCGCACATGGCCGTGCTGGTGTCCGGCCGTTTGCTGCAGGGGTTCGGGGCGGGCGCGATCCCCGCGGTGAGCTACGCCTGCATCGGCACCGCGTACCCGGAGGCGGTGCGGCCGCGCATGCTGGCCGTGCTCTCCACCGCCTGGGTGCTGCCCGGCGTGATCGGGCCCGGCATCGCCGGTGTCGTGGCCGAACACGCCGGGTGGCGTTGGGTGTTCGGCGGTCTGCTGCCGCTCGTCGCGGTGGCGGCGCTGTTGGCGGCAGGGCCGCTGGGCCGGTTGTCCGCGACGGTTGGGGCGGGTTCGCCGGTCGCAGCGGGTTCGGGGGTCGGACGGGGCGCTCGGCGAACGGGGGCGCTGCCGGTGCTGGACGCGGTGCGTCTCGCCACCGGCGTCGGGCTGATCATCGGCGCCATCGACCGGGCGCACGATCTGGGTGCCGGTCCGCTGCTTCAGGCGTCGACGATGGTGGTGGTCGGCGTCGCGGTGGCGGCGCGGCCGGCGGGGCGGTTGCTGCCGACCGGGTGGTGGCGGGTGCGGCGCGGGATCGCCGCTGCGGTGGTGACGCGGGCGATGCTGGCCTACGGCTTCGTGGCGTCGGACGCGTTCATCCCGCTGGTGCTGACCGATGTGCGCGGTCGGAGCCTGACCTTCGCCTCGCTGGCCGTGAGCATCGGCACGCTGGTGTGGAGTGCAGGGTCGTGGATCGCCGATCGCACCGTGCAGCGCATCGGGCCGCACCGCCTGGCGCCGATGGGGGCGTGCCTGGTGGCGATCGGGGTGCTCCTGCAGACAGCGCTGCTCACCGATGCGGCCCCTCTGGCGGTCGGCCTGGTCGGGGTGCCCGTGGCGGCGCTGGGGATGGGGATGGCGTTCACGCCGCTGGCGATGCTGGTCCTCGATCAGCAGGAGCAGACCAACGCCGGGGTGGCGTCGTCGTGGATGTCGCTGTTCGAGCTGCTCGGGTTCGGGTTCGGTCCGGCGGTCGGCGGCTCGCTCGTGTCGGCAAACCCCCAGCAGCCGGCCCTGGCGAAGGCGCTGGCGGTGGCCTTCGTGTCAGGTGCGGTGATGGCCGGGCTGACGCTGCTGCTGCGACGCCGGCTCATCCCCCGCCACCTCCCTGCTCTCTAAGTGATGAACTGAGCGCTCCACGCGCTCAATCCGCCGAAATCGGGTGTCCCGTTTCGAACCCGCTCGCACCGAATCGGCGCCGATTCGCTGTGAGTGGGCCGGGCGAGAGTGTCGGAGTGTGGCGGGTTGCGGACCGAATCGCGCGGAGAGTGGTGAAGCTAGGTCAGGAGTGGTAACGACGCACGAGGATCCGGGGCGGCCGGTTCCCGGCTCGACGAATTCGGCGTCGGGTCCGGTGCCGGAGCCGGAGCCGACGTTGGCGCCGGTGCGGGGGTCGGGGTCGGCGTGGGGGCCGGGGTCGGGGACGGCGCGGTCGATGCCTCGGATGCGGTCGTGACGTCGTCGAGGCGGACGAACGACACCCCTGATGTCGCCGCTGCCTCCGTCGCCCACGCCTGGATGTACCGGTCGCCGCTGACCAACACCACCTGATGGTGGGCCGACAGCCGCAGCACCGTCGCCAGCAACCGTTG
>JADLEF010000249.1 GCA_020846295.1 Acidimicrobiales bacterium
ACCTGGCGGGCACGGTGGAACCTGGCGGGCACGGTGGAACCTGGCGGGCACGGTGGAACCTGGCGGGCACGGTGGAACCTGGCGGGCACGGTGGAACCCGGCGGGCACGGTGGAACCCGGCGGGCACGGTGGAACCGGGGCGTCGCTCGCCCGGCGGAGGCGAGCGCCAGTAGCCTGCCCGCCGTGCAGATCCTCGCCGCCCTGTTCATCGACGACATGGCGATGCGCCAGGTCCCCGGCCCCGCCACCCGCATCGATCTGACCGGCGTCCAGTTCTCCGGGCCGGCGCCCGAGCCCCTGCCGTTCACCTGGACCCCGCACCTGTGCGTGCTGATCCACTGCCCGCCCGACCACAAGGCGTTCTCGGCGCTGACCGTGGAGTTCGAGCTGGACGGGGAGCAGGTCGCCCGCAACGTCCAGCCGTTGCAGATCGAACCGGGTCGTTTCGGCCGTCAGCTGGTGCGCCCGGAGATCACCTTCGAGACCCTCGGCACCGTCTACGCCCACTGCAGCATCGACGGCGGCGCGCCGGTCTCGGTCCCGTACACGATGCTGCCGCCAGTCGAGGGCTGATCGTGCCGTTCGCCGCGTCGCTGTCGGAGCACCCCGATCCGGCGCAGGCCATCGGGGAGTGCGTCGGCGAGGTCCTCGACCGCCACGGCCCGCACCCCGACCTGCTCTTCGTGTTCGCGACCGGCGCCCACCGCGCCGTGCTGATGGAGCTGTGCCGCACGGCGCGGACGCTGCTGCAGCCGGGGTGTCTTGTCGCCGCCGTGTCCTCGTCGATCATCGGGGGTCGCCGTGAGGTGGAGGAGCGGCCCGGTCTGGTGTTGTGGGCGGCCTGGGACATCGGCCCGGTGGAGGCGGTGCACCTCGACCACGGGCCGGGCGGGATGGTGCACGGCACCGCGGCGACACCCGACGGGTGGGACCGCTTCGACCGCCTGGTCGAGGGCGAGACGGCCGACGGCACCGGCACCGGCCCGGCCCGCACCGCGCTGCTGCTCGCCGAGCCGCTCAGCTTCGCGGTGGACGACTTCCTGGCCCGGATGACGGTCACCCGCCCGGAGCTGGTGGTGGTCGGCGGGCTCATCGCCGGCGACGGCCGGCCCGGTTCGCCGCTGTTCGTGATCGACGACGTGGCCCACGGCCGCGGCGCGGTGGCCGTCGTGCTCGAGCAGCGCGTCCGCACCGTCGTCTCGCAGGGCTGCCGGCCGGTCGGCGCGCCGTTCACCGTGACCCGGGCCGAGGGCAACGTGCTGCGCGAGCTCGGCAGCCGGCCGGCGCTGGCCCGGCTGCAGGAGCTCGCCTCGTCCGGGGATCCCGACGAGCGGGAGTTGTTGCTGGGCGGCGTCCACCTCGGCCGGGTCATCGACGAGCGGGCCATCGAGCTGCGCCGTGGGGACTTCCTCATCCGCGCCGTGCTCGGCGCCGAGGCCGGGACCGGATCGCTGGTGGTCGGCGACCGGGTGAGCATCGGCGACACCGTGCAGTTCCAGGTGCGCGACGCGGCCAGCGCCCACGAGGACCTCGTCGAGCTGCTCGCCGGTGAGCAGGCGGACGCCGCCCTGGTGTTCACCTGCAACGGGCGGGGTAGACACCTCTTCGACGCCGACGACCACGACGCCGAGACGGTGTCCGAGCTGACCGGCGCCGCCGCCGTCGCCGGGGTGTTCTGCGCCGGCGAGGTGGGCCCGGTAGGGTCCCGGAGCTTTCTTCACGGTTTCACCGCATCGGTGGCCCTCTTCAGAGATCGGAGCATCACTTCATGAGCGACATCGAGCAGCGCGCCATCGCCACTGTGCGCGGCCTGGCCATGGACATGCCCCACAAGGCGCGGTCCGGGCACCAGGGCACCGCCATGGCGCTGGCCCCTGCGGCCCACGTGCTGTTCACGAGGGTGATGCGCTACGACGCCGCCGATCCCGAATGGCCCGACCGCGATCGCCTGATCCTCTCCTGCGGGCACGCCTCGGTGCTGCTCTACTCGTACCTGTACCTGACCGGGTACGGGCTCGAGCTCGACGATCTGAAGGACTTCCGCCAGTGGGGTTCCGCCACCCCCGGCCATCCCGAGGCCCGCCACACCGCCGGCGTCGAGGTCACCACCGGCCCGTTGGGCCAGGGCCTCGGCAACGCCGTCGGCATGGCCATCGCCGAGCGGTTCCTGCGCGCCCGCTTCGGGGCCGAGCTGTTCGACCACCACACCTACGTGCTGGCCTCGGACGGCGATCTCATGGAGGGCCTCAGCCACGAGTCGGCCTCGCTGGCCGGGCACCTGGGCCTCGGTCGACTCGTGGTGCTCTACGACGACAACCACATCACGATCGACGGCGACACGAACCTGACCTTCAGCGACGACACCGCCAAGCGCTTCGAGGCCTACGGCTGGCACGTGGAGAACGCCGGGGAGATCGGCGAGGACCTCGACGCGCTCGAAGCGGCGATCGGTCGAGCCAAGGCCGAGACGGGGCGCCCGTCGCTGATCCTGGTGCGAACCCACATCGGGTTCCCCTCCCCCAAGACCGACGACCACACCGCGCACGGCTACGCCCTGTTCGACGACGAGATCGCCGAGACCAAGCGGCGCATGGGCATGCCGCCCGAGCGGACCTTCGAGGTGGCCGAGGACGTGCTGGCCTACTACCGCCAGTTCGGTGGCCGCGGCGGCGAGGCCCGCCGGGCCTGGCAGCAGGCGTTCGACGCGGCGCGCACCCCCGAGCTCGAGGCGTGCCTCGCCGCCGCCGGCCTCGACGGGTGGGCCGATGCGCTGCCCACCTGGAGCGTGGGCGACGAGCTCGCCACCCGCCAGGCGCTCGAAGCGGTCCTCGCCGCGACGGCGGACGCGATCCCCGGGCTGATCGGCGGAGGCGCCGACCTGACCGGGAACACCGGCACCAAGCTCAAGGGCCAGGCTCTGCAGTCCGCCACCGAGCCGGGTGGTCGCCAGATCGCCTTCGGGGTGCGTGAGCACGCCATGGCCGCCGCCCTGGTCGGCCTGGCGCGCCACGGCGGCGTGGTGCCCTTCGGCGGCACGTTCCTGGTGTTCTCCGACTACGGCCGGCCTTCCGTGCGCCTGGCCGCGCTGTCCCAGGCCAAGGCGATCTTCGTGTGGAGCCACGACTCGATCGGTGTCGGGGAGGACGGCCCCACCCACCAGCCGGTGGAGCACGTCGCCGCCCTGCGAGCCATCCCCGGTCTCAAGGTGTTCCGTCCGTGCGATGCCGCCGAGACGGCCGCATCGTTCCGCCAAGCGGTGGACGGCAACGGACCGTCGGCGCTGATCCTGTCCCGCCAGGCCGTCCCGGTGCTGGCGGGCACCGCCGAGGGGGCGGTGGACCGCGGCGCGTACGTGCTCGTCGACCCGGCCAACGGCCGGCCCGACATCGTGCTCATCGGGACCGGTTCCGAGGTGCAGCTGTGCGTGGGCGCGGCGAAGCTCCTCGCCGCCGACGGCATCGGCGCCCGCGTGGTGTCGATGCCGTGCTGGGAGCTGTTCGAGGACACCGATCCGGACTACCAGGAGGACGTGCTGCCCGTCGAGGTGCCCGCCATCGCGGTGGAGGCCGGTGTCACCTACGGCTGGGAGCGCTGGGCCGATGACGTGATCGGGCTCGACCGCTTCGGCGCATCCGCACCCGGCGACGAGGTCATGGCCAAGTTCGGCTTCACCGCCGAGCACGTGGCGGAACGGGCCCGCGAACTGATCGACGCCCTGTCGGACTGACCAGCGGTCCCCCGCCCGCTCACTTGGGGGCGAGCGCCGCCAGCAACTCGGGGATACGGCCGTCGACCCGGCGTCGGGCGGCGGCCGAACCCAGACGCCACGCCAACCAGCCGTAGCCGGGTGCCAGCAGCGCGACGACGGCCAGCGCCAGCGCGCTGTCGAGCACGCCCTGGGCGACGACCACCGCCACCGCGATGGGCAGCGAGACGACACCGGCCACCACGAACAGGCCGAAGGCGGCCAGGGCGGTCACGCACCCCTGGCCCGGCGACGCCGACCACGGGTTGCCGGTGGCCACGTCGGGCACCGGGACCGGGGCGGCCACCGAGGCGAAGGTGCCGACCCCGAGGATCGGGCCGACCGCGCCGGCGGCGATGCCGAGCGCGGCGGGCACGTACCACCAGCCGCCGCTGCGGGCGGCGATGACCACCGCCACCACGCTCACCACGGCCAGGGCCAGCAGCAGGCGGGCGATCGCCTTGCCGGCCAGGATCGTCGGCACCGGGGCGCACAGGACGTCGCTGGCCGCGGCGCGACCGTCGATCGCCAGCATGTTCAGCGCGGACAGGCCGACGGTGCCGACGAGGGTGGCGGCGAGCAGCACCTGGGCCGGGTCGTCGAGGCGGCTCCACTGGGGCACGAGGTAGATGCCGGACAGCACGAAGGAGGTGAGCGTGTTGGTGCGGGCCACGGGATGGCGCCACAGGTAGCGCAGCTCGCGCGCCGCCACCACCGCCAGCGGCCGCGTGCCCCGCAGCACGGCCCGCCGACGGGCGCGCCCGCCGGCGGCGCCGGACACGGTGGTCAGCTCGCGCTCGACCAGCCACCACCACACCCGTGCCGTCAGCCCGACCATGGCCAGCGCCCCGGCGAGCAGCCCCGCCGCGGTGGCCAGCGCCACGCCGTCGCCCCGTTCGATGGCGACGGCCCCGGCCCGTCCGGCCAGCCCGAAGGGGTTCCAGGCCAGGCGCTCGGCCCAGCGGGCCAGCTCCGGGCGCGAGATCTCGGGTGCCGACTTGGCCAGCAGCTGCAGCCCGAAGGCGACGAAGACGGTGAGGAAGGCGCCGAGGGAGAAGGCGAGCTCCCGCGTGCGGCGGCGCAGCAGCAGCGAACCGAGGGCGGAGACCGCCACCCGGCCCAGCAGCGCCACCTGCACGGTCTGTACCGCCACTGCGGCGAGGACCAGCACCATACCGAGCGGTCCGGAGCCGTGGGGCACGAAGCCGAGCTGCACCACGATGGTGGCCAGTGGGCCGACACCGACCAGCGCGGCGACCGCCAGGCCCGGGCCGTGGGTGCGGCCCCGCAGTGGCAGCAGCGCCAACCGGGCGACGTCGAGCGTGCTGTCCACCCCGCTCGCGGCGATCGGCACGAACGACCAGCCGACGGTCAGCACGGCGCTGAACAGCACGAGCAGATCGGCGAGCAGCGGGTCGGGGGCGCTCCCGGTGGCGACGACCACCGCGGAGGCGCCCGCCCCGACCAGCACCAGCAGCAGGACGATGACCAGGCCGACGATCTGCTGGTTGCCGCGGCTGAGTTGGTTGCGCAACAGGCGCAGCTTCAACCGGACGAAGGCGCCGGTCACCGGCCGGTCCCGTGGCAGGTCACGGCAGGCGGCCCAGCCAGTCGAGAGCGCGCTCGTCGAGGTGGCGCATGCCGACGGCATCGACGAAGGCGTCCTCCAGGGAGCGGCCGGAGGTGACCTCGGCGAGCGGGCCGGCCGCCACCACCCGGCCCTCGTGCAGGATGGCGACGCGGTCGCACAACGCCTCGACGGTGGCCATGACGTGGCTGGAGAACAGGATGGTGCGCCCGGCGGCGACGAAGCGGTCGAGCACGAGGCGGATGGTCCGGGCCGACACCGGATCCACCGCTTCGAACGGCTCGTCGAGGACCAGCAGCTCGGGGCCGTGCAGCAGCGCGGCGGCGAGGCCGATCTTCTTGCGCATGCCGTGGCTGTAGTCGATGACGAGGTTGTCCGCCGCGTCGAGCAGGTCGAGGGTGGCCAGCAGCTCCTCGGTCCGGGCTTCGACGACCGGCCGGACCATACCGCGCAGTACCCCGGTGTAGTGCAGCAGCTCCCGGCCGCGCAGCCGGTCGAGCAGGCGGCCGTCCTCGGGCAGGACGCCGATGCGGGCCTTCACCGGCGCCGGATCGGCCCACACCGGCAGACCCAGCACCCAGATCGCGCCGGCGTCGGGCCGCAACAGACCGCACAGCATGCGCAGCGTGGTGGTCTTGCCCGCCCCGTTGCGCCCGACGAGGCCGTAGAAGCTGCCCGCCGGCACGTCGAGGTCCACCCCCGCGACGGCCCACGCCTCGCCGTAGCGCTTGGCCAGCCCCCGCAGCGCGACCGCCGGCACGAGCGGCACGTCCGGCCCGGCGGGCGAGCGGGGCAGGACGGGTTCGGCCCCCGGTGCGGCCCCACCCGCGCCGGCTGCCACGTCCATCGACCGCGACGCTACCCCGCGCCCGGGCGCCGAGCGGGCCCGGGCGGTGGCGAACGGTGCTCGCGGCTGACGTCGCGCACACCGTTCTGCCGATCGGTCCCAGCTAGCGTGGGGTCGATGACGAATCGGCTGCAACGCCTGTGTTCCGAGGCCGGCCAGAGCCCATGGCTCGACAACCTCCAGCTGGCCTGGCTGCGGGGCGGGGAGCTGCAGCGCTTCGTGGATCGCGGCGTGCGCGGGGTCACCTCGAACCCGACCATCTTCGCCAAGGCGATGCAGGCCGCCATCTACGACGAGCAGCTGCACGCCGTGCTGGCCGCCGGGGCCACCATCGAGGCCGCCTACTGGGAGCTCGTGGTGGACGACATCGTCGCCGCCCTCGACGTGCTGCGGCCCGTCTACGACGGCTCCGACGGCGCGGACGGCTTCGTGTCGGTGGAGGTGGATCCCCGGCTGGCCCACGACACCGAGGGCACCGTCGCCGCCGCCCGGGACCTGTGGCAGCGGATCGACCGCCCCAACCTGCTGGTGAAGGTGCCGGCCACCGCGGCCGGCCTGCCCGCCATCGAGCGGTTGATCGGCGAGGGCATCAGCGTGAACGTGACGTTGATCTTCTCCCAGCAGCGCTACACCGAGGTCCGCGAGGCGTACCTGGCCGGCCTGGAGGCGGCGGCTGCCCGGCAGGGCGGGTCGCTGGCGGCGACCTCGCTGTCGGGGATCGCCAGCGTGGCATCCTTCTTCGTGTCACGGGTGGACGGCGAGGTGGACAAGCGGCTCGACGCCATCGGCACGCCCGAGGCACGGGCGCTGCGGGGCCAGGCCGCCGTCGCCAACGCCAAGACGGCCTTCTCGGCCTTTCGGGACACGTTCTCCGGCGCACGGTGGACGGCGCTCGAGGCGCACGGCGCCCGGGTGCAACGGCCGCTGTGGGCGTCGACCTCCACGAAGGACCCGGCCTACCCGGACACCCTGTACGTGGATCAGCTGATCGGGCCGGACACGGTGAACACGCTGCCCGACGCCACGCTCGAGGCGTTCGACGACCACGGCACCATCGCCCGCACGATCGACCGGGACGTGGAATCCGCCCGGTCGGTACTGGACCGGCTGGCCCGTCTCGGCATCAAGATGGACGAAGTGACCGACAAATTGGAAACCGACGGTGTGGCCTCGTTCATCGCCTCGTTCGACGAGGTGCTCGCCACGTTGACCGGCCGATCTCGCACCTCATGAGCGACGCGCCACCACGAACCCGCGAGCTCGCCGTCGTCTCCGACGTGGCCGGCGAGTTCGCGGAGCGCATCGTCGAGGCGTTCCACTGCCGCTCCGGTGAGCGGTTCTGCCTCGCGCTGACCGGTGGGGCGGTAGCGGCGGAGTGCTACGAGCGCCTCGCCACCCACGGCGAGACGCAGATCGACTGGTGGCAGGTCGAGCTGTTCCTGGCGGACGAGTGCGCGGTCGACTTCGAGCACGCCGACAGCCACGAGCGCCTCATCCGGCTGATGCTGCTGGATCGGGTCGGTGCCGCGCACCTGGTGTACCCGCTGCGCGACGAGGGCTCACGCGGCGCGGCCGCCGATGCCCTCGCCGCCCGTGCGCTCGATGTCGTGCACCTCGACCTCGGCGCCGACGGCCGCTTGAGCTCGCACTTTCCCGGCGCTGCGCCGGCGGTGGGCGCGTCGGTGGGCGCGTCGGCCGAGGAGCTGGTGATCCGCACCGTCGATCCGCTCGGGATCGCCGCCCACGAGCGCTTCTGCCTGGCCTGGCCGGTGATCGAACGGGCCGGGTGCGTCGTGGTCACCGCGGTGGGCGCCGGCGTGGCCGGTGCCTTCGCGGCGGTGCAGGCGGGCCTCGACGTGCCCGGGAACCGGCTGCGCAACGACCGCGTGGTCTGGCTCGCCGATCGCGCCGCTGCCGGCGCCTGATCGCGGCAGCGGGCCCGCCGGCGCGGGTGTCCTGCCCCTCAGCGGGTCCCTGTGAGCGGCGCGCCCGAACAGCGCCTGCAGGCGCGCCCCGAGGCGCCCCACAGCGCCCGACAGCGCCCGTCTGTGGCCGGCGCGACCGAACCGTCCCTGCACGAGCGGGGCGGCGCAGCCCTCTGCTAGGGTGTCCGTTTCATGACGGGACTAACTGCCCTGGGGCTCGACGAACTGATGGCGCGGGCCCGTGCGGTCCGTGATGCGCACTACGGGCGGCGGGTCACGTACTCGCCCAAGGTGTTCATCCCGCTCACCTTCCTGTGCAACGACCGATGCCACTACTGCACCTTCGCCCAACCCCCGGCGAAGGTCGCCTCGCCCTACCTCGAACCGGCGGAGGTGCTCGCCATCGCCCGGGCCGGCGCCAAGCAGGGCTGTCACGAGGCGCTGTTCACCCTCGGGGAACGCCCGGAGGATCGCTACCCCGTGGCCGCCGAGTGGCTCGCCGCCCGCGGTTACGCCTCGACGGTGGACTACGTGCGGGCGATGGGCGAGCTGGTGCTGGAGCGCACCGGCCTCCTCCCCCACGCCAACTGCGGTGCGCTGCACGCGGCCGAGCTCGCCGCCCTCCGGCCGATCTCGCCCAGCCAGGGCATGATGCTCGAGTCGCTCAACCCGGACCTGGCCTGTCACGAGGGTTCGCCTGACAAGGAGCCGGCCCGCCGACTCGCCACCCTCGAGGCGGCCGGTGCGGCGGCGATCCCGTTCACCACCGGCATACTCGTCGGTATTGGCGAGTCGGTGCAGGACCGGGTCGATGCGCTCGAGGCCATCGCCGAGTCCCATCGCCGGTGGGGTCACGTGCAGGAGGTGATCGTCCAGAACTTCCTGCCCAAGGACGGCACCCGCATGCGGCTGCGCGGTGCGTGCCCGCCCGATGACTATCTGCAGGCGTTGGCGCTGGCCCGGCTCATCCTGCCGGCGGACATCTCGCTGCAGGCCCCGCCCAATCTCTCCGACGACTTCGGCGTGCTGCTCGACGCCGGCATCAACGACTGGGGCGGCGTCTCGCCGGTCACCCGGGACCACGTCAACCCCGAGCGTCCGTGGCCGGATCTGGACATCCTGCGCAAGGTGACCGAGGACCGGGACTTCGCCCTCGCCCCCCGGCTCACCGTGTACCCGCGCTACATCGCCGAGCGGGACCGCTGGATCGACCCGGCGTTGCACTTCCCGGTGATCGACCGGGCCGACGCCGAGTGGCTCGGCCGGGATGACCCGGGTGCGTTCTTCCGCCAGACGATGGAGAACGCCACCTTCAAGGAGGGCGACGACGGCGCCGAGGTGGTCTTCATCGGCGACCGCTCGACGGCGTGGTATTCGGGCGCCGTCGCCGAGCCGCCGTTGCTCATCCCCGGCACGCCGGGCGCGGCCGGGCCGGTGCGCGAGGTGCTCGACGGGGTGCTCGCCGGCCAGGAGCTCGGCGAGGACGAGCTCGTCACCCTGTTCTCCGCCCGAGGCCGCGAGGTGGCCGCCATCGCCGAGCTGGCCGACGAGCTGCGCCGCCAGGTGGTGGGCGACACCATCACCTGGGTCTCCAACCGGAACATCAACTACACCAACGTGTGCACGTTCAAGTGCCGGTTCTGCGGGTTCTCGAAGGGCCCGCTGTCGCTGAACCTGCGCGGCACGCCGTACCTGCTGACCCTGGACGACATCGCCCAGCGGGTGCGCGAGGCGTGGCAGATGGGCGCCACCGAGGTCACGTTGCAGGGCGGCATCCACCCCGACTTCGACGGCGAGTACTACCTCGACGTGTGCCGGGCGGTGAAGGACGCCGCCCCGGACATCCACGTGCACGGGTTCACCGCCCTCGAGGTCACCGAGGGCGCCAAGCGCCTCGGCGAGCCGCTCGATCAGTACCTCCGGCGGCTCATGGACGCCGGGCTGCGCTCGTTGCCCGGCACCGCGGCCGAGATCCTCGACGACGAGGCCCGTGCCATCCTCTGCCCGGACAAGGTGAACACCGAGGAGTGGCTGGAGTGCCACCGCACCGCCCACCAGGTCGGCCTGCGCTCGAACATCACCATCATGTGCGGCGCCATCGAGGAACCGAAGCACTGGGCCCGCCACATCCTGCGCACCCGTGCGCTGCAGAAGGAGACCGGTGGGTTCACCGAGTTCATCCCGCTGCCGTTCGTGCACATGGCGGCCCCGCTCTACCTCCAACGCAAGGCGCGACGGGGCATGACGTTCCGTGAGGTCCTGCTGATGCACGCCATCGGTCGCATCGCCTATCACGGGCTCATCGACAACGTGCAGGCCAGCTGGGTGAAGATCGGGGTGCCGGGCGTGCGGCAGCTGCTGCGAGCCGGGGTGAACGATCTCGGTGGGACCCTCATCGACGAGAACATCTCCCGCGCGGCTGGGGCCACCCACGGTCAGATGATGACCGAGGACGGCTTCAAGGCGCTGGTGTACGGCAGCGGTCGCACCCTGGCCCGGCGCACGACGCTCTACGGCATCGCCGAACCGGTCGGCTGATCGGCGCCACCCGGTGGCGGCGCGGGCGGTGCCGGGCGCCGTAGCGTGGACCCGTGGCACTCGACGATCCCGGGTACGGCGGCCCGGCGCACGCGGCGCAAGGGCGCGCCGCGGGAGCACCGCCGCCCTTCGACGCACCGTGGCCCGCGCCTGAACCCGTGCCGTCGCCGTCCCCGTCCCCGTCCCCGCCCGGTTTCCCGGTGGCGTCGGATCCGGCCGGCGCGGTCGGGTCGCCCGGCCGCCTCGGCGGTCATTCGAGCGTGCCGGGATCGGCGCTGACCGACCCGCTCGCCATGCCCATCGCTCCGGCCGCCGTTCGATGGCCCTCCACCCCGCTGCCCACCCCGTCGCTCGCCGCCCTGTTGGTGCCGCGCCCCGCCGCGTCCTACGCCACCGTGCACGCCGACCCACCGGCACCGGCACCGGCACCAGCACCGGCGGCGACGGCGCGGCAGGCGTTGGCCGGTCCGCCCGACGCACCACCCGGGTCTGCGCCGGCCTCCGACGGCGCGGCACCCGTCGCGGTCGAGGGTCAGTTCACGCCGGTCGGATCCGCCGACCCGGACCGAACGGGCCGCCCCCGCGCGTCCTCGTCCGGGCGGCGGCTGGTGGTCGTGGCCCTCGGGGTGACGGTGGCGCTCGCCGTCGTCGCCGGGTCGGGTGGCTACGCGTGGCACACCCGCCAGCAGTCCCAGCACAACTTCCGCGCCGCCCGGGCGTGGGAGGCGGAGGCGGAGGCGGCCCGACTGGTGGCCGAGCAGCAGGCCATCGAACTGGACCGCTTGCGCACCGAGCTCGCGGCGCTGCGGGTGGAGATCGACACGCTCACCGCCGATCGTGATGCAGCCACCGGCCGGGCCGACGGGTTGCAGGCGCTGCTCGAGGACGCCAACCGCCGGTTGGCCGAATCGGAGCAGCGCATCGCCGAGCTCGCCGGCGCCCAGGCCCGAGCAGCCGATCAGGCCATCCTCACCCGATGAGGGCCCGCATCCTCGCCGTGGCGCTGGCGGTGCTGGTCGCCGCGGGAACCGCCGTGCTGGCCGTCCGGGTGGGCGGCGCCGAGGCCCGCCAGCAGGCCCGGCTGGCCGAGGGTCCGACGATCGCCTGGCAGGCCCCGACGACGCTGCCGGCCGCGCCTCCCACCACCGCCGCGCCCGTCGAGATCGAGCTGCCGGCGCCGACGCCGGCCACCGCGCCGTTCTCCTCGTTCTTCGACGGCACCATGCGGGTGCGCAACATCCAGCCCGGCGTGCTGGGGGTGGGCACCGCGTTCGCCGTGGGCGACGGCACCTGGGCGCTGACCAACCGTCACGTCGTCGCCGACGCCCGCACCCTCGAGCTCGAGTCCTGGGACGGCGAGCCGCGGGGCACGGCGACCGTCGTCGCCGTCGGCCCGCCGACCACCGATCTGGCGCTGCTGCGCCTCCCCAGTCGGGTGGAGGGTGCGCTGCACCTCGCCGCCGGCACCGTCGCGGTGGACACCGAGCTGGTCGCCGGTGGGTTCCCCGAGGCCCACCACTTCACCCGCAGCGTCGGCAGCCTGCTGGCGGTGACGACCCAGGACGGGATGGACATGCTGGTCACCGATGTCCCGGCTGCGCCGGGAAGCTCCGGGAGCCCGCTGCTCGACCCGAGCGGGACCGTCGTCGGGATCATCTTCGGAGGCTCCTACAGCGGCTACACGCTCGCCGTGCCGGCCGACGACGCGATCGACCTGCTCGCCACCCAGCAGCTCACCCCCTGATCGGGATCCCCTCGCTGGGGTAGCGCGCCGCACGGCGAAGGGCCCATCGCTGGGGGCGACCCTGCCGGGTCATACAGGCGGGGTGACACCGTCCGATGCCTTCCTGGCGCCCGTCGCCTCCACCGCGACGCTGCCCGCCCCGCCGTCGGAGGACCTCGTGGTGCTGTGGGACGACCCGCCCGTCGTCATCGTCGACGCCGCGCCCTGGTCGCCTCCGCCGCTCGCCGCCCCGGGTCCCCTTCGCCCGGCCACGCCGCCACCCCTGCCCCTGCGGGCCGCGGCGCTGGTCCTCGGCGGGTTCGCCGCCCAGCTCGTCGTCTCCGGGTTCGCGCTGCGCCACGCTCCGGTGTCGATCGGTGTCGCGGTGGCCCTGGCCGCGGTGGTGCTGCAGTACGGCACGATGTTCTTGCTGTGCGCGTTCGCCCTTCGGCGATGGGGCGGGCGGCCGCTGCGGGAGCAGATCTCGATCCGGCCCGGCTTCGCCGAGCAGCGCCTGGCGGCCACCGCGTTCCTCGGTGGGCTCGGCGCCATCGCCGTCACGGCCGCGGTGCTGCGCCACCTGGGTGTGCCCCTGGCCTCCAACAACCCGCTGACCGGGGACGGCGGGGGTGGGGTCACCCTGTCGACGTGGCTGGCCATCGCGGTGCTCGGCGTCGTGATGCTGGTCGCCGCACCGGTGTTCGAGGAGCTGCTGTTCCGGGGCGTGGTGCAGCGGGCGCTGGCGTCGCGGATGCCGACCGTCCTGGCCGTGCCGGCGCAGGCCGTGCTGTTCGCGCTGTTCCACATCGAAGGGCAGCGGGGGGCGGGCAATGTGGGCCTGGTGGCCGTGCTCACCGTGTTGGGCATCGGTCTGGGCGTGGTGGCCGCCCGGTCCGGCAAGGGCCTCGGTGGGGCGATGCTCGCCCACTCGATGCACAACGCCATCGCCTTCTCGATCGGCGTCGCCGCCCTGGCCTGAGCGGCGGCCGGCTCGCCGAGGCTCAGTCCTCGTCGTGCGGTGTGCCGCCGCGCACCAGGGATGCGGCCCGTTCCACCGATCGCCGGGCGCGGGTGAGGCGGCGCTCCAGCTCCGGCTTGCGCTCCCCTGCCGCCACCGCCTCGCGCAGGGCGTCCATGGCGGCGTCGGCCAGTTCTTCCGCCAGTTGGTCGAGGCGGGCCGCCACGTCGTCGAGGTCAGCCACGGTCTCTGTCTCGCTGTCCGTCCCCGTCCCCGGCCTCGGCGGCGAGGCCAAGGGCGTCGGCGAGCAGCTCCATCGGGTGGCGCACCTCGAGCCCGGCGGCGGCGAGGTGCATCGAACAGCCCGGGTTGGCGCTGGCGACCACCGATCCACCGGCGCGCCGCAGGGCGCCCAGCTTGCGGTCGCGGATCTGGCGTGACAGCTCGGGTTGCAGCACCGAATAGGCGCCGCCGGCCCCGCAGCAGAGGCCTTCGTCGTCCAGTTCGACCAGCGTGAAGTAGGGCCGCAGCACCTGGCGCACCGGCAGGTGGGCCCGCTGGACGTGGCGCAGGTGGCAGGGGTCCTGCACCGCGACGACCGGACGATCGGCGCCGGCCGCGGCGGGCCCGGGGCCGGGGAGGCGGTCGGCGTGGGCGGCGATCCACTCCTGGATGTCGAACACGCGGGCGGAGAACGCCCGCGCCTCGTCGGTGCCGAGCAGGTGGCCGAGGTCTTTGAGCTGGGCGCCGCAGCCGGCGCTGTCGACCAGGATCGGCGCCGAGCCGGGAAAGGTCGCCATGGTGGCGGTGGCCTGCGCCCGGGCGATGTCGATGAGCCCGGCGTGCCCGGCCAGCGCCCCGCAGCACCCACCGTCGAGGCCCCGCCGGTTGGGTTGCGGAAGCCTGGCGGCCACCCCCATGGCGCCGAGCACGGCGAGCGCGGCGTCGTGGACGTCGCGCTGCCAGGCGTCCATCACGCATCCGGTGTGGAACCAGACCTCGGGGGCGTCGGCGGCGACGGCCCGGACCCGCAGCGGCGCCACCCGGAGCGGCAGCCGGTCGGGCAGGCCGAGCCGGGCCGAGGGCACCAGGCGGCTGCGTTGGGCGAGGGCCAGCAGACGGGAGCCGGCGACCACCAGCGGGTGCACGGCGAGCGCCCGGTACCCGAGGCGGCGGTACCACGGCTGGTAGCGGGTTGCTTCGGCCAGGCCCTCACGAGCCGCCTCCATGAGCCGTCCGAACGGCACGCCGGACGGGCACGCCGTCTCGCAGCCCCGGCACTGCACGCAGGTGTCCATCATGTCGATGAAGGAGGCGTCGGCCGGTTCGTCGCCCCGGTGGACCTGGCGGATGGCCTCGATGCGACCCCGCGGGGAGTACCGCTCCTCGCCGGTGACCCGGAACGTCGGGCAGTGGGGCAGGCACAGGCCGCAGCTGACGCACTGGGCCAGCTCGTCCTCGACGACGGGGATCTTCACCGGGATGCTTCCTGGCCGGCGGTGATCGGTTGCGAGGCCGCCAGCGGGTCACGGCCGGGGTTGAGCCGGCCGGTGGGGTCGAAGGCGCGTCGGATGCGCCGGTGCAGCGCCCGGACCTGGTGGTCCGGCGGCGTGGGGCGGGGCCCGTCCCACCGACCGTGGACGATGCCGACGCCGATCTCGGCCACGAAGCCGCCCGCCTCCCGGCGAGCCGCGTCGAGACGGCGCAGGGCACCGGGATCCACCGAGCAGCGACCGGCCGGCAGCACCGGCGGGCCCTCGCAGGCGGCGAGTCCGTGGCGTTCGGCGACGGCGGCCTGGTCGGCGACATCGGCGTGGTACCCGTCGAGCCGCAGCCACACCCGGGTGCCGTCCCACAGCAGGCTGGTCGGCCGGTACAGCTGGTCCTGCAGGGCGAAGGGGTCGGCCTCGCCGCACCACCAGCCGCTGTGCTGCGGTCGGGGCCGGGTGCGCAGCAGCACATCCCCCAGCAGTCCGATCGTGCCCAGCGAGCCCACCAGCAACCGGCACAGGTCGAAGCCGGTCACGTTCTTGACCGTCGGGCCACCGGCGGTGACGAGCAGGCCTTCGGCGGACACGTAGCGGGCCTGCAGCAGGGTGTCGCGCACGGGGCCGTGGCCGAGGCGGGTGATGCCGCTGCGCCCGACGCTGAGCACGCCGCCGACGGTGGCACCGGGCTCGAACCCCTCGAGGGCGACCTGCTGGCCCGACGGGCGGAGCTCGGCATCGAGCTCGGCCACGGTCGTGCCGACGCGCACCAGCACGGTCATCTCGGCCGGTTCGAAGGCGACCACGCCGCTCGGGGCGCGCACCAACCGCACATCGCCCGGGCCGGCGGTCGGGACGTCGGGAGCGCCGACCTCCCATTGGGTGCGGCCCCCCTCCACGGCGACGGGGCCTGCCTCCGCCGCGCCGACCTCGTCGGCGAAGGCCAGCAGGATCGGATCTCGTACCACCCGACCGAGCTGGGCGGCGCCGGCGCGGGATTGGTCGGTGGCGGTCACACCCACGCCCCGTCGTCGAGCAGCTGCCGCCGGCGGCTGTCGTCGAGGTGTTGCAGGTCGCCGCAGCGCGAGCCCGCCGGCAGCACCTTGGCCGGGTTGCACCGACCGTCCGGGTCGAACGCGTCGCGCAGACGGGCCTGCGCATCGAGGTCGACGGTGGTGAACTGCCAGCCCATGAACGGCTGCTTCTCCAGTCCGATGCCGTGCTCGCCGGACAGCACGCCGCCCGCGTCGAGCGAGGCGCGCACGATCTCCTCACCGGCGTCGTGCACCCGGTCGAGCACCCCTGGTTCGCGCGCATCGAACACGAGCAGCGGGTGCAGGTTCCCGTCGCCGGCGTGGAACACGTTCATCACGATGATCCCGTGGCGGTCTGCGATCTCGTAGACCTGGCGCAGCACGTCGAGCAGCTTGGTGCGCGGGACGACGGTGTCGTGCAGGTAGTAGTTGGGCTTGACCCGGGCCACCGCGCCGAACGCGGTCTTGCGGCCCTTCCAGAGCAGCATGCGCTCCTCGTCGTCCGCGGCGACGCGCACGGAACGGGCGCGATGGGCGCGGCACACCTCGTCGACCAGGGCGGTCTCCGCGGCCACGCCGCCGGGCAGTCCGTCCACCTCGACGAGGAGGATGGCCCCGGCGTCGGTGGGATAGCCGGCGCCGACGAACGCCTCGACGACCTGGGTGATGCGCTGGTCCATCATCTCGATCGCCGCGGGGACCACCCCGGCGGCGATGATGGCGGACACTGCGGCCGCGGCGTCGGCGGGCTCGACGAAGTCGGCGAGCAGGGTGGCCACCGCCGGCGGGTTCGGGGTGAGCCGCACCGCGATGCGGGTGGCGATGCCGACGCACCCCTCGCTCCCGACGAACACCCCGCGCAGGTCGTAGCCGGCGGGCTCCGGGTCGAGGCCGCCGAGCATGGTGAGCTCACCGTCGCCGAGGACGACCTCGATCGCCACGACGTGCGCGCTGGTCACGCCGTAGGCGAGGCAGTGCGGGCCGCCGGAGTTGTTGGCCACGTTGCCGCCGAGCGAACAGGACTGCTGCGAGGACGGGTCGGGCGCGAAGTGGAAGCCGTCCGGCCGGAGCTGCTTGGTGAGGTCGAGGTTGATCACCCCTGGTTGCACCCACACGAGCCGTCGGTCGCGGTCGACCTCGACCTGCTGCATCTTCGTGGTGACCACCACGACGGGTGCGTCCTTGGGTACGGCACCCCCGGCGAGACCGGTACCGGCGCCACGGGGCACCACCGCCCGGCCGTGGCGGCCGGCGATGCGCACACAGTGCTGGACCTCTTCAGTGGTGAGTGGGAAGCACACGACGCCCGCGTCGCCGCGCATGAGCGAGGCATCCCTGCCATAGAGGACACGCTCGAGGTGGTCGACGTGCACCCGGTCAGCGGAGAGAGCGGAGCGCAGATCGGCGACGAGAGCGGCGTCTCGCGGACGCACCTCAGTCGTCGTCGTCTTCGTCCTCGTCATCCTCGTCGTCGTAGACGTCTTCGTCGTCGTCCTCGTCGTCCGAGGCGTGCGCCGGCGCGTCCTTCTGCAAGCTCTCCAAGAGCCTGTCGAAGTCGATGTCCGACGAACGCTTCAACGCCCGGGCCTCTTCGAAGCGGCGATGTCGACCCTTTTTCACGGGCCAGCTCCCCAGGTTGGCATGCGATCTGGCCCGGCAAGCCTAGCACGGCATTGACGAGCCACCTTCAGGTGTCGAGCGCCTGGTTCATTGGCCTGACGTGGGAACTCCCCACCGCCGACGTCGACGTGGCAGCCAGCCTAGAGCAGGTCAGAGGCCCGGGGCCAGCACCCGCGCGGGGGACTGCCGCCGATGTCGCGCTCGCCTTGCGGCGTTCGCTCGGGCTGCGCCGGTCGATCGGCGCAGCGGCAGCCGCGGATCGCGGTGGCCGAGCCGCCCGGTCAACCTGCTGGTGGCCTCCGTGTCAGAGGGATCGGCGGGAACGGGCTTCGATGACCAGCCGGCCGTGGCCGTCGAAGGCGAGGGCCGCCTCGCCCTCGAGCAGCTGACGGATCTGATCGCCGACCAGCTCGGCCCGCCAGCCGACCGCCAGGCGGGCGTCGGCGTCGTTGCGGAGGAAGTCCTCGAGATCCGACCGGGTGGCGAGCAGGGTGGCGTCGAGCTCGAGGTCGCGGGCGAGCTGGGTCACCCACGCCGAGAGCAGGCCGACGGCTGCGCGCAGCTCCCGCGGCACCTCGGTGCGCAGCGTCGTGGGCCGGGTGGGGGCCGGGGCGGCGGCGCCGGCGATGACCGCGGCGAGCAGCTCCTCCCCGACGACCCCGCGCAGGTGGCGATCCTCCACGCCGCGGACCTTGCGCAGCTCCGAGAGCGTGGCGGGCGCTCGCTGCGCGATGCCGGCCACGGCGAGGTCCGGGAGGACGTGGCGCGTCGGCTGGTCGATCTGGGCGGCCCGGCGCTCACGCCAGGCGGCGACGGCCTTGGCCACGCCGAGCGCCTTGCCCCGCAGCTGGCGGACCTCCTTGATGCGGAGGTAGGCGAGCTCGGGGTCGCGGCCGCCGCGGGCCCGGGCCACCAGGAGCGCGCACTCCGCGGCGGCCCACGGCAGGCGGCCGCGGCGCTCGAGCTCCTCGGAGAGGATGTCCTGCAGGTGCAGCAGCTCGGCGACGTCGGACGCCGCGTAGCGCAGCTGGTCGTCGCTGAGCGGCCGGCGCAGCCAGTCGGTGAGGCGGTCGCCCTTGGGCAGCGCCTTGCCCAGCCGGCGATCGTGCAACTCCGACAGCGACGGTGACGACATGCCGACGAACCCGGCGGCGATCTGGGTGTCGAACAGGAGCTGGGGCACGGTGCCGCAGGCCAGTTCCAGGACCTCGAGGTCCTGGGTGGCGGCGTGCAGCACCGCGGTACCGGGCCCGGCCAGCACCTCGGCCAGCGGTGCGATGTCCACCGTGAGCGGGTCGACCAGGACCAGTCCGCCGTCCCAGGCGAGCTGGACCAGGGCGAGTCGCGGGAAGTAGGTGCGCTCGCGGTGGAACTCGGTGTCGAGGGCGTAGCGGGGCTGGTCCCGGAGGGCGGCCACGACGTCGGCGAAGCCGGTCGCGGTGGTGATCACCTCAGGCGTGGTCGCAGGCTGTGCCTCTCGCCCGTCCATCGCCGTGCGCTCAGCCGTCGGTTCCGCTGGAGGTCGGCAGGCCGGCCTCGACCCAGGCCAGGGTGCCGCCCGCCACGTTCGTGGCCTGGCCACCCTGCTCGTTGATGAACGCTGCGGCTCGGGCGCTGCGAGCACCGCTGCGGCAGATCACCAGGAGGGGCCGGTCCAGCGGCACCTCGCCGAGGCGATCGGCCAGCTCGCCGAGCGGGAGGAGGCTCGCACCGGTGGCGTGCACCGCCTCGAACTCGTCGGGCTCCCTGACGTCGAGCAGGTCGGTGCCGTCGCGTTGGAGCTGTGCAGCCTGTTGTACGTCGACTTCGGGCACGGTGACGCCGTTCACGCTGGGGATCCTAGCTCGCCACCTGCGGGCCGGGGTGGTGACCCGTTCGCAGCCGACCCACCTGTGCGAGCGCCTCGGGGGTGTCGGCGTCGGTCAGCTTGGCGGCGTCGAGGCCGGTCACCTCGACGATCGCCGCGCCGTCGAGCCCGGCGCGCACGGCGCGCAGGCCGGCGGCGAAGGCGGCCTCGGCGCGCGGGAGGACCCGTACGGCTCGGTAGGCGGCGCTGAGCAGCTGCGGCTGGCCGTCGAAGCGCGGGGCGGCTGCGTCGGCGGCGGGCTGCGAGCCGAGCGCCGCGACGATCGGCTCGATGACGCTCCCGTCGACGAGGGGCAGGTCGCAGGTGAGCACCATGACCACGTCGTCCTCCCCCGGGCGGCTCGCGCCTGGGGTGAGCCGCAGCGCGTCGATCAGCCCGCCGAGCGGGCCCTCGCCGGGATGGCGGTCCGCGGTCGCGTCCAGGCCGAGCGACCGCAGCCGGTCGAGGTCGCCGCCGATGCAGGTGACGTGCACCGCGCCGGCCGCGAGGAGCGCGTCGGCGGCGATGCGCACCAGTGGCCGCCCGTCGTGCTCGATGAACGCCTTGTCGCGGCCCATGCGCCGGCTGGCGCCGCCCGTGAGCACCGCGCCGCGGAAGCGCAGCGGATCGGGACGGACGGCCACGCTCAGTCGAGGTCGGCCGGTGGCCAGGACGGGTCGCACTGCAGCAGGAAGAGGCGGCAGCGTTCGGCCTCGTCGTGCTCGCCGATCGCCTCGGCCTGGCGGGCGAGACCGGCCAGGCAGCGCAGGAACCCTCGGTTGGTCGGGTTGCGCCACCGGACGTAGCCGCTGCCCCGCCAGCCGTTCTGCCGCAGCGTGTCGAGCCCCCGGTGGTAGCCCACGCGGTACGCGGCGTAGGCCTCGATGTCATCGCGGCCACGGGCGCCGAGCGCGGCCCAGGCGTCGAGGTAGCGGGGCGATCGGGCGGCGACGGCCGAGATCGCGCCGCGCTGCTCGGCCTCGGGCAGGGCGAGCGCGGCGTCGAGCGCGGCCCGGGCGTCGGCGTCGAATGCGGGGAGCACGGTCTCCGGCGGTCCGGACGTGAGGTGCATGGGGGCGTCGGCCATCGGGCGAGCCTACGCGCTGCCCGCCGTCGGGCCGCTCTGCCCGTCGGCGGCCCCGTCGAGGACGGCGACGGCGGCCAGGTACCCCTGTCGCACCAGCTCCTCGGAGCGGGCGAAGTCGTCGAAGCGGAGGGTCGGCCGTTCCGGCGGGGCGAGCTCGATGAGCTCCACCCCGGGCGGGACCGCCGCCCGGTCCCGCTGGTAGCGCGCCCGTCGGGCGAGCCAGTAGGTCCACACCGCGACGTCGAGGGGTCGCCGCGGCTCGGGCAGGCCCGTGCCGCGCAGCCCGACGTGCAGCACGTAGATGCGCGTCGCTCCGAGCTCCACCGCCCGGTTGACCGGGATGTCGTTGACGATGCCGCCGTCGAGGTAGCGGCGCCCGCCGCGCTCCACCGGCGGGAACACAGTGGGCAGCGCCGCGGAGGCGAGGATGGCATCGGCCAGCGGGCCCTGGTCGAACCACACCTCCTCGGCGCTGTCCACGTCGGTCGCCACGCATTCGAACTGCAGCGGCAACTCGTCGAAGGTGGCGACGTCGAGACCGAACTCGATCAGGCGGCGCAGCCCGTCGTTGGGGTGGATGGAGGCCCCCCGTCGGGCCAGCTGCACCGTCGACGGCACCCAGGTGGACGGCATGACCTCGAACTCGGTGACCTTGGCCCACAGCTCCTCGAGGCGGCGCACGCCGGCGCGGCTCGGGTTGGAGGCGAACCCGGCTCCGTTGATCGCGCCGGCGGAGCACCCGAGGACGAGCGATGGCCGGATCCGGCGTTCCACCAGCGCCCGGAGCATCCCCACCTGGAGCGCACCGAGGTTGCCGCCGCCGGAGAGCACGAAGGCGACGCGCTCGGCGCCGCGCGTCACCGTCGGTGCGTCGTCGGTGGCGCGCCGGCTGCGCCCTGCGGTCCGTCGGGTGCCCGCCATCGGCGCCTCAGGCGACGTTGACGACGCGCAGCACGTCGGTGGCCCGGGAGCGGGCGTCGGTGCCGGCCAGCACGGCGACGATGTCGCCCGAGCGGACGTGGCCCTGGGCCTTGGCCACCGCCACCGCCTCGGTCACCATCTCGTCGTTGGAGGCGAACTGGGTGAGCGGCAGCGGGATCGCCCCCCAGGACAGGGTGAGCTGGTTGATGGTGCGCTCGTCGGGGCTGAAGCCGAGGATCTTGGCGTCGGGCCGGAACCGGGCCATGGCCCGCACGGTGAACCCGGAGCGGGTGATGCACAGGATGGCGGCGCAGCCGAGGTCGCGGGCGACCCGGCCGGCGGCCATGGTGAGCGCGTCGGTGACCTGGCGGTCGAGTGCGCTGGGCTCGTGCATGTGCATCTCGACCAGCTGACGGCTCCAGGCGCTGTAGTCGAAGTTGGCGTCGGCGCGAGCCGCCAGCCGCGCCATGGTGCGGACCACGTTGGCGGGGTCGTGGCCGATGGCGGTCTCGCCGGAGAGCATGACGGCGGACGAACCGTCGAACACGGCGTTGGCGACGTCGGAGGCCTCGGCCCGGGTCGGGGTGGCGGCGTACACCATCGACTCGAGCATCTGGGTGGCGGTGATGGCGGGTCGCCCGTGGGCGATGCACATGCGGATGATGTGCTTCTGCAGGTGCGGGAGCTCCTCGATGGAGCACTCGTTGCCGAGGTCGCCTCGCGCGATCATCACCGCACCGGCGGCGTCGATGATGCCCTCCAGGTTCTCGACCGCGGCCCGGGTCTCGATCTTCGCCACCACCAGCGGCCCCCGCGGGTGCGGTTCGGTCCCGACGCGGCGCACGTCGTGGGCGGAGCGCACGAAGCTGACCGCCACCATGTCCACGCCGACCTCGACGAAGGCGTCGAGGATGCGCAGGTCCTCCCGGGTGGGGGTGGAGATGCGCAGGCGGTCCGACGGGATGTGCACGCCGGGCCGGCCGGAGAGGCGGCCACCGTGGGTCACCTCGGCCACCAGGCTGTCGCCGTCGACGCCGGTGATGCGGCAGTCGATGGCGCCGTCGCCGAAGCTGAGCGTGTCGCCCGGTTCGATGTCGCGCAGCAGGTCGTCGTAGTTGACCTCGATCACCTCGGCGGTGGAGCCGGTGTTGCCCGGCGTGAGGCGGACCGCCCGGCCCTCCTCGAGGATGACGCTCTCCGAGCCGAACGAGCCGGCCCGCACCTTGGGCCCGGGCAGGTCGACCAGGGTGCCCACGGGCCGGCCCGCCTCGGCGCCGAGGGCGCGCACGCGGTGGTAGAGGGCGATGCCGTCCTCGACCTTGCCGTGGGACATGTTGATCCGCACGCAGTCCATGCCGGCGGCGATCATCGATCGGAGCATGTGCTCGTCGGAGGAGGCGGGCCCCAGGGTGGCGATGATCTTGGTGCGGCGTGACGTCGTATCCACTGTGCGTACGCTACCGGCGTCATCGGGTGGCTCCGGGGATCGCCCCTGCGGTCCCGAGCGGTCCGTGCCCGGTCGCTAACCTGCCCGGCCGTGGAGCTGCTCCTCATCCGTCATGCGTTGCCCGTCCGCGTCGAGCGGGAGGACGGCGGCGCGGCCGATCCCCCGCTGGCCGAGCTCGGCTCGGCCCAGGCGCGGCGCATGGCCGCCTGGTTGGCCCCCGAGCGCTTGCACGCCCTCTACGTGTCGCCGTTGCAGCGCGCCCGGCAGACGGCGCAGTCGTTGGCCGAGGTGTCGGGCCTCGAACCGGTCGTCGTCGACGGGGTGGCCGAGTACGACCGGCATGACTCCGTCTACATCCCGATCGAAGATCTTCGCGCCGCGCGTGATGATAAGGACGCGGAGCGTTGGAAAGCCCTGATCGCCGATACGATCAGCGACGAACGCAAGCGCTGGCGGGACGAGGTTGTCGCGTCCATGGAGGAGATCGTGGGTCGCCATCGCGGCCACAACGTCGCCGTGGTGTGCCACGGTGGTGTGATCAACGCCTACGTCACCCACGTCCTCGGCGTCGAAAAGCCCATGGTGTACGAGCCGAAGTACACCAGTGTGAACCGGATCGTGGCGGCGAGCTCGGGTGAGCGCTCCGTCCTGACGTTGAACGAGGCCCCATGGTTGCGAGAGCTGCCCACCGTCACCCCCACCCGCCGCTGACCGGCACGGCGCGCCCGGAGCGCCGCCCGACCGCGGCGCGGTTGGCGTTGGGGGCCGTGTTGGCGTTGGCGGGGCTCGGTCTGGTGGCGTGCAGCGGCTCCGCCGACGCGACGGCGGACCCCAAGCCTCCCGCGGAGGGGGCCACCACGCCCGGCGACAACGCGGCGACGACCGCGGGGCCCCCGCTCGGCTCGCGCGACACCGTCGCCGACCCCACCCAGACGTCGCTCAGCGGTGTCGGCCCCGCGGAGGTCAGCACGGCCACGGTGACCGCACCGCCCGCCACCTTCGTGGTGCCCGACATCCCGGCCGCCGCGGTGGCGGAGATCTGCGCCGGCACGCAGCAGATCGTCGAGGCCGACGCCAAGATCGGCGACCTGCTCGGCCCCGCGCTGGCGGCCGACGCCAGCACCGAGGCCGACGCGGCGCTGCTGGCGGCGCTGGCCCAGGCCAAGCCGCTGATCGATCAGGCCCAGGCGGGCTACGACCGCATGGCGGTGGTGTTGCCCGGCGAGCTCGCCACCGACGCCGTCGCGGTGCGCGACGCCACGCTGACCTTCTACGGCGCCGTCACCGCGTCGCAGACGATGGACGGGCTGATCGCGGTGATCGGCCAGGCCCAGACGTACTCGGACTCGGCCAAGGAGTCCGCCGCCCGGCTGGACGCCACCACCCGCGAGACCTGCGACCAGTCGCTGTACAACAGCTGACCGCCATCGGTCCGGCGGCGGGGCGGGACCGCCGTCCTCGACGGGGCGGTCCCGGCAGTCGTTCCCGACCGGCGTTCGTGACGATGTCGCAACGCTGGCACGGAACGTGGTGGGGTAAGCGCTGATGGTCGTTAGTCTCCGGGTGTGACCGATCGCCGGACGCACCATCGAGGAGGGTCCCCCATGCCCAGCCCCGACCGCCGCTCCCGCGGTGTCGGCCTTGCTCTGGTGGCTCTGGCCATCGGGTCCATCGGCCTGGTGGCGGCGCTCGCCGTAGCCCGCTCCCCGCAAGAGGGGCGGGCCGGAGCGGCCCGATCGGCGGCCGGGGCCACGGCTGGGGCAGGCTCAGCCGTCGAGGTGCCCGCCGCCCCGGCGCAACGCCGCAGCGGCCCGGGCGCCACGGCCGTGGCTCGCTACCGCCAGGACGCGGCGTTCGAGGCGTTGGCCATCGGGCAGGCGCGGCGCTGGGCATCCACCGCCGACCGACCCGAGTCGGTGGCCGCCGGGCTCTCCCCCGCCACCTGTGACGGCGAGCAGCCGGATGCGGCGGTGTTCCTGCTGCCCTCGGCGGTCGGGCGGCCGAGCGAGGAGCCCACCGTGGCGAGCACGGATTGCGTGGTCGGCGCCGGGTCGCGGGTGCTGGCCGACCTGGGCGGCCTGATCGCCACCGAGGACGCCAACGGGCTCGACGGCGGGTACGACCTCGCCGACGGCACCCGGGTGGCGTTCGCCCCCGAGCACCTGCCGGCGATCTGCGCCGACGTGCTCGAGCAGGGCCTGCAGCCGCCGCCGCGCGAGGTGAGCCTGGACGGCGCGCCCCAGCGAGACGTGCGCGCCGTCGTCAGCGCGGTGTTCCCCCTCGCCGTCGTGGAGGGCAGCCCGCTGGCATCGGACGCGGCGGCGCTCGGCCACCCGGACCACGTGAGCGCGGCCTACTGCGGGTACAAGCTGCTGCTCGACCCCCTGCCCGCCGGCGATCACGTGCTGCGCGCCGTCGTGCAGGGCAACCGGACGATCACCTGGCGCTTGCACGTCGGGGCGTGAGCTCCCCCGCGGTCCATCCCGCGCACACCGATCGGTACGGTGCGATCAGTTCTTCGGGATCCTGCTCCAGGGCAGGTCCTTGTCAACCCGTACGTCGCCGGGCAGGCCGAGGGTGCGCTCGCCGAGGATGTTGCGCATGACCTCCGAGGTCCCGCCTTCGATGGAGTTCGCGCGAGCCCGCAGGAACTGCTTCTGGAAGCTCGCGTACCCCTTGGTATGGTCGGCGCGGCGAAGGTCGTAGCGGTCGCCCAGGAGCATGCCCTCGGGCCCGAGCAACCCCACCACGAACTCGGTCAGCTCCTTGTTGAGCTCCGCCATCGCGAGTTTGGCGATCGAGCCCTCGGGACCGGGGTTGGACGCCTTGCGGTTGGCGGAGGCGCGGATGTTGGTGAGCCGGAGGATCTCGGCGCGGATCCAGAAGCGCATCAGTTCGTCGCGCACCGCCGGATCGGTGATGCCGCGACTGCGGAACAGCTCGACCGCCTGGCCGATGAGCCCGGAGCCCCGCGGCGCGATGGAACCGCCGATGGACACCCGCTCGTTCATCAGCGTGGTGATCGCCACCCGCCAGCCGTCGCCGACCTCGCCCATGCGCTCGTGGTCCGGCACCCGGGCGTCGGTGAAGTACACCTCGTTGAACTCGGCCTCGCCCGTCACCTGGCGCAGCGGTCGCACCTCGACGCCCGGCTGGTGCATGTCCACCACGAAGTAGCTCAGGCCCTTGTGCTTGGGCTGCTCGGGGTCGGTGCGGGCGAGCAGCATCCCCCAGCGGGCGAGGTGGGCGAGGCTGGTCCACACCTTCTGCCCGTTGATGACCCACTCGTCGCCGTCGCGCACCGCTCGGGTGCCGAGGCCGGCGACGTCCGAACCGGCGCCCGGCTCGGAGAACATCTGGCACCACAGCTCTTCGCAGGTGAAGATGGGCCGCAGGTAGCGCCGCTTCTGCTCGTCGCTGCCATGGGTGGCGATGGTGGGCGCTCCCATCCCGTAGCCCATCGGGTTCACCATCATCGGGTTGACCGCGCCGGCGGCGAACACGCGCTCGTTGACGATGCGCTGCAGCTTGGGCGACAGGCCGAGCCCGCCGAGGCCCTCCGGGTGGTGCACCCACGCCAGGCCGAGGTCGAACTGGCGGCCCAGGAACTCCTGGGCGGGCACCGCCTTGGGGTCGAGCTCGGACAGCAGGGTGTCCACCAGCGCGTTGACGCGCTGCTCGTCGGTGGTGGCGTCGGTGACGGTCATGCACTCCCCCAGTGAGTCGCGGCGTCATCCGGCGGCGACGCTGACATCGTAAGGAGCGATGAGCTTACCGGCGGGGACCGGAAGCTGACGAGCCCGTCAGTTCAGCCGGGCCCGCAGGTTCATCGCGGCGCGGCGGGCCTCCTCGGCGGCCGCCGAGGGCAGGTCGACGGCGAGGCGTTCGAGCAGGTCCGCCGCCTCGTCGAAGCGCCCGGCGCCGGCGAGGCCGGCGGCGAGGTCCCGCCGCTCGGCGAGGGACTGGTCCGGCACGGCGGCGCGCAGCTCGAGCACCCACTGCAGCAGCACCACGTCGTGGCGGCGACGGGCGATGCCGGTGAGGTTGGCCAGCATGCGGGCCAGGATGGAGCGGCTGCCGACGGGACGCAGGGCGGCGGGATCGAGGCGTTGCCCGCCGCTGATGGCGGCGAAGCGGGCGGCACAGCCGGCGGCGTCGAGCTCGCACCCACCGTTGAACGGGTCGAGGTAGCGGGCCGGCTGCCCGGTGGTGCCGACGAGGAAGTGGCCGGGCATGCCGATCCCGACGAGCTCGGTGCCGCTGCGCCGGGCGACCTCGAGGGTCACGATGCTCAGCGTGATCGGGATCCCGGTGCGGCGGGCGAGGACCGTGTCGAGGTAGGAGTTCTCCGGGTCGTAGTAGTCGCCCTGGTTGCCCTCGAAGCCGGCTTCGTCGAAGAGCCGGTGGCGGAGGGCGTCGAGATCGCCGGCCGGCAGCCCGACGGCGAGCTCGTCGAGCGCAGCGAGGCTGGCGGCGACGTCCACATCGGGGTGGGCGTGCGCGGCGATCAGGAGCGCCGCCTCGTCGAGCCGGAGGTCCGCCTCTGGACCGGCGACGAGTTGGACGAAGCGCTCGGTCGGGGTCATCGCCTGAGGTTAGGCGTGCCGGAGGTGGTGGCGGTACGTTCGTCGGGTGTACCCCGGAGCGCACGCGACCACCCGACCCGACCACCCAGCGGTGATCATGGCCTCGAGCGGGGCGGTGACCACCTACCGGGAGCTCGACGACGCGGCCAACCGGCTTGCCCGACTGTTCCACGCCGCCGGGCTGCGGCCGGGCGATCACGTGGCCTTCTGCCTGGAGAACCATCCCCGCTACCTGGAGATCGCGTGGGGGGCGCACTACGCCGGGCTGGTGTACACCGCGCTCAGCTCGCGGCTGACCACGGCGGAGATGGCCTACATCCTCGCCGACTGCGAGGCGAAGGCGTTCATCACCTCGCGCTACAAGGCGGAGCAGGCGGCGGAGCTGGCCGAGCAGGTGGCGTCGATGCCGGTGCGGCTGATGCTCGACGGCACCGTCGATGGCTACGACGCCTACGAGGACGCGGTCGCCGCCCAACCGGCCGACCCGTTGCCGGACCGGGTGGAGGGCGCGGACATGCTCTACTCCTCCGGCACCACCGGCCGACCCAAAGGGGTGCAGACGCCGCGCACCGGCGAGCCGCTCGGTACGCCGCCGTCGCTCATCGGCGTGCTCGCCCTGCTGTTCGGCATGGACCAGGACGCCGTGTACCTGTCCCCTGCGCCGCTCTACCACGCCGCGCCGCTGCGCTTCTCCATGGGGGTGCACCGCCTGGGCGGGACGGTGGTGGTGATGGAGCACTTCGATGCCGAAGCTGCGCTCGCCCTCATCGACCGGCATCGGGTGACGGCATCGCAGTGGGTGCCGACGATGTTCGTGCGCATGCTGAAGCTCGATCCGTCGGTCCGGGCCCGCTACGACGTCTCGAGCCTGAAGGCGGCGGTGCACGCCGCGGCACCCTGCCCGATCGACGTGAAGCGCAGGATGATCGAGTGGTGGGGACCGGTGCTGCACGAGTACTACGCCGGCACCGAGGGCAACGGGTTCGTGTACTGCAACTCGGAGCAGTGGCTCGCCCATCCCGGCACGGTCGGCCAGCCGCTGGGCTGCGCGGTCCACATCGTCGGTGAGGACGGCGAGGACGTTGCCCAGGGCGAGGAGGGCACGATCTACTTCGAGGGCGGCGCGTCGTTCGAGTACCACAACGACCCGGACAAGACGCGCGAGTCGCGCCATCCGAAGGGCTGGTCCACCCTCGGCGATGTGGGTCGCCTCGACGCCGACGGCTTTCTGTACCTGACCGATCGCAAGGCCTACATGATCATCACCGGTGGCGTGAACGTCTATCCGCAGGAAGCGGAGAACGTGCTCACGATGCACCCGAAGGTGTTCGACGTGGCGGTCATCGGCGTGCCGAACCCCGACTTCGGTGAAGAGGTCAAAGCAGTGGTGCAGCCTGTCGACTGGAGCGAGGCCGGCCCGGAGCTGGAGCGTGAGCTGATCGCGTTCTGCCGTTCACAACTGGCGGACGTGAAGTGTCCTCGCAGCGTTGATTTCGAGCAGGAGCTGCCGCGCCACCCGACGGGCAAGCTGTACAAGCGGCTGCTGCGGGACCGCTACTGGCAGGGCCACGATTCGCGGTTGATCTGAGCGCGGCGAGTCGCGTGGTGGGGTTCCTCGATCACGACGGCCCGGTTGTCTACGCCCATCGCGGGGGCAATGAGCGCCATCCGGAGAACTCGATGGCGTCGTTCGCCGATGCGGTGGCGCAGGGCTTCACCTACCTCGAGACCGACGTCCGCCTCAGCGCCGACGGCGTGCTGGTGGCGTTGCACGACAGCCGGTTGGAGCGGGTCAGCGAGGGCCGGGGTGCGGTGGCCGAGCACACGGCCGCCGCGCTGAGCCGCATGCGGTTGCGCCACCCGGACGGGTCGCTCAGCGAGGAGCGCATCCCGATGCTGGAGGACCTGGTGCACGCCTTTCCGGCGGGCAGGCTGAACATCGACGCCAAGGAACCGGCGACGGTGGCACCGCTCGGCGACGCCATCGAGCGATGGGAGTTGTTCGAGCGCTGCTGCGTGGGTGCGTTCTCCGATGACCGGCTCAACGCGCTGCGCCGCCGTTTCGGCTCGGTCCTGTGCACTGCGCTCGGACCTCGGGAGGTGGCGCGGGTGCGCGCCGCCGGTTTCGGGGTGCCCGCCGCCGGCCGGTTGGTGGGTCGGGTGGCGCAGGTGCCGGTGGTGGCGCCGCTGCCGGTGCGCCTGCCCTGGGCCCGGCGCCGGGGGCCGGGTGTGGATCGGTCCGCGCCGCCGACGGCGACGGTGCGGGTGCCGGTGGTGGATCGGTTCTTCCTGGCCGCCTGCCGCCGGGCGGGGGTGCCG
>JADLEF010000250.1 GCA_020846295.1 Acidimicrobiales bacterium
ACCCGACCGGGGCGCCCAGCGTTGCCGTCCACCGCCGTGCCCGGCCGCCGCGACGAGCCCGCCGGGCCGGCCTGTGGCCACCCCACGGGCCACCACCGACGGCGGGCACACCTGGATCACTCACCCACTGCCCGCCGGAGGCCGTGACATCTACAGCCTGGTCTGCGGCTGAGCGAGCAGCACGTCCGCCGTGTCGGTGTCGTGATCGTGTCGGTGTCCGTGTCGTGATCGTGTCGGTGCACGCCCAACAGGTCGACGCCCGCCCCGGGATCTGAACCGGGGCGGGCGGCCGCCGGCTCAGCGGGAGCTGGCGATGTAGACGGGGATGACCCGGCTGGTGCGCTCCTGGTACTCGGCGTAGGGCGGGAAGGCGGCCACGGCGCGTTCCCACCACTGAGCCCGCTCCTCGCCGTCGATCTTGCGGACGCTCACCTGGAACGGCTCGGGACCGTCCTGGATCAGCACCGCGTCGGGGTCGGCCTCGAGGTTGTACACCCACACCGGGTTCTTCGGTGCGCCACCCATGGATCCGACCAGCGCGTACTCGCCGTTGTGCTCGACCTTCATGAGCGGGATCTTGCGCACCTTGCCGCTGCTGCGGCCCCGGGTGTGCACGATGATGATCGGCAGGCCGGTGTCGCGCAGGGTGGCGCCCTCTCGGCCGCCGGTCCGTTCGTAGAGCTCGACCTGCTCGCGCACCCAGCCGGTCGGGGATGGTTCGTACTCGCCACTCAGTTGCATGGCGCAAGACCGTAGCGGTCGCGAAACGGCATCGACGCAAGCGCGCCACATCAACCGTCCGGTGGAACGGTCCTGGCCGGTGATGCGCTGGCGCGGACGACCCACCACCCGACCGGGGCGCCCAGCGTTGCCGTCCACCGCCGTGCCCGGCCGCCGCGACGAGCCCGCCGGGCCGGCCTGTGGCCACCCCACGGGCCACCACCCTCGCGACGGCGATCCGTGCCGTGCACCCGCGCCCCGAGGCGAGCGGGCCCTATCACCGGCGCCTCCTCGGCCGCCCGTTAGCCTCGCCGGGGTGCAGCTGATCGCCATCGAGGGCATCGACCGGGCCGGCAAGACCACCCAGACACAGCTGCTGGCCGACGCGCTGAGCGGCCGGGGCCTGCGCATCGCCACGCTGTCCTTCCCCCGCTACGAGTCGTTCTTCGGGCGTCGGATCCGCGCCCTGCTGGACGGCCACGGGCCCACGTCGGCCGCCACGCTCGACCCGCAGTCGATGTCGTTGTGGTACGCCCTGGACCGTTGGGACGCGTTCGAGCACCTCGACGAGGGCCACGACGTGGTGCTGCTCAACCGCTACACGCTGTCCAACGCGGTGTGCCAGTCCTCCCGGGCACCGGCCGAGCGGGCCGATGCGCTGTTCGAGTGGATCATCGAGCTCGAGCACGGCCGGTTGGGCCTTCCGGTGCCCGCCCTCACCGTCGTGCTCGACGTGCCGCCCGGTCTGTCCCAGCAGCGCTCGTTCGACGGCGCCCGCTCCGAGGCGCCCGACGTGTACGAGCGCTCCGCAGCGCTGCTGGACGCTGCGCGCCGCCGCTACCTCGTCGCCGCCGACCGGATGCACGGCGTGGTCGTCATCGGTTCCGGGGATGCACCCGCGCCCGGACCTGACGTGGCCACGGTGCACGAAGCGGTGCTGGCCGCGGTGACGGCCTGCCTCGCCCGGTGAGACGCCGGGTCACCCGGGGTGGGAGCGGGTCGGGGTGGCGCCCTCGGTGCGCTCCTTCTCGCCGGCGAGCGCGTTGAGGTCGCGCCGCCAGGCGGCGAAGGTGCCGTCGAGGCGGGCCCGCCGTTGCACCCACACGTAGCAGAGCGCACCGATCGGTATGGGCAGCCAGAAATTGATCAGCCGGTAGCCGATCACCCCCACCGCGGCGACCGCGGCCGGGGTGCCGAAACCGACGAGGGTGGGGATGAGCACCGCCTCCACGATGCCGAGCCCGCCCGGCGTGAACGGCAGCACCGCCATCACGTTCGCCAGCCCGTAGGCCACCATCAGCCCGTCCAGGCTCGGCCGGTCGCCGAACGCGGTGAGCACGACCCACAGCACGGTGGCATCGAGCAGCCAGTTGGCCGAGGCCCACAACACGGCCTGCCGTAGCCGGGAACGGTCGGTGGCCAGCACGCCGAGCTGGTCGGCGAAGTGGTGCAGGGCGGCGACGGTGCGCCGGGGGTCGGCGCGGGGGATCCAGGTGAAGATCCGTTCGACGATGGCCTCGAGGATGTGGGTGCCGTGCAGCAGCCCCACCACCAGCAGCGCCACGAGGACGAGCAGCACCGCCCCGACCGCGGCGGCGGTGCCGTAGAGCGGGTCGAACCCTCTGGTGGGGATGGACACCACCAGCGACAACCACAGGATCGCGTTGAGCACGACGGCTGAGCCGAGCCCCTGGGTGGCCAGCACGAAGGCGATGTCTGGCCCCGGGACCCCGACACGGTCGAGCAGGCGGGCGTTGACCGCCGCGGTGGTGGCCGCGCCGCCCGGCAGCACGTGGTTGACGCCCGCCGACGCCACGACGACCGCGGTGCACACGCCGAGCCCGGGGCGGTGGGTGGGCGGCAGCAGGACCTGCATCAGCCGGCCGTAGGCGAGCAGCGCCGCCCCTTCGAGGGCCAGCGCCAGCAGCAGGAGGATCGGGTTGAGCGACTGCACCAGCGACAGCGCCCGCCGGGCGCCGCCGATCTGGGGGATGACGAAGAGGTGGACGACCAGTGCGAGAAGCAGGAGCTGCACCGCCCGCCGCAGCTGGCGCGTCATCCCGCCGACGGCTCCTCGGCGGTCGGCGGGGTGGGAGGGGTCGTGCGTTCGTGCGGCATCGTCGTCGCGAGGTTAGGGCGCGGCTCGCGTCGGGCGCGCGATGCTTGCGCCTTCGACGGCCCGCCGGGCCCGCAACGACGAACGGAGGCCCATGGGCGCGCTCGACGGCATCACCGTGTTGGACCTGGCCATCCTGGTGCAGGGACCGCAGGCGGCGGCCATGTTGCACGACCTCGGGGCATCGGTCACCAAGATCGAGTTGCCCGGCGTCGGCGACTTCGGCCGGTACCTGCGCACCGATCCCTCCCAGCCGGCGAGCGGGTTCTACGAGGGCTGCAACCGGGGCAAGCGTTCCGTGGTGCTGGACCTTCGCACGCCGGGCGGCAAGCGGGCGCTGCTGCGCCTCGTCGAGCGGGCCGACGTGCTGCTGCACAACTTCGTGCCGGGCACGATGGAAGCGTGGGGGCTGTCCTACGAGACGCTCGCCGAGGTCAACCCGCGGCTGGTGTACGCCGGTGGGTCGACCTTCGGTTCCCTCGGTCCGGACGCCCACCGGGAGGGGGCCGACACGTTGGGCCAGGCCGCCGGCGGGCTCATGTCCACCACCGGCTGCGACGGTGAGCCGCCGACGGCGGTCGGGGTGGTCATCGCCGACCACATCGGCAGCCAGAACATGGTCAGCGGCATCCTCGCTGCGCTGCTGCACCGCGAACGGGTGTCGGGGCGGGGCCAGCGGGTGGACGTGTCGCTGCTCGGTGGCCAGATCTGGGCCCAGTGCTCGGAGTTGACCCACTACCTGCTGCACGGCGAGATCCCCGGTCGGGCCAACCGCGGCCACCCGCTCATCAAAGGTCTGCTGCGCACCGTGCCCACCAGCGACGGCTGGATCCAGCTGGTCGGCGTGCCGAGGCACCTGTGGCCGGCGTTCGCCCGCGCCATCGACCGGCCGGACCTGGTCGACGATCCGCGCTTCGACGCGGTGCTGCTCGCCCCGGAGGACCTGGCCTGGTTGTGCCGGCTGGTCGACGAGGTCTTCCCCACCCGCACCACCGACGAGTGGTGCGAGCGACTGGCGGCCGCGGGGCAGCGCTTCGCGCCGGTGCGGGACTACGCCGCGGTGGCCGCCGATCCCGGGGTGCTGGAAAACGGGTACCTCGTCGAGGTCGACCATCCCGAACGGGGCCGCACGCTGGTCGTCGGCAGCCCGATCCGGCTGAGCGAGACGCCGACGGTGCCGGGCGTGGTCGCGCCCGAGTTGGGCCAGCACACCGAGGAGGTCCTGCTCGAGGCCGGCTTCACCTGGGACGAGCTGGAGCAGCTGCGCGCCGACGGCGCCTGGTGACCGGCCTGCGGCCGCCGCTCGCTGAGCGGCCGGCCCAACGGGCTACACGTTGAAGCGGAACTCGGTGACGTCGCCGTCCTGGAAGACGTAGTCCTTGCCCTCGATGCGCAGCTTGCCGACCTCTTTGGCCTTCTGCCAGCTGCCGAGTTTGAGCAGCTCGTCCCACTGGATGACCTCGGCGCGGATGAAGCCGCGCTGGATGTCGGTGTGGATCCGCCCGGCGCACTCCGGCGCCTTGGAGCCGAGCCGGAACGTCCACGCCCGGCTCTCCTTCTCGCCGGTGGTGAGGAAGGTGCGCAGGCCGAGCAGGTGGTACGCCGAGCGCACCATGCGGAACAGGGCGCCCTCGCCGAGCCCGAACCCTTCGAGCATCTCGGCCCGCTCGGCGGGATCGGTGATGGTGGCCGCCTCGGCCTCGAGCTGCACGCACATGCCGATGACCTCGACGTTGTCGCCGGCGGAGCCGAACTCGGCGCGCACCCGATCCTCGACCTCGGCGATGCGGTCGAGGTCGTCCTCGCCGACGTTGACCACGGCCAGCACCGGCCGGTTGGTGAGCAGGAAGTGGGGGGCGAGCAGCTCCCGCCACTCGGCCTTGAGACCTGCCCGGTACAGCGGGGTGCCGGCTGACAGCGCGTCGTTGGCGGCGTTGAGCGCCTCCAGCTCCGGCCCGAGCGACTTGTCCATCTTGGCCTGGCGGGTCGCCTGGTTGAGCCGCTTCTCGACGGTCTCGAGGTCGGCCAGGGCCAGCTCGAGCTCGACGACGCGGAGGTGTTCCAGCGGGTCCTCGTCGCCCGGCACGTCGTCGTCGCGGAAGGCCCGCAGCACGAACACGATGGCGTCGACCTCGCGGATGTTGGCCAGGAACTTGTTGCCCAGCCCCTCGCCCTTCGACGCACCTTCGACGAGGCCGCCGATGTCGACGACCTGCACCGTTGCGTGGACGACGTTCTTGCTCTTGGACAGCTCGGCGAGGCGGTCGAGCCGCTCGTCGGGCACCTTGGCCACCCCGACGTTCGGGTCCTTGGTGGCGAAGGCGTAGGGCGCGGCGAGCGCGCCGCCTCCGGTCAGGGCGTTGTACAGCGAGCTCTTGCCCGCGTTGGGGAGGCCGACGAGGCCGAAGCGTTCCATACCGAACGTGGCAGGTTACTCGCCGGTCGGGTCCGGGCCGGTCGGACTTGTGTGCGGATCCGGCGAGCCTTGTGTGCGGAAACCGTCAGTCGGCCGAGTAGAGGTTTGGCGAACGCCCTGGTCAGCGGGTTGCCCCAAGGTCGGGCTACCGGCGCGAGCGCAGGTTTCCGCACACATCGGGCGCCGTTGGCAGCGGCCACTCACCCTGAGTGGCTCTGTGACCGCTGACCGGGCCGTGCGCTCAGCGCGCCGGTCCGTTGGTCAGCGCCTGGGAGACGGTGAGCACCACGGTGCTGCCCTGGTCCACCACGACTCCGGCGGCGGGCTCGCTGCGCACGACCCGGTCGCCGGGCGCGCCCGCCACGGGCACGAACTGCACGCTGCCGTTGAGGCCGACCCTCTTCAGTGCGGCCAGCGCATCGGCGCTGGTCTGACCGGCGAGGGTGGGCACCGTCACCTTGGCCGGTGGAGGCGGCGCCTTGGCCACCGTGATGGTGACCGTCGCGCCCTTGTCCACCTGGGTGCCGCCGGCCGGGTCCTGCGCGATCACGGTGCCGGGCTGGGCCCGAGCGGTCTCGGTGGTGACCACGACGGCCCGCAACCCCGCCTTCTCGACGGTGGCCTGCGCCTCGGTGCCGGGCCGGCCCAGGACGTCGGGCACGGCGATCTTCGGTGGGGGCTGGGTGACGGTGACGGTGGGCTCGGTGACGGTGACGGTGACGGTGGGCTCGATGGCCGTGACGGTCGGGCTCGTTCGGGTGACGGTGGGTCCGGTGTCCGGCACCGTGCCCCCGGTGGTGTCGGTGACCCCGTCGGTCGACGAGGTCGAGCCGAGACCCTCCGCCCCCTGCCCGGTGGTGCCGGTGCTGGAGGTCGAACCGGACCCGGCGACCGTGGTGCCGGTGGTCGTGGTCGTCTTCGCCGCCGCGCCGCCCAGCAGTTCGTCCGCGTCGCCGTCGGTGCCCACCGGTCGGATGAAGAGCTTGCCGGTGGCGGCGTCGTGCAGCACGAAGCGCTCCACCGGCTGGTCGTTCGGCGTGACCCGAACCAGCGCTTCAGCGCTGATGTTGTTCCAGGGGGTGCCGGTGTAGGTGGTGTTGGTGGTGGGTTGGGGGGGGAGGTGGGGGTTGCCGCAGGCGCAGCGGGCGCGGGGGACGCCGTTGCGGTCGACGAGGACGGCGGTGCCGGCTTGGAGGACGGATTGGAGGGGGTTGGCGGTGCCGTTGGTGTAGCCGTGGTTGGTGACTCG
>JADLEF010000251.1 GCA_020846295.1 Acidimicrobiales bacterium
CGCCGTTGAAGGTGCACGACAGGCCGGTGCACGACCAGGTGAAGCTGGCGACCGGGGGCTGGTTGACCGGCCCGCCGCCACCGATGAACTGGATGTTCAGGTTCTTGTTCGGCGAGTTGGCCGGGAACGCGCCGCCGCCGACGCCGCCGATGATGCCGTTGGTGGCGTTGTTGATGATCGCGGCGTTGACCTGCGCCACCGTGGAGCCCGGGTTGGCGGCCCGGTAGAGCAGCGCGGCGCCGGCCACGTGCGGGGCCGACATCGAGGTGCCGCTGATGGTGCTGGTCGCGGTCGGGCTGCCGATCCAGCCGGCGGTGATGTTGACGCCCGGCGCGCCCAGGTCGGTGCAGGTGCCGATGTTGGAGAAGTTGGCCAGCCGGTCGGTGATGTCGAACGCCATCACGGTCAGGCCCGCGGTGACGCGCGCCGGGGACTGGGTGCAGGCGTCGGCGCCGAAGCTGTTGCCGGCCGACAGGGAGTACACCACGCCCGCCGCGATCGAGGCGTTCACGGCCGCGTCGGTGGCCGGATCCGCGCCGCCGCCGAGGCTCATGTTGGCCACCGAGTTCTGGCCGGGGTGGGCCTGGTGGTCGCCGGTGACCCAGTTGATGCCCGCCACGACCTGGGCGAAGGTGCCCGAGCCGCTGCAGTTGAGCACCCGGACCGGGTGCACGGTGGCCGTCTTGGCGACGCCGTAGGTGGTGCCCGCCGCGGTGGTCGCGGTGTGGGTGCCGTGCCCGTTGCAGTCATTGGCGGTGCCGCCGACGGTGATCGCGTCGAAGCCGGTGCTCAGGCGCCCGGCGATGTCCACGTGCGGCGTGGTGCCAGTGCCGTTGATGCCACCGAGAATGCCGGTGTCGATGCCGTAGAAGTGCGTGCCGGCGCCGGTGTTCGGGTAGGTGTAGCTGTTGTTGAGCGGCAGGTTCGCCTGGTCGATGCGGTCCAGGCCCCACGACGGGGTCGGCGCCTGGGTGGCATCGAGGGTGACGATGCCGTCCTGCTCGATCAGCGCGACGTTCGGGTTCCGCCGCAGCCGCTCGATCGCCGCGTCCGACAGGTCGGCCGCGAAGCCGTGGGCCGCCTTGTCATACACGAAGAGCATCCGCCCGCTTTCGCCGGACACGATCCGGCGCGCCTCCGCCCCCACATCCGCGAACTTGCCCTGCTTGAACAGCACGATGTACCGGCCCGGGACCAGCTGGGCGCCCGGCGTGCGGTACACGTTGAGCAGCGGTTCCTGCGTGGTGCCCGTCGGACCGTCCGAACAGGCCGCGACCAGCAGGGCGGAACACGCCAACGCGAGCAGCTTCTTCTGCATGAACCCTCCAACAGGGTTGAATGAACCGGCCGGGGGCGATCCCAGGGGGGAGGGAGGCCGTACCAGCCAGGCGGAACTGCCAGATGTCGTCGAGTGCGATCGGGGTGGCGCGCCCCACCCCTGAGGAAGGACGCCCCAAAATGACAGGGTCGGTCGCGATGGTCAATCGGTCACGTACGCCACACACCCTGTCGGATCGCCGCCACGGTCCTGTGGCGTCGTGACCGCGTCCGACCGTCGGCGATTATCTTCCCGCCATGCCCGAGAGACGCAGCGATCCCGCCGGAATTCTCGATCGCCCGCCCGCCGCCGCCGCCGAGGTCCTGGCCGCGTGGTGCGCGGCGCAGGGCCTGCCCGCCTTCCGGGCCCGCCAGCTGCAGCCCTACCTCTGGCAGCGGCCCCTTCCCGGCTGGCAGGAGGCCACCGACCTCCCCCGCCCCCTCCGGGAGGCCCTCGACCGCGACTGGCCGCTGGGCCGCCTCGAGCTCGCCACGGAGCAGCGCTCGGTGGACGGCACCCGCAAGTTCCTGTGGCGCCTCCCCGACGGGGAGGCGATCGAGTCCGTGCTGATCCCCACCGGGGAACGCCGGACCCTCTGTATCTCCTCGCAGGCCGGGTGTGCCCTCGGGTGCATCTTCTGCGCCACCGGCCGGATGGGGTTCCGCCGCAACCTGACCCCCTTCGAGGTCGCCGGCCAGGCCCGCGAAGTCGCGCTCCGGTACCCGGCCGAGACACCCACCAACATCGTGTTCATGGGCCTGGGGGAGCCGCTGCTCAACTGGCCGGCGGTGGACGTGGCGCTCACCATCCTCAACCATCCGGACGGCCTGGGCATCGGCGCCCGTCACATCACCGTCTCCACGGTGGGCATCGTACCGGGGATGGCCGCGCTCGCCGCCCGGCCCGAGCAGTTCCGGCTGGCCATCTCCCTGCACGCCGCCGATCCGGAGCGGCGCCGGCCCTTGATGCCCATCGAAAAGAAGTACCCGCTCGCCGCCGTGCTCGAGGCCGCCCGCGCCTTCACCAAGCGGATCACCTTCGAGTACGTCATGATCGCGGAACAGAACGACACCGACCGTGACGCCGATCACCTGGGCCGCCTGGCGCGGAAGATGGGCGCACTGGTCAACCTGCTGCCGCTGCACCCGGGCGGCGCGCCGGGCCTCACGCCGGCCCCGCCCGCGCGGATCCGCGCGTTCGCCGACCGCCTCAAGCACCAGGGGGTGGAGGTGGTGGTGCGCCGGAGCCGTGGGCTCGACATCAGCGCCGCCTGCGGCCAGCTCCGGGTGGAGACCGAATCCCGGCGGCCGCGCGCGCGTGCCCCCGGCACGGTGGCCGGCTAGCTCACGACGC
>JADLEF010000252.1 GCA_020846295.1 Acidimicrobiales bacterium
GCCACGACGACGAACTGGGCGAGCACCGCCGCGTCGGTGAGCGGCAGCAGGATGTCGCGCATCAGCCGGTGACGGCGGTCTCGGGCTTGAACGCGGCCCAGGCGAACCAGAACGTGTCGACGTGGGTGATGCGGGTCAGCTGGCGGCCGGCGAGGGGCCCGGCGACGGCGTCGCCCAACACGTTCCAGCGGCTGCCGGTCTCGGCGTCCTCGAACCCGCCGTCGACCGCCCGGAAGGTCAGCACCCGGCCGTCGAGCGTTGCCTCGAAGGCGCCGGTGGTGCCGACATCGCGACCGTCGGCGATGGTGGAGGCGTCGAGCGCGGAGCGCGTGCCGGGTTGCCACCAGACGACCAGCGGTCGTTCGCCGTCGACCAGGGGGACGACCCGGTCCGCCTCGAGGCGTTGGTTGGTGACGGCTTGCGCGCCGGCCGGCAACGCCAGGCCGACGATGCGGGTCTTGGCCGCGTAGCGGCCGTCGACCGCTCCTTCGTCGAAGAAGAACGGCGGCGTGTTGACATCGTCGTAACCGGGGTAGAGGTTGCGGCCGTAGTCCTTGTCGAACCCGGTGTCGCGGGACAGCACGATGCCGTCGGGGTGGGCGGCGCGGAACTCGGCCCACGAGGCCAGGGTGACGGGGTAGCTGGTGAGCTGGTCTCCGCCGAACACGCCGACGAGGCCCTGACCGGTGAAGTGCGACCACAGCGAGAAGGTCTGGCGGTCGAACATGACCAGCGAGCTGTTATAGAGGGCTCCGGAGACGCCGAACTCGAGCACGCGGCCCTCGTGGCGGCGGTCGTGGGCGAACGCGGAGTTGCACAGCGGGCAGTAGCTGACGGCCACGGGCACACCGGCGATGGTGTCGTTGACGATCTCGTGGTACATCATGATCTGCAACGGGTAGGCGCGGGCCTCGCCACCGAGCTCGAACACGAACACCGGCTCGTTGTCGGTGAGCCAGTCGACATCCTCGATGAGGTGGAACCGGGGCTCGTCGATGGAGGGGATGCCGTCCGGTGCGGGACCGCCGCGCTTGAGGTCACCGGACTGGATCTGGGTGGGCCCGAAGCCCGGGTCGCTGAAGCGGACCTCGGTCGGGATGTCGGGGATCTCCGATGGGATCAACGCCTCCGGGCCGTTCTCCCGGGGCGACGGCTCGATGAGCTCCACCTCGAAGGACCGCAGCGGTGCGGTGGTGGTGGTGGACCGGGGGCTGCCCGACGCGGCGGTCGTGCTCGGTGAGGCGGTGAAGGTGGGGTCGTCGTTCACGCACGCGGCGGCGAGCACGCCCAGGCCGATGATCAGGATCGCGATGCGGCGGCTCACGGCATGACCGCCTTGCGTCGACCCAGCATGGCCCGCAGCACGCCGAGCGGGGACGGGCGTTCGACCGCATCGGCCACCGCTGCGGGGGCGTGCGTTCGCGCCGTCTCGATGACCGCCCGCATCGAGGGGTTGACCAGCGTGGCGGTGCCGATGCGGACGGTCGGGACCGTCTCGTTGCCGGCGGCCGCAGACCGAACGAACGCCGCTGCCTCGGGGTCGTCCCAGATGTTGACCTCGTCGAAGACCACCCCGGCGGCCCGCATCCGTGCTCGCAGGGCGGCGCAGAACCCGCAGCCCGGCCGCCAGAACATGGTGATGCCCTCCCGGCGCTCAGCGGTGTTGCCCGCCATGATCGCTCCTTCCGTCGACGATCGGCTCCCGTTGGAGATCGGGGTCCGTGCAAGATCGAATGCCCTCGCAACCCCTTCCGCCGCGACCGAATTCCCGACGGATGTCGCGGGTTGTCCGCCCACCGATCGTCGCGGTGCGGGCTGTCGCCGGCTGCGAACCGGATCAGGGGCGAGCCGGCGTGTGGCGGCGGCTCACGTACCCCGTCGACCCCGATGGCCCGTCGGATCTCCTCGGTGGGCGCGACCGTCCCCGGGTCGAGCGGGGTGCCGGTGCCGAACGATCCGGGCGTAGCCCGCACCGCTCGGAACGGCCGAGCGGTGCGCCGCTCACTGACCGCCGAACGCATCGAGCAGCTGGGTCAGACTCGGTCGCGAGTCGGGTGCGCTGGGCCGGAACGCGGCGATGAGCCGCCCGTTGCGGTCGAGCGCGAAGTCCCCGCCGAGCTGGCGGGTGTCCTGCGTCGGCCGGGTGAGCCGCCGGCCGCGCCTCATCAGGCGCGCGTACATGCGCAGCGTCCCCACGCCGTAGATGTCGCGCCGCGACCCGCGGCCCAGGTTGAAGCGCCGGTAGAGCTCGCGGGTGGGGTCGGACAGGACCGGGACGGAGAGCTCGAGGTGCGCCCGGTAGGCGGCGAGGTCCTCGACCGCAGCGAAGGTGACCACGGCGACCGAGGCGCCGTGCAGGCGATCGAGGTGCGCACTCACGGTGCGCACGTGTTCCTGGCACGGCAGTCAAAACAGGTGGCGGTGGAAGATGAGCAGCAGGGGCCGACCTCGCTGCTCGCTCAGCCGCCAGGGTTGCCCCTGGTCGTCGGACAACTCGAAGTCCTCGACCACGTCGCCGGCGCGCGGATCGGGGCTGATGCTCATCATCGGACCGATCTCATCGCTCGACGCGTCACCCCACCGACGGCGCTCGTCACGGGAGCGCAGGCCGGGCGACGAGCCCGGCTGCGGGCCCGAAGAACTGCAGCGCGGTCTGTTGGATCGCCGCCGCCCAGGTGGGGTAGGCGTGGGTGGTCTGGGCCAGCCGCCCGACGAAGAGGTTCGCCTGCATGGCGAGCGCCGCTTCATGGACGAGGTCGCCGCCGGTCGGGGCGACGATGGTGGCGCCGACGAGCCGCCCACCGGCCAGGTGCCCGACGCCGCGCCGGGGGGCGGCGATGAGCCGGATGAACCCCCGCTCGGCCCCCACCGCGATGGCCCGATCGACGTGGCTGAGCGGGAGGTGGGCAACCTTGCTGCCGGGGTGGCGCTCCGCCGCCTCGGCTTCGGTCAGCCCGACGCGCCCCACCTCCGGGCTGGTGAACGTGGCCCAGGGCAGGACCCGGTCGTTGAAGCGGAAGCCTCGGAGCCGGGCGGGCCTCCACAGCGCGTTGGTGGCCGCGATCCAGCCCATGCGCCCCGCCGCGTGGGTGAACTGGGCCCGGCCGATGACGTCACCCGCCGCCCAGATGCCCTTCACCGCGGTGGCCATGGTGTCGTCCACCACGATGGCGCCGCGCTGGTCGACCTCGACGCCGAGCTCCTCCAGCCCGAAGCCACGGCCCGACGGCGCTCGCCCGATGGCGGCGAGCACGTGGGTGGTGGTGACCGGGTCGCCGGACTCGGTGTGGATCACCGCGCGCCCGTCGGCGAGCCGCTCGACCTTGACCACCTCGGCCCCGGTGCGCACCACGACGCCGTCGGCGGCGAGCGCTTCGGTGATCACCGCGGAGGCCTCGGGCTCCTCCCGGGGCAGGATCCGCTCGACCGCCTCGACCAGGGTCACCTCGACGCCGAGCCGGGCGAACGCCTGAGCCATCTCGCAGCCGATGGGCCCACCGCCGAGGATGGCGAGCGACGGGGGAGCGTCGGGCAGCTCGAAGAGCGTCTCGTTGGTGAGCGGCCCGAGCTCGCGAAGGCCGGGGATCGGCGGGACGACGGCCTTGGCGCCGGTGGCGACGACGAAGCGCCGCGAGCGCAACGAGCGGCCGTCGACGTCGATGGTGCGGGGCCCGGTGAAGCGGGCGTGGCCGTCGATGACGTCGATGCCGTGGGCGGCGAGGGCCCTGGCGTCCTCAGTGGCGGCGATGCGGTCGACCGCGGTGCGCACCGAGCGCATCGCCTCGGCGAACGATGCCCCGCGGGCGGCGGCGGCCAACAGCGCCTTGGACGGGATGCAGCCGGTGAACGTGCAGTCTCCGCCGACGGGTCCTCGCTGGACGATCACCGTCGACGCGCCCCGCCGGCGCGCCTCCCGGGCGGCGACGAGCCCGGCTGCCCCTCCGCCCACCACGATCAGGTCGTAGTCCTTCATGCGCGACGACCTTCCCTTCGCACGCCGACAGCTCTTCCACGGTGGCCGGCCGGTGCCCATGGTGGCGGAACCCACCGGGCCCGGCGTTCATTCCGAGCGGGCTCCGAGCGTGGTCCGAACCGGGAGGAGCGCAGCCCCATGCCGGTGGGTACGGTGCAGGCTGGAGCCCAGCTGCCACGCGCCTCCGGACCGCTTCGCCGGCCGACGGGAATGGTGCCGGGATTGCCCGGGGTTTCCCAGGTCGTGCGGCACATCGACCACATCGTGACCCGGCGGCTGCTCGACGCGTACGCGGACGAGGAGCTCGGTGGCGAGCGCCGATCGAGGGTCGCCGTGCACCTCGGCTGCTGTGAGCACTGCCGTCGTCAGCTCGAGATGACCGAGCGGATCAAGGGCCACCTGGCCTGGCGCCGAATCGCGGACCGGCACGCCCTGTCCTGACCGCGCCGCGCCGTGTCCCGCGACATCCGGTCAGCCTTCGGGCGAGCTCTGTGGCGGGCGGCCGACGGTGCGGGCATGGATCTCGCGGGTCAGTTCGTGGATCTCCTTCACGATGCGGTCCGCCTCGAGGTTCGTCTCGTAGTCGTGGCGGGCCAACTCGCTGCTGATCTGGTCCTCCCGTTTGGCGGCGATGAGGAGGATGGCACCCTGCATGGCGGCGAGGCAGGACAGGATCAGGTTCAGCAGGATGAACGGGTACTTGTCGAACCCGACGTTGCGATTGCCGAGCATCCAGCCCGCCAGGAAGATGAGCGCGCCGAACACGAAGCCCCACGAGCCCATGCCGTTGCGGAGCCGATCGGCGGCCCGCTCGCCCAGGGTCAGCTCGTCGCCGGCGCGCACCGCGGGGTGCTTGTGCCAGCTCGCGGTGGTGATGTGGAACCGGCGGAGGCCGTGTCGGCGCCCGTCGTCGTGCTGGTGGTCGCGCGTGCTCATGGTGCGACGTCAGGCTACCCACCACGATGGGTCGGGTCAGGCGGCGCCGATCCGTTCATCAGTCGGCGCCCCCGCCGGGGGCTCGTGGCCGGGCGATCCCGGCGATCCGGTGGATCCGCCGTCGAACTGGGTGCGGTGCAGCTCGGCGTACCGCCCGCCCCGTCCGATCAGCTCCTCGTGCGTGCCGAGCTCCACCACCTCGCCGGCCTCGAGCACGGCGATGAGATCGGCGCGCCGGATGGTGGACAGCCGGTGGGCGATCACCAGCGACGTGCGCCCGGCCAACGCCGCGGTCAGCGCCTGCTGCACGGCGGCCTCCGAAGAGGAGTCCAGGTGCGCGGTGGCCTCGTCGAGGATGACGACCCGGGGACGGGCCAGCAGGAGCCGGGCGATGGTCAGCCGCTGACGTTCACCGCCCGAGAACCGGTAGCCGCGCTCACCCACGACGGTGTCGAGCCCGTCGGGCAGACCGCTCACGAGCTCGGCCAACCGCGCACTCCTCAACGCCGCCCACAGCTCCTCGTCGCCGGCCTCGGGCCGCGCGTAGCGCAGGTTGGCGCGGATGGTGTCGTGGAAGAGGTGGCCGTCCTGGGTGACCACGCCGACGGTGGCCCGCAGATCCTCGAAGGCGGCGTCGCGCACGTCGACGCCGCCGATGCGGACCGCGCCGGCATCGACGTCGTAGAGGCGTGGCACCAGCGACGCCAGGGTCGATTTGCCGGCCCCGGAGGAGCCGACCAACGCCACCATGGCACCGGCCTCCACCCGCAGCGAGACGCCGTGCAGCACCTCCTCGGGCACCCGGTCGTCCAGCCGGGTCACCTCCTCCAGCGAGGCCAGCGAGACCCGCTCCGCGCTCGGATAGGAGAAGCGCACGCCGTCGAGCTCGACCGATACCGGACCGGATGGTATGGCGAGCGGCGCGGCCGGTTCGGCGATGAGCGGTTCGATGTCGAGGACCTCGAAGACCCGCTCGAAGCTGACCATTGCCGAGACCACGTCGAGGCGCGCCGAGGCCAGCGCGGTCAGCGGGCCGTACAAGCGGGTCAGCAGCAGGGCCAGGGTGACGACGGTGCCGGGTTCGAGCCGGCCCCGCAGGGCGAGGGACCCGCCGAGGCCGTAGATCAGGGCCTGGGCCAACCCCGACACGAGCGTCAACGCCCGGAAGAACACCTCCATGGCGACGGCGGAGCGCACGCCGATGTCGCGGACCCGGCTCGCCCGGCGTCCGAACTCCTCCGCCTCCTGACCAGGGCGGCCGAACAGCTTCACCAGCGTGGCTCCCGGCGCCGAGAAGCGCTCGGTCATCTGTGAGGTCATCGTGGCGTTGTGCTCGGCGGCTTCGCGCTCGAGCGCGCCGAAGGTCCGCCCGGCGCGCCGGGCGGGGATCACGAACAGCGGGAGCAGCACCAGCGCCAGCACCGTGATCAGCCAAGACAGGCGGGCCATCACCGCCACCGTCAGGACCAGGGCGATGCCGTTGGTCACCACGCCCGACAACGCTGAGGTGAACGCCCGTTGGGCGCCGATCACGTCGTTGTTCAGCCGGCTGACCAGTGCGCCGGTGTGGGTGCGGGTGAAGAACGCCACCGGCATGCGCTGCACATGGCTGTACACCGCCCGCCGGAGATCGAGGATCAGGTCCTCGCCGAGCCGGGCGGACTGCAGCCGCTCGAGCAGGCCCAGGCCGGTGTCGAGCACGGCGACCGCGGCGAAGGCCACCGCGATGGCGACCACCGTGGAGGTGGTACGCCCCGCCACGATGGCGTCGACCGCTCGACCGGCGAGGACGGGGCCTGCCACCCCGAGCACCGCAGAACCGGTGGCGAGGGTGAGGAACGACACGATCGTCCGCCGATGGGGTCGGGCGAAGGCCCCGATCCGACGCAGGGTGTCCCGGCGCAGCGCCCGCCGGGGGGCGGCCGGCTGCATCGCGCTCTCCAACGCCGACCACATGCTGAACTCGCTCATGGCCGCGACCCTAAGAGTTGAAGTGAGGTCGAGGTCAAGGCCGTTCGCGGCACGGCAGGGCGGCGAGCCGACGGTCGAGGGCCGCGAGCCGGTTATCGTGCCCAGGGTGCGGCTGCGACGTGGTGTGCTCGCCGTCGGTGTGTTCGCCCTCCTGCTCGGTGTGCTGAGCGGTCGGGCGATCGGCCTGCGGACCGAGCGACTCGTCGCGTCGGTCGCCACCTGCGAGCCCACCAACCAGCGGCTCGACGTCGTCGTGGCCACGTTCGCGTCCCACGAGCCGGCGACGGCCGTCACCCCACCGCGGGGTCCGGTCGCACCGCATCGGTCCGATCCGGGGCCATGGTGGTCGTTGTCGGCCCACGCGGGCCCCGCGTGCGTCGCCTCCCTGCTGCAGTGGGGCCGCACCCCGCCGTGGGAGCGCGCCCGGCCGACGCCGACGTGGCGCGGTGGTGCGGTCTCGCCGCGGGCACCGCCGCCGCTACCGGCCGGCTGATCCGCCCGCGCCGCGTCGACCCGACGCCCGGGCGTCCAGACCTGATGGTCCGGTCCGGGCCCGCGTTCGCGTCCGGATCCGCCTCGATGTCGCCCCGCCCGCCCGTCGCTTCCCCTGGAGATGGTCATGTCCGTTGTCGCGCGCCGTTCGGCGCTGAACCCGCCCGGTGCGGGCGCGTTCCCGCCGTGGTGCCCCCGATGATCCCGGCGTCCGGTTCGATCCCCGCCGCCCCCCCCGACCTCTCCCGGCGGCGCCGCCGGGGCCCGCTCGCCGTGGTGGGATCGACGGCGGTGCTCGTCGCCTGCCTCCTGGCCGCTCGCGGGGGGCTGTTCGACGAACCCACCACGGTGGATCTCACGCTGGTGAACCCCACGCCGTACGCGGTGATCGTCTCGGTCAGCGACGAGGACGCCGAGTCCTGGCTGACCGTCGGGCGGCTCGGCCCCGGGGTGTCGCGGACGGTGCACCACGTGCTCGATCAAGGCGATCGGTGGACGATACGGTTCCACGGGCAGGGCCGCTTCGGCGGCGAGCTGCAACGCCGTGGCGAGGAGCTGCGGGCCGACGGCTGGCGGATCGAGGTGCCGCCCGAGGTGGCGGCCCGGCTCGAGGCCCAGGGCGCACCGGCGTCGCCCGAGGACCGGTCCGGGGACGCGTCGGGCCCGGGATCCGAACGCGAGGGATGAGTCACCGCACCGCAACTTCAGGACCTCGAGCCTGACGCCGATGAACCGATCATCGAGGGATTCGGCGGTCCCTGCGGCAGGTGCCAGGCTCGCCGGCTCAGCTGCTGCCGCAGGGACCACCGGGCTCCTGGAGATGCCGAGTGGCACGCCCGGGCCGACCCGGGGTACCGGTCGGTATGAGGGGCGACGTCTGGTGCTGCTCGGCCCCGTTCGAGGCGGCTACCGACCTCGGGCGGCGCGGACCCCCGCTGCGCCCCCGATGAGGGTGAGCACCAGCACCGCGGCGGCGACGCCGATCGACACCGCCCCCACCAGCGCGTCGCCCGGCCGGGCCAGGACCATCACCGCGCCGGCGACCAGCGAGGTCGCTCCGGCGGCCACGATCCACGGCCCACCGGCCCGATGAGCCGCATACCACGCAGCCTCGGACCGCATGGTCGAGGGCAGCCGGATCCCGGCCCAGTGCTGTCGGGGCAGCCGCCCGGCCGTCGCCGCCACGCCGACACCGCCGACGAGCAGACCGGTCGACAGCCACAACCATCCCAGCACGTCGGCACGATACCGGAACCCCCGGGCCCGCGCGGCCCCCGGTATCGTGCGCCGATGGCACGCGAACGCATCGAATCCAATGGCTTGTCGCTCTCCATCGAGCACCGTGGCGAGCCGACCGGGCCCGCCGTGCTGTTCCTGCACGGCATCACCGCCGGGGCGGACACCTGGCAGGAGTCGATCGATCGGCTGGGTGACCGCTTCGACTGCTGGGCGCTCGACTTCCGCCACCACGGCGAGTCGGACCGGGGGACGGGCTCACCCACCCTGGCCGACTACGCGGCCGACGCGGCGGCGGCGCTGCAGCACATCGGCCGTCGCACGATCGTGGTCGGTCACTCCCTCGGCGGCATCACCGCGGCCCACCTCGCCCACACCGGCCACCCGCTCGTCGCCGCCGTGTTCCTGGAGGACCCGCCGCTGTTCCTCATCGATGTCGAGGTCTTCGCCGGCACCGTCTACCCCAAGCTGTTCACGATGCTGCGCGACGCCCTCATCGAGCGGCAGGCTGCCGGGTCGGACGAGGAGGCGTTCATCGGGTTCGCCGGCGGCGTGCCCTCGCCGATGGGTGGGGTCAGCGCCGACCACTTCGTCCCGCGGCAGCTGCGATCACGGGGCCGGCAGTACGCGCAGGTCGACCCGGCGGTGCTCGACAGCGCCATCAACGGCGAGCTGTTCGCCGGACTCGACCCCTACCGGCCGATCGCCTGTCCGGTGACGTTGCTCGCCGCCAACGAGGCGTACGGCGCCGCCATCCTGCCCGGCGATGCCGAGCGGCTCCGGCAGCACTCGCCGCACGCCGAGGTCATCGAGTTCCCCGAGGTGGGCCACGGCATCCACGCCTCGACGGTGAGCGAGGCCCGCTTCCTCGACGAGCTCGACCGGTTCGCGTCCGCCAACCGCTGACCGGCGTCCGGCGGGTCGATGCCGGTGTCCGCCCAGCGCCTGCTCAGGATCCTCCAAGGATCGCGGTGAAGGATGCACCGCGTCCGTAGGTTGTTCGCGCAACGGTCGCCCGTGCGAACCGCAGAGATCTGGAGCCTTGATGTCCTTCCAACCGTCATCCCCCCGCCCTTCCGGTCGTCGACGGCTGCTGGTGCCGATCGGCGGTCTCGTGGTGGTCGTGCTGATCGCCGCAGCCGCGGGCATCTGGTGGTTCCTTCGCGATGACGCGCCCGACGCGGTCAGCCTCGACACCGCGACCAGGTCGCTGTCGACGGCGAGCACCGCCGCGCAGGACGGCGCGACGACCGTGGCCGGCTCGACCGAACCCACCACAGCCGCTGCCGGCACCGCCCCCACATCCGACTCGACGGGCGGCACGGCCGCGCCCCCCTCGGCCATCGAGGGCACGTGGAGCGTGGACACCAGCATCGGCGAGTTCGACTTCGAGAGCTCCACCGGCACCTTCGTCGGCTTCCGGGTGCAGGAGGAGCTGAGCGGCATCGGCTCGACCACCGCAGTGGGCCGCACCCCCGCCGTCAGCGGCTCGCTCACCGTTGCGGGCACGACCGTGAGCGCGGTGAACATCGAGGCCGACATGACCGCGCTCGTCACCAACGAGAGCCGGCGCGACAGCCGCGCTCGCGGCGCGCTCGAGACCGATCGGTTCCCCACGGCCAGCTTCGTGCTCACCCAGCCGATCGACCTCGGCGACGCCGCCGCCGGGGGCGAGGCGGTGTCGGTCAACGCGACGGGCGAGCTCACCATCCACGGCGTCACCAAGCCCGTCCAGTTCCCGCTCGAGGCGCAGCTGACCAACGGCCTCATCGTCGTGGTCGGGTCGCTCGACGTCACCTTCGCCGACTACGGCGTCTCGGTCCCGACCGCCCCGATCGTGGTGTCCGCCGAGGATCACGGACCGATCGAACTGCAGCTGCTCTTCGCCCGCGCCTAACGCCGCCGGACCCGCCGGCGGCGCCGTTCCGCCATAGCGACGGGGGCGTCGCTACTCTGAGTGGCCAGTCGAACGATGATCCCCACCGTGACGGAGTTCCCACCATGAGAGTCGCCGTCATCGGCGCCACCGGCTACGTCGGCGGTCGCCTCGTACCCCAACTGCTCGCCGCCGGCCACACCGTGCGTTGCCTGGCCCGCACCCCCGGCCGGCTCGACGGCGTGCCCTGGCGCAACGACGTCGAGGTCGTCGCCGCCGACGTGATGGACCGGCCCACCCTCGATGACGCGTTCGCCGGCATCGACGCCGTCTACTACCTCGTGCACGCCCTCGGGCAGTCCGCCGACTTCGAGGCCACCGACCGTCTCGGGGCACGCAACACCAGCGCGGCGGCTGCCGCCGCCGGGGTGTCCCGCATCGTCTACCTCGGCGGCCTGGGCGAGGACGATCCGGCGAAGCTGTCCGCCCACCTCGCCAGCCGTCACGAGGTCGGTCAGGTCCTGGCCGACGGCCCGGTGCCGGTGACCGAGCTGCGCGCCGCGGTCATCATCGGCTCGGGCAGCGTCTCGTTCGAGATGCTGCGCCACCTGGTGGAGGTGCTGCCCGCCATGATCTGCCCTCGCTGGGTCACCACCACCCGCTGCCAGCCCATCGCCATCGCCGACGTGCTGCACCACCTCGTCGCCGTGCTCGGCCAGCCGGAGACCGCCGGCCGCATCTTCGAGATCGGCGGACCCGACGTGCTCACCTACCGGCAGATGATGGAGCGCTACGCCGCCGCGGCAGGCCTCAAGCGGCGCATCATCGTGCCCGTCAACGTCTTGTCCCCCCGCCTGTCCTCCCATTGGATCAACCTGGTCACGCCGCTGCCGTACCGGCTGGCCCGCCCGCTGGTGGACAGCCTGGTCAACGACGTGGTGGTCCATCCCGACCGCGACATCCGCACCGTGGTCGATCACGAGCCGCTGCCGTTCGACGAAGCGTTGCGCCGGGCGCTGACCCGGGTCCACGACCTCGACGTGGCCACCGCCTGGACCGACAGCTCGGCCCGGCGCAGCCCGGCCGCGCCCATGCCGCAGGACCCCGACTGGGCCGGCGGCACCGTCTATGAGGACCGCCAGCGCGTTCGCAGCACCGCCCCCGCCGCCGACGTGTTCGCCGCGGTGTCCGGCGTGGGCGGCGCCCGTGGCTGGTACGTCGGACGGCCGTTGTGGGCCATGCGCGGCTGGCTCGACAAGATGATCGGCGGGGTCGGCATGCGCCGCGGCCGCCGTCACCCCGACCGCCTCCGCGTCGGCGACGCGCTGGACTTCTTCCGGGTCGAGGCGTACGAACCGCCGCGCCTGCTACGGCTGCGGGCCGAGATGAAGGTGCCCGGCGATGCCTGGCTCGAATGGCGCGTCGAGGACATCGACGGCGCCACCGAACTGGTGCAGTACGCCCGCTTCCACCCGCGCGGCGTGGCCGGCCGCCTGTACTGGTGGACGCTGCTACCCATCCACGCGGTGATCTGGCGGGGTCTGGCCGAGCGGCTCGTGGCCGAGGCCGAGCAGCGCGGCCCGACCAAACCCGCCGGTGGGCGCGCGCCGTAGCGGCCGGGCCATACTCGCGGGCGGTCCGGCCGTCGACGGCGCGCCGCGGCACAAGGGGGATCCAGCGTGCAACCGATGGGGGAGGCCAGGGCATCGCGCGTCATGACCCTGCTGTGCGTGGCGGCGATGGGCACGTTCGTCTCGCAGGGGTTGCTGTACCCGGCGCTGCCGCTGTTCCTGCACGACGAGCTCGGCACATCGCTCGGCATGGCCGGCCTCGTGATGAGCTCCATGTCCGTCGCCGCGCTGGCCTGCCGGCCGTGGGCGGGCCGCTTCCTGGACACCCGCGGACGCAAGCCGGTCCTCCTCGCCGGTCTACTGATCACGTTGGGCACCGCCGCCGGGCTGCTCGTGTTGCACACGGTGCCGGCCACCCTCGTGCTGCGCATGTGCCAGGGTGTCGCCAACGCCATGTTCTACGGCGCCGCCACCGCCACGGTGGCCGACATCGCCCCCGCCGAGCGGCGTGCCACCTACCTGGCCCGCTACAGCCTGTTCTTCTACCTCGGCTTCGCGGTCGGCCCGGCCGTGGCCGAGTTCCTGATCGACCGGTGGGGGTTCTCCGCAGTGTGGGGTGCGGTGATCGTCGCCTGCACGTGGGGCGCCGTCCTGGCCGCAGTGGCGCTGCCCGAGACCGGCGAGCGCCGCGAGCCCGTGCCGATGCGGCTGGTCGACCGGTTCTTCCATCCCGCCGCGATCGGGCCGGGCATCCCGTACTTCTGCGTCGGCGTCGGCTGGACGGCGGTCGGGGCGTTCCTGGCCCTGTACGCCCGCCACATCGGCATGGCCTCGTCCGGCTGGTTGTTCGCCGTCCTCTCGGTGACGGTCATGATCACCCGTTCGATGTCGGGCAACCTCGCCGACCGCTTCGGCCGCCGTGCGGTGGCCACGCCGTGTGCCCTGTCGGTCGCCGCCGGCCTCGCCGTGCTGGCCGGTATCCAGCGACCGGCGGCGGCGTTCGGCGGCGTGGTGCTCTTCGCGGCAGGGTACGCCGGCATCTTCCCCACGCTGCTGGCCATGGTCGTGGACCGCGCCCCCGAGGCCGAACGGGGCCAGGCCATGGGTTCGTTCAACCAGTACTTCGACATCGGCGCCCCGATCGGCGGGTTCGTCACCGGCCGGCTGGTCGACTGGGCGGGCTACGGCGCCGGGTTCGGCACCATGGCCGGTGTGGCGCTGCTCGGGGCGGTGCTGCTCGCCGGTGGGATCATCGGTGCCGAGGGCGGCGCGCCCGCTCAGGTCGAGCTCCCGGTGCGCAGCGGCCGCGCCGACTGATCGGCGGTCCGTCCCGCGCAGGCTGTGGCGGCGCGGCAACACGCCCGCGCGCCATCGTCGTACCCACTGGCGTCGACGAGGTGAGCGGAGGTTGTTGACGCAACGAACGTGATGGATGAGGATTGAGCATCCGGAGGGGACCGGGTCGGCACCGTTGCCGGTCGCAGAACAGAACGCACCGTTCGCAGCAGGTCACCCCTCGGCGCGCTCAGCGAGCGCGACAGCAAGGTGGAGGGGATCCATGCAAACCAGGCGACGCGCAATCGCGTCAGTACTCGGCGCCATGCTCATCACCGGGCTGGCCACCACAACGGCCAGCGCCGATCCGCACCGAGACGACCAGCCGGTCGTCAGCGTGCTCACCACGGTCAGCGCCCTTGGTTCGGGCAGTGCCGTCGGCCCCGATCGGGCGCTCTATGTCCCCGACGGTCTGGCCGGTGCGATCTGGCGGATCGATCCGGGCACCGGTGCCACCACGCAGTACGCCGAGGGCCTACCGCCGGCGGTGTTCCCGGATGTCGGCGGGCCGATCGACGTCGCCTTCCACGGCCGGACGGCGTATGCGCTGGTCACGCTCGTCGGTGGGAACATCGTCGACGAGGCCGGCCAGCCGGTGCAGCCCATCGGCGACGCCGCCGTCGGGATCTATCGCATCGGCGCCGACGGCAGCAACAGCCTGCTCGCCGACCTCGGCGCCTGGTCCGCAGCACACCCACCGACCAAGGCCGGCTACTTCATCGACTCCGGCGTGCCCTACAGCATCGAGACCGACGGCAACGGGTTCGTGGTCGCCGACGGGCACCACAACCGGATTTTGCGGGTCACCCCCGACGGCTCGATCAGTCAGCTGATCGACTTCGGCAACGTCGTACCGATCGGTCTGGAGATCGACCGGGGACGGGTCTACAGCGCGCAGGCAGGACCGATCCCGCACCGACCGGAGACCAGCAAGGTGCTCGAGGTGCGCAAGGGGAGCCAGGTCTCCGAGCGCGAGGTCGCCGTTGGAACGGCGGGCACCGACGTCGGCCTCGCTGTCGACGTGGAGTCCGGCCCGCACGGCGACCTCTACGTGCTCCTCCAGGGCTTCTGGGACCGGCCCGTCACCCCGGAGAACGAGGGGACCCCTGCCTCGCCGGATACCGGACGCCTGGTCAGGGTCCACGACGGACGCTTCGAGGTCGTCGTGGACGGACTGGACCGGCCCACCTCGGTGGAGTTCATCGGGCGCACCGCGTACGTCGTGTCGTTGTCGGGGTCGGTGCTGAAGATCACCGGCATCGACTGAGCCCGGGCGCGCTGCCGGGGC
>JADLEF010000253.1 GCA_020846295.1 Acidimicrobiales bacterium
AGCCGTCCATGATGACGGCGGCGGCGGTGGCATAGCGCCGCCGGGCCTCGTCGAGATCCGCCACGTGCACGCTCATCGGGTCGCCCTCGTGGGTCGTGTCGGCGGCGGAGGAGGCGAACACCTCCACCCAGGCGACGAGGTGATCGATCAGCGCGCCGACGTCGAAGCCGTCGTTGGGCGTGGGCCCGGCGAGCTGATCGGGCCGAACCGCGCCGAGCACCGACGCGGTGCGCCCGAGGATGGCCGCGAGGAGGTCGAACTGCTGATCGTCGTGCATGGCCCCACGGTACGAGCCCGACATCGGCCGGGTCTTGGACGAATCGGACATCCGCGCGGTTCGACGGGCACGACATGGCGGCGGCCGGACCGGCCGGTTCGCCCCAGACCCGACGACCGAACCCCATACCGCATAGCATGTTCGATCGGTCGGCATGTTCGATCGGTCGGCACAGCGCAACGGCGAATCGAGATCGATTGCGCCGAGCGCGGGCCGGCACCGGCCGATACTGTGTCGCAGGTCACGCGAAGGGGGCTTGCGATGCCGCAGTCGAATGGTGATCCGATGATCCTCGAAGGATGCACGGTGCTCGACTTCACCCAGTACCTCGCCGGTGCCGGGGTGACCAGGATGATGGCCGAGCTCGGAGCGGAGATCATCAAGGTCGAGCTGCCCGACATCGGCGACGGCGGGCGGTTGCTGCCATTCGAGGCCGGCGGCCGCAGCGGCTTCTTCGTGCAGCACAACCGCGGCAAGCAGAGCATCTGCATCGACTGGGACACCGAGGAGGGTCGGGCCCTGCTGCTGGAGCTGGCCCGAGACGTCGACATCGTGGCCGAGAACTTCTCCTCCGCCGACATCATGGCGAGGCGCGGCCTCGACTACGAGTCCATCAAGGCGATCAACCCGAAGGTGATCTACCTCTCGGTGTCGTGCTTCGGCCGGAACTCGGCGTGGGCCGGCAAGCCCGGCTACGACTACATCGCCCAGGCGGTGTCGGGCATCATGCACATGACCGGCGACCCCGACGGCCCGCCGCAGTTCGTGTGCTCGGCGCTGGGCGACACCAACGGCGCGGTGCACGGCTTCGCCTCACTCGGCTACGCCCTCTACCACCGCGAGCGCACCGGCCGCGGCCAGTACCTCGACATCTCGATGACCGATGCGCTGTTCCACTTCCACGAGGGCCAGCTGATGGGCCACCACCTCAGCAACGGCACCTACGAGGCGAAGCGGTACGGCCAGCACCACGTGGCGGTGTTCCCGGCGGGCTCCTACCGCGGGCCGCAGGGCTACATCATCGTGCTGGCACTCGATCTGCAGTGGGCCAACGTGTGCCGGTGCATCGGGCGCCTCGACCTCCTCGACGATCCTCGCTACCTGACCCTCACCCAGCGGGCGGAGCGCCGCCACGAGCTGATCCCGCTGATCGAGGGGTGGATGGCGGGCTTCGAGACCGACCAGGAGGTGCTCGACGAGTTGGAGCGCCACCACGTACCGGCCGGTCCGGTCCTCTCCCCCGTCGATGCCATCGACCACCCGTACTTCAAGAGCCGTGACATGGTGCGCTGGGTGGACGACCCGCGGACCGGTCCGATCCCGATCCCGGGCTTCCCGTTCAAGTTCTCCGATCAGCCCGAGCTGCCGGAGCTGGTGGCGGCCGATCTCGGCGAGCACAACGAGGAGGTGCTCACCCGCCGCCTCGGCCTGTCCGAGCAACGGTTGGCCGAGCTCGCCGCGGCGGGCGTGCTCCATCGCCCCGCGGGCTGACGAGCAGCCGGCTCACGACCCGTCAGTCGGCCAGCGCCGCGGCCGATGTCCAGTCGAACACGTCGGTGATGCGGCCGTCGGCGTCGGTGTAGGCGACGGCGCCGTACAGGCTGAGCAGGTAGGTCGCCTCGGTGAGCGCCTTGAGCGGGCCGCGCCGGGCGCCGACCGGCTCGTTGAGGTGATCGCCTTCGCCGAGCACGGCGCCGTCGAGCTCGAGCGACCCGTCGAGCACGAAGAGCTCGGCGCCGCCGAAGTGGATGCGGGCCGGCTCCTCGCTCCCCGCCGCGGCGCGCACCAGCAGGTGCACGTGGCCCGTCTCGGCGCAGGTGCGCAGCAGCTGGGCCTGCCGGCCCGGCGCCAGCTCGCGCCACGTGGCCTCGGTGGTGCGCACCAGCGCAGCGTCGAGCGGGTCGTACCCCGACCGGGCCGGACCGGAGCCGGCGGCGCGGTCCACCAGCCGCTGGGTCGACAGCCAGTCCACCATGCGCGGTGGGCGCCCCTCCTTGTTGTGGAACGCGACCGGGCCGTAGATCTGCCCGAAGTACACCGTGTCCTCCGGGTGGGTGGTGGCGTCGTGGACCGAACCCGCCGGCTCCCACACCCAGTCGCCGGCCCGCGCCGAACCGCCCCGGTAGTCGAACCCGCCGGACAGGACGTAGAACGAGGCCCCGCCCACGTGGGTGTGGGCCGGGTTGACCTGACCGGCGCGGCCCTTGATCAGCATCGTGAACCAGCCCGCCTCCGGGTTGAGGGCCAGCACCCGCACGCCGGCGCCGTGCTCGTCGCCCAGCCAGGGCAGCTCCCCGCTGCGGGTGATGGTCGGTGGTGCGGCAGTGGTGGTCGTCCCCATCACCAGAGCCTGCCATACCGCTGTCCCGCCCGCCCGGGTGAGCACGACGGCGCCATGGCCTCGGGCGGAGCCGGGGGCGACTCAGTCGGGTTGGGTGTTCCAGACCCGCAGCTGGCCGTCGAAGGCGCCGCTGTGGGCGAAGTTGCGCAGCCGCTCGATGAGGATCGGGGTCAGCACCGCACCGGAGCGCACCAGCGGTACCCCGCTGCCGGTCAGCACGTCCTTGGCCACCACGTAGCCGGGCAGCACCTCGCGGATGGCGCACTGCAGCAGCGCCGCCTTGCGATCGGCCTGTTGGAGGCCGAGCAGGTCGATCAGGTGCCGGTCGAAGGACAGGGCGCGGAGCCGATCGAGCGCGTCGGTGCGGGTCGATCCGCTCAGCAGCAGCTCCTCGAGCACGAGCACCGCCTGGAGTTGGGCGACATCGCCGGCGGCGTCCGCCACCGGCGTCCGGCCGACGCGGGCCACCTCCTGCAACAACGTCACCACCCGCTCGAAGCGGGGGATGTGGCCGATCACCGCCGTGGTCGTCAGCACCGCACGCTCCACCTGCTGGGCACCGACGCCGTCGAGCGGCTCGCCTAGCAGGTGCTGCTGCAACGTCTCGTCGGGTACGGCCAGCCAGCCGATGCGGGCCAGCATGGCCGCGGTCTCGAGCTCCCACGACGCCTCGAGGCCGAGATCGCTGCGCAGCCGGCGCAGTGCGTCACGGGTGCCCGTCGCCCGGCTCAACCCGTGGGGCAGCGCCAGGGTCATCACCTCGACCAACGCCTGCACCACCCCGGTCACGGTGCGCTCGAGCAGATCGCGCTCCGCCTCCCGCAGCCGGTGCAGCTCCATCGCCTCGCGGACGGTCTCCTGCAGCTCGTCGTCGGGGCAGGGTTTGGTCAGGAAGCGGAAGATGCGCCCGTTGTTGATCGCAGCGATGGCCGCCTCCACCTCGGCGTGACCGGTGAGCAGCACCCGCATGGTGCCAGGGTGCCGTCGTCGCACCTCGGCCAGCAGCTCCGCTCCGCTCATGCCGGGCATGCGCATGTCCGACACCACCACGCCGCACCCGTCACGCTTGTCGAGCAGATCGAGCGCATCCTGGCCGCTCTCGGCGATCTCCACGTCGAAGTCCAGGCCCAAGGTGAGCGACAGGGCGCGCAGCACGCGCGGTTCGTCGTCGACGCAGAGCACCCACGGGTCACTCATCACGGTTCACTGCCTTCCGTTGCCTGCGCGGTCGTGTCCTCGCGCTGGACCAAGTCGATGATGCGGGCCAGCCGGGCGAGCTCGGGATCGAGCCGGTCCGGTTCGTGGTGGTGCGCCACCAGGCTCACCAGCGCGGGATCGAAGCGCCAGCGCTCCAGCAGCCAGGCGCCGAGGGTGGCGTGATCGATGCCGAAGCGCGCCCGCTCCCGGGCCAGGAGCTCATCGTCGGCGGCCTCGCCGTCGGCGAACCATCGGCGCTGGTCCTCGGATCGCCGGGCCAGCAGCACGAGGCGACCGATGTCGTGCAGCAGCGCGCCGGTGAACAGCAGCGACGAGGCCGGGTCGTGGGCGTGGGCCCGCGCCGCCACCTCCACCGCGTGGCGCGACGCCTGCTCGAGCGCGGCGTCGAAGCCCGGCGACAGCTGCTGGGCGCACAGCTGGGCGATGACGGCGAGCACCGCATCCTGGCCCAGCCGGACCGTCGCCTCCGCCGGCGTGGTGGCCGGCGTGCGGAACCCGAAGAACGCCGCGTTGGCGATGTGCAGCATCGCGGCCGAGGCGACCACGTCGGATTCGATCTCCGCCCCCAGGGCGTCGGCGCCCCCGCCACCGTCGATCACCCGCTGGCATCGCACCAGCAGGTCGGGCCGCACCGGGAGCTCGTCGAGCTCGCCGAGAGCGAAGCCGGCGTGGTGGCCGGCGATGAGCGCCTGCGCGCTGTCGAGCGCGGTGCGCAGGTCCTCCTCGCTGGCCGGCTTGGCCAGGAAGTCGTGCACCATGGGCAGCACCCGGTACGCGATCGCCGATTCGGTGTGTCCCGACAGCACCAGCCGAACCATGGCGGGCCAGCGCCTCCGCACCTCGGCCAGCAGCGCCTCCCCGGACATGCCCGGCATCCGCATGTCGGTCACGATCACGTCGAAGCATCCGGCTTCCAGCTGCTCGAGCGCCTCGTGCCCGCCGACGGCGAAGGAGCTGTCGATCTCGTAGGCGGTGTCGAGGTCGAACAGCAGGCTGCGCAGACCCGACAGCACCTTGGGCTCGTCGTCGACGAAGAGCACCCTCACCCCGACGGCTCCCGGCTGGGGGGCTGGTCCCCGATGGGCAGCCTGATCGTGAACGTGCTGCCCTCCCCCGGGACCGAGTCGACGATGATCTGACCGTTGTGGCGCACCACGATCGACTGGTGGGCGAGCGCCAGGCCCTGGCCCGACCCGCGTCCGACCTCCTTGGTGGTGAAGAACGGGTCGAAGATCCGGGCCCTGATCTGGGGGCTCATGCCGATGCCGTCGTCGGTGATGCTGATCACCGCCCGGTTCGGGGCCGACTCGTAGCGCGTGGTGACCGAGATCGACCCTCGTTCGGTGCCGTCGCCGGCGATGCGGTCCGCCACCGCGTGGGCGGCGTTGACGATGATGTTGAGCAGCACCTGCTTCAGCTCGCCCTCGAGCGCGGCCACCTTCGGCAGCCGATCGTCGAAATCGGTGGTCACCTCGGCGACGTACTTGTACTCGTTGCGGCACACCACCAACGTGGCGGCGATGGCCCGGTTGAGATCGGTCGGGGCCTTCTGCTCGTTGCCCGGATGCGCGAACTCCTTCATGGCCCGCACGATCCGGCTGACCGTCTCCACCCCTTCCAGCGCCTCGCCCACCGCCAACGGCATGTTGTCGAGGATGTGGTCGATCCTCTGGCGGCGACGGATCTCCCGCCACCGCTCCAGCGCGGCCTCCGGCAGCGACCCCTCCAGCTCGGCGAGCTCGTCGAAGGTGTGGCGCAGCCGCTCCTGGGCCTTCTGCACGAACGTGAGGTGGCTGGAGATGTACTGCAGCGGCGTGTTGATCTCGTGGGCGATCCCCGCCGCCAGCGCGCCGATGGCCTCGAGTCGCTGCGCCTGGGACAGCTGGGCTTCGAGCTGGCGGAGATCGGTGAGGTCGGCCAGGACGCCGAGCACACCGATGACCTCGCGCTCGTCGGACAACGGCGCCACCGTCAGCATGTACGGGCGCGGCACCGCGTCGCCCACGGCCACCTTGGTCTCCACGCTCAACTGGGTCGCCGCGCCGCCGACGATGGCCCGCCGCTGCTCGGCATCGGGCCCGACCGCAGCGGCGAACACGTCGGTGTCGCGCCGACCGACGATGCCGTCGCCGTCCACCACCCCGGCGACCTTCAGGAACGCACTGTTGCTGCCGAGGTACCCGCCGTCGCGGTCGGTCCAGAAGATGGCGACGGGCGCGGCCTCCAGGATGGCGCGCAGCACGGCGTGCTCCTCGACCTCGTCGCGGTAGCGCCGGGCGCGCTCCCGGCTCAACTCGAGCTCGCGGGCCAGTTCCTGGGTGCGCTGCTCGACGCGGCGCTCCACCTCATCCGCGGCGATGCCGAGCAGCGAGGACAGACCATCCACCCGTGCTCCAGCGCTCATCCGACCATCCTCCGCGACGTGCGATCTCTGCAGGAGATATCGCCCGGTGCGGGACGGGACCCGAGTCCCCGATGTGGGGTAATCGCTCAGCCGCCGTGCGCCGCGCCCCGGCGGCCGGTGCGCTCGGCGATGCGCGTGCGCAGCCGTCGCGGCCCCGTCTGCACCACCACCAGCTCGTCGGCCACCCCGGGCCGGTGCGCCCACACCTCCTTGGCGATGACCAGCCCGGCGCCCGCCACCGGCACCGCCAGCAGCGCCCCGACGATCCCGAACAGCTCCACGCCCATCAGCACCGACAGCAACACGACCAACGGGTTGACCTTCACGGTGCGAGCCATGACCACGACCTGCAGCACGCTGTTCTCGAACTGCTGGTACAGCACGAAGAACACCAGGGCAACGACCCCCGCGGTGGGCGACACGATCAGGGCGGCGAGGACGGCGACCACCGCGCCGAGGGTCGCGCCGACGAGTGGGATCAGATCCGCCACCGCCACCCACAGGGCGATGACCACCGGGTTCGGGGCGCCGAGCGCGACGAGCAGCGCGAAGGAGGACAACCCGGCGCACAGGCTGACGATGAGGTTGCCGATCATGTAGCCGCTGATCGCGCCGGCCGCGTCGCGCCCCGCCACCGCCGCCCAGTCCCGGTGTCGGCTGGGCACCAACCGGGTGGCGATGCGGGCGATCGCCGCAGACTGCGAGAGGAAGAGGCAGGTCATCACCACCACCGTGACGATGGCGACCGCGGCGCTGAGCGCCTCGGTGATCATGGTCGGCACCGAGTCCTGCAGCGACGAGACGGCCTCGTTGATCCGGGCCGAGTTGCGCTGCACCACCGACTCGAGGTGCAGGCCGGTGACCACGCTGCCCCACGGGCCCTCACCCCGACCGGCCTGGTCGATCGTGCCGGGGAGATCGGTGGCCACGTTCACCAGCTGCGCCCGCAGCGGGGCGATGAACAGCGCGAGCAGCCCGGCGATGAGCGACACCGCGGCGGACACCACCAGCCCGATCGCCAGCCCGCGGCGGATGCGGCAGCGCCGCTGCAACAACCCCACCGGGCGGGCGAGCACGACGGCGAAGAAGCCGGACACCACGATCAGCACGAGCACGTAGGACGCCAGGTAGAGCACCCAGAGCCCGAGCAGGGTGGTGGCGACCAGACCGATGGTGGCCACGATCGTGCGCCACGGCACCGATGACCAACCCTTCGTCCCGAGCCCGGCCGCACCGCCCGGGGTGGGAGCCGGGCCGAGGTCGACCGCCGTGTCCACCGCGCTCGAGGAGGGCAGCAGCAGGCCGCCCGGGTCGATGCGTTCGTGCGGCCCCGGCATGGCCGAGCCGTACCCGGCCCGGGGCCGGGCAAACCTCGGTCCGCGACGGATGACCGTCGGGACCGAGGCGCTCACACGTCGAGGGCGCTCACACGTCGAGGGCGCTCACACGTCGATGTGGTAGAGCTTCGCCGCGTTGTCCTGCACGACCTTGCGGCGGGTTTCGGGGGTCAACCCCGACAGCGCCTCGCGGACTCGGGCATCGGAGCGGGGGTAGAGGCAGGTCGGGTGGGGGAAGTCCGTCTCGAACAGCACGTTGTCCTCACCGATCACGTCGAGGAGGCGATCGATGGCGACGCGCTCGAACCAGAAGCAGCCGTAGAACTGGCGGCGGAAGTACTCCGACGGCATGAGCGACAGCTTCTTGCGCTGGCCCGGCGCGGTCTCGCCGATCTGGTAGTCCAGCGCCTCGAGGAAGAACGGGATCCAACCGATGCCGGACTCGACCGACACGAACTTGGCCTCGGGGTAGCGCTCGGCGACGCCGCCGAAGATCAGGTTGCCGATCACCTGGGCGTTGCCCAGGAAGATGTTGGCCGATCCGATGGACAGCTTCTGCTCGCCGTTGAACGACGGCCACGGCATCCGGCCGAACCAGTCCATCAGCGACTTGGACGAGCCGATGTGGAAGTTGATCGGCAGCCCGAGCTCGATGCACACCTCCCAGAAGGGGTTCCAGTGGTCGGTGGCAAGGTCGGGCACGCCGGCGTCGTGGGGGTTGGAGCAGGCGACGACACCCTTCATGCCCATCGCCTGGCAGCGGCGGATCTCGTCCACCGAAGCGTCCACGTCCCACCAGGGCACCAGGATCATGGGGAAGATCCGGTTGCCGGACTGCTCCTGGAACTCCGCCATGGCGTCGTTGTAGATCTGCACACACAGCAGTTGCAGCTCCGGATCACCGGCGTTGAGGAAGTTCTGTGCCCCGAAGCCGGCCAGGTTCGGGTACACGATCTGAGCGTGCACGCCGAGGGTGTCCATCATCGCCACCCGGGCGCCGACCTCGAAGCTGGCCCGGTGCACCTGCTCGTTGGTCATGCGCACGAAGCCAACGCCCTCGAGCTTGCTGCCGTCCGCCTGCACCACCGACGCAGCACCCTCGCGGCCGATCACGGTGTCGCCGTTGAGCACCCACATCCGCTGCCCGTTGATCTCCTTGAGCTGCGGCACGGCGTCGCGGTACTTCGCCGGCGCCCGCGATGTCCACAGGTCGTAGGGCTCGGAGATGTGGGTGTCCACATCGATGATCTTCAGTCCGGCCAGGATGTCGCTGTTGTCGACCGCAGTGCGGTCGTCCTCGGTCACGGTCACGGGGTCCCCTTCCGGCAGGTCGGCGGAATCCGACTGCGGCGTCGATGCCGATCGAGGCTACCCGCCCGTCGCGCAGCCGGGCATCCCGGCCCGGCGCACCCCTACGATGCGGCCATGCCCGAAGTCGCAACGCCGTCCGACGTCGTCCACTACGAGGTGCGCGATGCCGTCGCCACCATCACCCTCAACCGGCCCGAGGCGTACAACTCCCTCGACTACGAGGCCTACGAGCTGCTCTCGGCGCGGTTCCGGGAGGTGCAGGAGGATCCCGCCGTGCGGGCGGTGGTGTTCACCGGCACCGGCCGCGGGTTCTGCACCGGCGACGACGTGCGCAAGCTGCTCGGAGCGGGCGCCGCGGAGCTGGCCCGCCGGCTCGGCTCGGGCGAGTTGGAGCTGCCGGGCTCGGCCATGCGCCGTTGCGACAAGCCGATCATCGGCGCCATCAACGGCGCCGCGGTCGGCTACGGCATGGAGCTGAGCCTGCTGTGCGACATCCGATACGCCGCGCCGGAGGCCCGGTTCTCGGAGATGTTCGTGCGCCGCGCCATCGTGGCCGGTGCCGACAGCTTCGAGCTGCTCCCCCAGATCGTCGGCGCGTCGGCTGCGGCGGAGCTGCTCATGTCCGGGGACCTCATCGACGCCGAGCGGGCGCTGCAGCTCGGCCTGGTGTCCAAGGTCGTGCCGCAGGCCGAGCTGGTGTCCCAGGCCACCGCCCTGGCCGCCCACCTGGCGGCCAACCCGCCGCTGGCGGTGCAGGCGGCCAAGCACGCGCTGCGCCTGGCCCGCGCCGGGCGAGGCGAGGAGCTGCGGGCCTTCGTCGGCGGCCGGGGACGGGACCTGCTCAAGACCGCGGACCATCAGGAGAGCGTGGCGGCGTTCCTGGAGCGGCGCACCCCCACCGTCCACGGCCGGTGAGGGAGACGGCCGTCCCCTTCGGGGCGTGGTCGGCCGAGTTCCGCGCCGCGCTCGCCGGAGACGGGGCCACCGACGTACCGTGCGGTACGTGCACCGCGTGCTGCTCGGCATCGCAGTTCGTCCACATCGAACCCGACGAGCTCGATGCCCTGGCCGTGATCCCGGCGGCCCTGCGCTTCCCCGCGCCCGGCCTGCCGGCCGGCAACGTGCTGCTGGGCTACGACGAGCACGGCCGCTGTCCCCTGCTCGGGGCGCAGGGGTGCACCATCTACGACGTCCGTCCGCGCGCCTGCAGGACCTACGACTGCCGGGTCTTCGCCGCCACCGGCCTGAGCGGACGGCTCGCCGCCGAGGCGGACAAGGCGGCGATCGCCGAGCGCGCCGGGTCGTGGCGCTTCGTCGCCGAGGACGAGCGGGCCGAGCGGGCGCTCGACGCCGTTCGGCGGGCGGCCGCCTACCTGGGCGAGCACCCCGAGGTGTTCACCGATGTCGGCCGCGTCCCACCGAGCACGACGGGCCGGGCCGTGCTGGCCGTCGAGGTGTCCGAGCTGTTCCGACCCCACGACGCGTCGCCCTCCCCCGACGAGGTGAGGGCGGCGCTGCGCGCCCGGTCCTGACTCGGTACCATACCAATTGGTATGATACCGAGCGGCACGATGCCGCACGGTACGCACGGCGCGGTGCTGCCGCGGTCTGGTACGGCCTCAGGGGCGAAGTGAGGCGTCGAGCTGCAACACCTTCGCCTTGGCGTAGGTGAGCTTGCGCACCAGCTTGTCGCCCTCCCAGTGCAGCAGGTCGAGGCCGCGCCACGCGGTCGGCTCGCCCCGGGCGTCGAGGGTGCAGGTCCAGCTGACCATCACCTTGCCGGTGTCGGCATCGATGAACAGATCCTCCTCGAGGAACTTCATCTCGCCGAAGCGGCCGGTGAACTGGGGTTCGAACGCGGCGCGCACCGCGTCGTAGCCCACCGCGGCGACCCCGTCGAACTGGTCGTACACGCCACCCGGCGCGAAGAAGCCCATCATCGTGTCGAGATCACATCGGTTGAACGCGTCGAGGAAGTCGACGGTGAGTCGGTGGAGACGGTCGCGCTCGCTGCCCATGGGGGTCACCGTAGCTGCGAGACTGCGGCGATGGAACCCGATCCCGACCTCGGCCTGTCCTCCGCCACCGAGTTGGCGGCTCGGATCCGCCGCGGCGCGCTGTCGAGCCGCGAGCTGCTCGAGCACTACCTCGGGCGCATCGAACGGCTCAACCCCTCCGTCAACGCCGTCGTCACCATCGACGCCGACTCGGCGCGACGGGCCGCGGCCGCCGCCGACGAGGCGTTCGCCCATCGTGCCGATGACGGCGATCTGGGTCCGCTGCACGGCCTGCCCACCACCATCAAGGACGCCATCGCCACCGCCGGAATGCGCTCGACCGGAGGCGCCACCGAGCTGGCCGATCACGTCCCGACGCACGACGCGCCCGCCGTGGCCAAGCTGCGCGACGCCGGCGCCGTGGTCTTCGGCAAGACGAACCTGCCCCGCTGGTCCGGCGACGCGCAGTCGTTCAACACCATGTTCGGCACGACCAACAACCCGTGGGACCTCACCCGGGGGCCCGGTGGTTCGAGCGGCGGCGCCGCCGCAGCGGTGTCCGTCGGGATGACCAGCTTCGAGCTCGGCACCGACATCGGTGGGTCGGTGCGGTTGCCCGCGCACTTCGCCGGCGTGTGCGGCCACAAGCCGAGCTTCGGGGTGATCCCCCAGCTCGGCTACCTCGACCACCGCGCCGCCACCGCGGCTGCGACCGAGGCGGATGTGAACGTGTTCGGTCCGCTGGCGCGCTCGGTGGCGGACCTCGAGCTGTTGCTCGACGTGCTCGCCGGTCCCACCCCCGACCGGGCGACCGCCTGGTCGTTGCGCCTGCCGGCCGCCCGTCACGACAGCCTGGAGGCGTTCCGCGTCGCCGCCTGGCTCGACGACGCGACGTGCCCCGTCTCCCAGGACGTCGCCGCGCTGCTCGAGCAGCTCGCCGGCGGGCTGGAGCGGGCCGGGGCGACCGTCGACCGAGCGGCACGGCCGGGCATCGATCTGCAGGAGGTGTGGGACACCGGCATACCGCTCATCGCCGCGGCCACGAGCCCCGCCCGCACCGACGAGGAGTGGGCGCGCCTGGTCGCTTCCGCCGCCGAGGCCGACGAGCCGGGTGCGCCGCCGGCGGCGATCAGGGCCAGGGGCTCGGTGCAGCACCACCGAGACTGGCTCCTGCTCGACGAGCGTCGCCATGTGCTGCGCCGGCGGTGGGCGGCGTTCTTCCAGCAGCACGACATCCTGCTGTGCCCGGTCGCCGCCATGGCCGCGTTCCCCCACGACCACGAGGGCAACCTCTACAGCCGCTCGCTGGTGATCGATGGGGTCGAACGCCCCTACGCCGACGTGCTGGCGTGGACGTCGTTCATCGGGTTCGTCCACCTGCCCTCGACGGTGGTACCGATCGGCCTCACCCCGGGCGGGCTCCCGGTCGGCGTGCAGATCGTCGCCCCGTTCCTGGAGGACCGCACCGCGCTGCGCTTCGCCCGCTTCGTCGAGGCGCTCACCGGCGGCTACCGGCCACCGCCGCTGGCGACCGCTCCGGCCTGAGCCCGGCCGCACCACCGGTGCCATCCGGCCGCTGCGGGCGGCGTGGCAGGCGGGTGGGTCTCACCGCCACAGCGCGTGTTGAGGTCGTGCCGCCGCACTGGGCGGTCATACGACGTTCGACGTGAGGATCACAACGCATCGCGGCCGAGATCGGCATCGCGTGCGGCATTCGTTCAGCTCCGCTGTCGATACAGTCGACGGGAACATCTGACCGATCCGAGCGCACGATGCACGACTTGCCGACCACTTCCACGGCCTCGATCGAGGAGTCCACCCGCGGCGAGATGGCCGCCCAACTCTCCAACCAGCTGTGGTTGGCCCACGCAGCCGAGGTCGTGCTCGTGCTGCTGCTCCTCGTCGCGCTGGACAGCCAGGTGAACGGCCACGCCGTCCGGTGGTGGGCGGTCGTGGCCCTGTTCGACACCGGACGGGGCGCCCTGGCCAACGTGGTCGACACCCGGCGCCGGGGCCGCCCGGAGCCCGACCGCACCTACGTGCGCCGCAACCTCCCCCACTGGCTGCTCTTCGGCGCGGTGTGGGGCTCGCTACCCGTCGTCGTCGCGCCCGTCGGCACGACCGACGCGATGTGGTTGTCGATCGTCGCCGTCCTGGCGGTCGCCACCGCGCTCGTCGTCATCGCCGCCGGGTCCACGATCTTCTTCGGCGCGGCGTTGGTGGCGATGGTGTCCACGATGTCGATCGGCTTCGTGCAGGGCTCCTTGCCGAGGGGCACGTTCATCCTGCTGGTGATCGGCTTCACCGGGCTCGTGCTGAAACTGCATGCCACCTTGCACAAAGCGCTGATGGCGACGGTGCGCGCCAAGCTCGAGCAGTCCGCGTTGGCGGAGCAGCTCTCCCGGGTGCTGGCCGCCCAGGACCCGCTCACCGAGCTGCTCAACCCCAACGGCTTGCGAACCTGGGTCGACGAGCAGCTGTCCTACCGGACCGAGCGGATCCGCCTGGGTGTCGCCGTCGCCAACGTCGAGCGACTCAGCGCCATCAACGAACTGTTCGGCATCGTGGCCGGGGATCGGGTGCTCGCCGCGTTGGGCCGGCGGCTCACCGGACTCGACCACGGCGTGGTCGCCGCCCGCCTCGCCGGCGACGAGTTCGCACTTGTCGCCCTGCTGAGCCACGACGTGGACGTCGTCGCGCTCCAGGACCGGCTGCTGCACGCCGTCCTCGAACCGTTCGATGTCGAGGGCCAGCCGCTCGACGTCTCGCTGCGCACGGCGATCGCGGTGGGCGGCCCCCAGGATCTCGACGTCCTGCTGGCCAGGGCGGCGGCCCGGGTGCGCGACCAACGCTCGGTGCGAACGCCGAGCCTCAACCGGGCCACCGGCCCGCTCGACGAACGGCGCGCGTTGCTCGAGGAGCTGCGCGCCGGCATCACCCGGGGCGAGATCCAGCCGTGGTTTCAACCGCTGGTCGGCTGCACCGACGCCACCATCCGCGGCTGGGAGGCACTGGTGCGCTGGGAGCACCCGACGCGCGGCATCCTGGCGCCGGGCCGCTTCCTCGGCCTGGCAGCGCTCGGCGGGCTCACCGCACCGTTGACCGACGCCGTGCTCGTCGGCAGCGTGCGCTTCGCCCGCCGGTTGGTCGACGCCGGCCTGCCCAGCGCGGCGAAGGTCCACGTGAACCTGACCGCCCCCGAAGCCCGTCGGGCCGATCTCCCCGATCTCATGGCCAGGTCGGTGGCAGAAGCGGGGCTGCCTCCCGGTTCGCTGTCCACCGAGATCACCGAACAGGACGTGCTGCACGTCGATGCGGCCCTGCTCGACAACCTCCACCGCTTCGAACAGCTCGGCATCGGCACCGGCATCGACGACTTCGGCACCGGGTACTCGAGCCTGAGCCACCTGCTCGATCTGCGCGCCCAGGAGCTCAAGGTCGACAAGCGCTTCGTCGACGGACTGCCCCAGCACGTCGCCAGTGCGACCCTGGTGCGGGCCATCTTCGGCGTCGCGGGCGGTCTGGGCCTGCGCACCGTGGCAGAGGGCGTCCAGACCGCGTCGCAGGCACGCTTCCTGGCCGCCAACGGCTGCGATCAGCTCCAGGGCCACCTGATCGCGCCGGCCATGAGCGCGCCGGAGGCGCTGGCCTTCGCGGCGCACTGGCGTCCCGACGAAGGGCGGGTTCGGATGTACCAGACCGACCCGCTGACCGCGGTCTGACCAGGCCCATCGCCACGCCGAATCGGCGCCGATTCGCTGCGAGCCGGGCGACCCAGTATCCCCCGATCCCGCCTCAACGCCGTTCGATCACCACGTACTGTAGTTTGCCACCCACGCTATGCGGGCTAGGCTGACCGCGCTCCATCCACGGCGCACCTCGGAGGACAGCATGGCAACCGTGTCTCGACACTCGACGGCACGCCGCCGAGCCCGCACCCTTCGGCTGATCACCGCGACGGTGGTCGCATCGACGCTGCTGCTGGGCGGCCACCCGACGGCCGGCTCGGCCGCATCACCCGACCCCGGCCGCGCCGGCGAGCCCACGGCGACGCTGCTCGAGGAGGCACTGGCCCTGGGGCTGATCACCGAGCAGGACCTCCGGCCGGCGGTCGGCGACGCCGATGTCGACGCCTCGGTCGCTGCGGCGACGCCGACGGTGACCGCGCTCAACCCCAACAGCGGACCGCTCAAGGGGGGCCAGGTCATCGCCATCACCGGTACCGGGTTCGTCGGGGTGAGCGGCGCCGCCGGCGTCGTGTTCAGCGCCGGCGGCGTGGACATCAACGCCACCAACTATGTCGTGGTCTCCTCGACCCGGATCATCGCCACGGTGCCCGATGCGCCCACCGCGGGACCCAGGACGGTGAAGGTCAGCAACGCCGACGGGGCCAGCGCCAACGCCACCGTCTACAGCTACGGCGCACCCACCGTGACGTCGCTCACCCCGTCGTTCGCCGATCCGAGCGCCGCCACCGCTCAGGTCATCACCATCACGGGCACCGGCCTGGCCGGCACGCTGCTCAGCGAGGTGGCCTTCGTCGACGCCACGGGCACCAGCTTTCCCGCCGCCGCGCTCTGGGTCGTGTCCGACGCACAGCTCGTGGTCAGGGCCCCGCTCGACGACATCAGCGACCCCCAGAACCCCTCGCTGGTCACCCGCGGCGTCCTCGACGTGCGCGTCACCCGCAACGGGGTGGCCAGCGCGACCTCCGCCAACTCCAGGTTCCTGTTCGCCACCGGGGCGCCCACCGTCACCGCGCTCGGCACCCCGGGCTCGCCGATCAGCGGCACCGACGGCGCGCCGGTCGGCGCGAACCTCACCATCACCGGCACCCGCCTGTGGGGCGTGAACAAGGTCAACTTCGGTACCACCTCCGTCACCGCCAGCGCCGACATCGCCGTCGCCCCCGACGGCGGCACGCTGACCGTGAAGGTGCCGGCCCGCGGCATCCTCGGGCCGGTCGATGTCACCGTCGAGAACGCCATGGGCGCCAGCGCGGTCAACCTCAACACCCGGTTCACCTACATCGGCACGGGCGCACCGACCATCGCATCGGTGAGCCCCAACGTGCTGAACAAGGCCGCATCCGGAGGCGGCGGTACGTTCCTCGTCACCGGCACCGGTTTCGCCGGGCTCAGCGCCACCAACGTGGTGCTCAAGTGCACCGTCGACGTCGCGCCCACCGCCGTCATCGTCGCCTCGGACACCAGCGTGATCGTGATGGTGGGGGGCAACAACGGCGTGGCGGAGCCGTGCGGCCTGCAGATCAGCAACGCCCTCGACACCACCCGCCGGGTGACGGCGTCGAACGCGCTGCGCTACGCCTGATCCGAAAGCGATCGCCGATCCACCACGATCTCCGCAGACGCTAGCGGCGTCCGCCGCACATTGCGGTCAAATCGGCGAGGTGGTGGATAGGCTCAAGACGTGGAGCAATGATCGCAACCGACGATCATTGCCGCGAGCGCCGATCACGGTCCAGCCGTCTCCGCTCTCCCCACCCAGACCGACACAGGGCGGCCGATCTCCGTTGCAGAAGCGGAGGCGGTCGCCCTGCGTCGCGTTCGCACCCTGCGGAGTGGAACATCCCCAACCTCCCCCAGCATGGGCATTGCCCTCAAGGCATACGGCAAACGCATCGACATCTGTCCATTTGATCGGCGCGATTTCGAGGCATTCCGGTAACCAATACGGTCGTTGAAATCACATTCGTCATCCATACCTTCGGACTGGGAGGGCCGCCGTCAGCGGCCCGAACGGCGGAATCAGTACCGGAGGTCGACGCATGCGATCCTCGTCCCGGCGCGCGGCCCTGGCCGACGCCCGCACACGGATGCTCCTGGTGGCGATCGCCACCGCGTGCGCGTTGACCGGCGCCGTCATCGCCCTACGCCCGGCCGAGGTCGCCGATGCTGCCGCAGCCGTCACGCCCGATGTGCGCGATCCGCGGCGGTGGCCCTTCGCCTGGGATTCGATCTGGAACATGCCGATCGGTACCCAGGCGAGTCTCGTACCGGCCGGCATCCCCGCGGCCGGCGCCTACGGCATGACCGTCGACGAGGACGTCCTCGTGCTGCAGCCGGACGCTCCACGCACCCAGGTCGTGGCCAACAGCGCCGGATGGAACCCGAACCTGACCCGCTGCGGGACGGTCGACAGCACCAAGGTGCTGCTGCGCGACGTCCCGCTGCCGGCCGAGTTCAGCACCGAGTCCTACCTCGGCCGGACCCCGAACATGTCGGCCGCGTTGCTCCTCGGCGACGGGGTGACCATCGCCCAGACCCAACCGTTCCACCGTTGCGGGGCGGGCGGGGCCGCCACGAGCCAGTACGTGTACCCCTCCGACGACATCCGCACCGGGGACGGCATCGCCGGCGCCCACGGGGGCAGCGGCATGTCGAGCATGGGCGGCACCGTCCGCCTGGGCGAGCTCGTGCCGGGCGGCGTGATCCGTCACGCCCTCAAGATCAACCTCGACTGCGCCCGGCTCTGCGCCTACGCCCCGACGGAGCCCGACGGTCGTCCCGGCTACCGTTGGCCGGCCCGCAAGGCCGACAGCGACGCCGCCGGCCGTTACCGAGGTCCGATCCCCGCGCTCCAGATGGGTTCGCTGCTGACCCTGCCCGCGTCGTTCGACGAGGCGCAGCTGCGCACCGAACCGGCCCGCATCATGGCTCGCGCCCTGCGCGACCACGGCGCCTACGTCGTCGACGACACCGGCTGGGACGTCTACGCGCTGGCGACGGAATGGAGTCCCGAGGGCCGCGTCATCGACGAGTTCGCCGCGGCGTGGGGCTTTCCCATGTCCACCCCGGCCCTCGCCACCTGCACCGGCACCGAACCGTCGTGCGCGTGGGCGAAGGACATGGCCGCGCTTTACACCAGCCTGCACGTCGTCGACGACAACACGGCGGACACCATCGGCGGGGCCGGTGCCCGACGAGCCGGCTGCGCCCCACCCTTCGCCGACGGCAGCGGCGGCGCACCGAGCACGTGCGGGCCGCCCGATCCGACGACGACCACCGCGCCGACCACCGCGCCACCCACCACCGCGCC
>JADLEF010000254.1 GCA_020846295.1 Acidimicrobiales bacterium
CCGGGCCGCCCCGCTCGCCCGCCGCCTCCGGGCGCGCTCGCTGGCGGTGGCGGCCGCCCTGGTGCCCGTCGTCGCCGGGGTGACGGCCGGGGTGCTGCTCGCCGCGCCCCAGCTGCTGGCAGCCCTCGATCAGGCGGGCCGATCGGCCAACACCGGAGGTCGGTCGCTCGCCACCGTGTCCCAGCCCGGGTTCTCCGTCGTGCTGCGACGACTTCCCGGCACCTGGCTGGGCGACCCGTTCGCGTCGGTGCACTCGGTGACCTCCGGCGGCTACGAAAACCTCACCTACGTCGGGGCGGTCGCCACCGTCGCAGCGCTCGTCGCGGTGTGCGCGGCCTGGTCGTCGCGGCAGCGCTGGACCATCGTGGGCCTCGGCGCGATCGCCGTCGCCGCCGTCACCGCCGCCGTCGGCCCCCGGCTGGTGTTCTACCGGGTCGCGTTCGAGCTCGTGCCCGGCTTCGACCAGGCGCGGGTGCCCGCTCGCTGGTCGCTGGCCGCGGTGATCGCCGTCGGCCTCCTCGCCGCGCTCGGCGTCGACCGGCTCGGCGGCGCCGGTGCTGCGCTCGATCGCCGGCTGCGGCTGGTGACGAGCGCCCTCGTCGTCGCAGGCGGTGTCGCCGCGGTGGCGGGGCCGTTCGAACGGCCGTCGGGCGCGGCGATGGCCGCGTGGGTGGCGCTCGGCGGGCTCGGCATCGCCGCGCTGTGGGTCCCGGCCCGCCATCGGGCCGCTGCCGTGGTCGTGCTGGCCCTGGCCGGCGCGACGGAGCTCGGCCTGGCCGGCCGGCACAGCGCCGCCCGGGCGGCGCGCACCGCCACCACCTCGGTGGCGGCGTCGGACGCACCGGGGCTGACGTGGCTACAGGCCCGCTCGGCCGAGCCCGGCGGTGGGAAGGTGTTCGCCGTCGCCGCCGACCGTCTCGACGACCTCGGCTTCGTGGTGGCATCGCTGCGCCCCAACGCCAACGTGCTCTACCGGCTGGCCTCCCCCGACGGCTACGACGGCGGCATCCAGGTGACGGAGGCGTGGGCCACCACCTTCGCGGCGCTGTCCGGACCCGGCTTCCAGGCCGACGCGCCCGCCCGCAACCAGCTCGATCGGCCGCTCGATCCCACCATCTTCGCCGATCTCGGCGTGCAGTGGGTGCTCACCGACGCCACCGTCGAACCATCGGCGCTCGCCGGGTGGAGCGGCCCCGTCCTCGTCGACGGCGAGCTCGTCGTGTGGGAGAACTCGGCCTACCGGGGCACCGCCTGGCTTGACAGCGGCACCGTCACCGCGCTGCACCGCCCTACCCCGGAGCGCGTCGAGCTCACCGTCAGCGCCAGCGGCGGCTCCCGGCTGGTGCTCACCGAGCAGTGGGACCCGGGGTGGTCCGCCACCGTCGACGGCCGACCTGTTCGGGTGGTCCCCTCCGGGACCCTGTCGATCGGCCTGGACATACCAGATGGTACGCACCGGGTGGTGCTCACCTACCGCGCCGTGCATCTGCGTCTCGGCCTGCTGCTCGCCGCGCTCGGGCTGGTCGGCCTGGGCGCCGAACCGGCGGCGGCGGCGTGGCGGCGTCGCCGTACCACTCGGTCCGCGCCGGCCTGATCCGGCCGGCGCGCGCGGCGTTCTTCCTCGAAGGGGGAGGCCGACGCCGTTCGCGCTCCCCCATGCTGGCGAACCTGGTCCCGGTCCCGGTCCTGGGCTCAAGGGCCCAGCGAGTCGCGCCGTAGACACGCCTGTCCACATGGTCCGCCTGGACCGGGAGGGAACGTCGTGAAGCCGCGGGGCTTTCGACGAGCGAAGCACGCCAAGGAGGCGAAACCGATGGCACTGCGACTGCTGCTGGCTGACGATCATCCGCTCATTCGGGAAGGGCTCAAGGCCAGCCTGCTCGATCAGGGCTTCAGCGTGGTGGCCGAAGCGGAGGACGGGAAGTCGGCCGTGAACCTGACGTTGGAGCACCGCCCCGACGTCGTCGTCATGGACATCGGGCTGCCCGACCTCGACGGTCTCGAGGCGATCCGCCGCATCGTGCGGGCTCGTCCCCAGGCCCGGGTGATGGTGCTCACCGCCCACGACGACGACAACATGCGCAAGGCCGCCCGTGACGCCGGCGCGATGGCCTACGTGGTGAAGAGCGCGTCCACCAAAGAGATCTCCGACGCGGTGCGGGCCCTCGCCCGGGGCGAGACGATGCTCGGCAAGCCCGAGAAGACCAACCGCTACGGCAATCGGGTGTCCCAGCTCGACACCTACTTCGGGTCGAACCAGCCGGACGACCCGATCCTGACCAAGCGGGAGCAGGAAGTGCTCCAGCTGTTCGCCAACGGCAAGTCCACCGTCGAGGTCGCCCGGGCGCTCACCATCTCGCAGAAGACGGTCAAGAACCACCTCACGTCGATCTACCAGAAGCTCAACGTGCGGGACCGTACCGAGGCCGTCCTGCTCGCGGTGCGCATGGGCATCATCAAGCTGGAGCGGCGCACCCGGCCCCGCGTCTGAAGCCGGGCCGGCACCGCCGGACGAAAAACCAACGGCGCCGGGCCCCCAAGGGGACCCGGCGCCGACGCGTTGGCGGTACCGATCAGCGGATCAGCGGATCACTGCTCCGGCTGGGCCTCGGCCGGAGCCTCGCCCTCGGCCACTTCCTCGTACACGACACCTTCCTCGCCTTCGGCGGGGGGCTCTTCACCGGTGGCGGCGTAGTACTCCTCCCAGGCCTCCTGGCCCTCGGAGCTGTACTCACCCTCGGTGTACGACGGGCCGATGTAGTTGCCCTGGTCGTCGTACATGTGGGCGCCGAACGCCTCCTGGTACTCGGCAGCCACGACACCGCCCTCGGCAGCCTGCTTGATCGACAGGCTGATCCGGCGACGCTGCAGGTCGAGATCGATGATCTTGACCCAGAGCTCCTCGGCGGGGGTGACGACCTGCTCGGGGAGATCGACGTGGTGCGCCGACATCTCCGAGATGTGGACCAGACCCTCGATGCCGTCGCCCACCTGGACGAACGCACCGAAGGGCACCAGCTTGGTGACCCGGCCGTAGACCAGCTCGCCGACGCGGTGGTTGGAGGCGAACTCCTGCCACGGATCCTGCTGGGTGGCCTTCAGCGAGAGGCTGATGCGGTCGCGGTCGAGATCGACCTCGAGCACCTGGACCTCGACCTCGTCGCCCACCGCCACGACCTGCGAGGGGTGGTCGACGTGCTTCCAGGACAGCTCCGACACGTGGATGAGGCCGTCCATGCCGCCCAGGTCCACGAAGGCACCGAAGTTGACCACCGAGGACACCTTGCCCCGACGGACCTCGCCCGGCTTGAGGTTGGCGAGGAACTCCTCGCGCTGCTCCTTCTGGGTCTCCTCGAGGAAGAGCCGGCGGGACAGCACCACGTTGTTGCGGTTCTTGTCCAGCTCGATGATCTTGGCCTCGAGGGTCTGGCCGACGTACGGCTGCAGGTCGCGGACCCGACGCAGCTCGACGAGCGAAGCGGGCAGGAAGCCCCGCAACCCGATGTCGATGATGAGCCCGCCCTTGACCACTTCGATGACGGGGCCGGTGACGTACCCGTCGTTCTCCTTGATGGATTCGATCTGGCCCCACGCCCGCTCGTACTGGGCGCGCTTCTTGGACAGGATCAGGCGGCCGTCCTTGTCCTCGCGCTGCAGCACGAGCGCCTCGACGTGATCACCGAGGGAAACGACCTCGGAGGGGTTCACGTCGTTGCGGATGGACAGCTCCCGGCTGGGGATGACGCCCTCGGACTTGTACCCGATGTCGAGCAAGACTTCGTCCCGATCGACCTTGACGACAGTGCCTTGGACGATCTGGCCGTCCTCGACTTCGACCATGGAGGAGGCGTACGCGTCCTCCATGGACATGCCGGCAAGATCGTTCTCGGTCACTTGCCGGGGGTGGGATTCGCCGTTCTCGTCGAACGTCCCCATACCGGCTGGTGCGCTGGTGGTGGGGTTGGCCGTTGCCGGCCGGTCGATAGTCTGCTCGGTCACGTTGGAGTTCTGAATTCTGTTCAGGGATGGGACGAGTTGCGGTGACCTATTCACCGCAGCGATGGAGGCTAGCAGCGAACGAGGCCCCGTCGGGCGCCGGCGTTCGCCTGGCGGTCAGATTGGCCCGGGCTGCTCAGCAACGGATCCTCCGTGGAGGGGAACGCGGCCGGTCGATCCAGGCGCGATCGCATCACGTCGCGGTCGATCGGTGCGCGGCGCAGCGCGGTCACGGCCGGCGGGCCACGCAGAGGAACTCCGGCGTGTCCACCGTCGGCCCGGCGGCGGCGTACGCCCCCGGCGTCGCCGACCACACGTCGAGCACCTCGAGGCCGACCAGCGCGCACAGCAGTCGCAGCTCACGAGGCGTGTAGCACGCCGTCCACAGCTCCGTCGGCGCGTCGCGCCCGGCCGCGTCGCGGATCTCGGTGTGCTCGGGGTTGACGCCGGTGGCCGCATCGAAGGTGTCGCGCTCCGGCTCGAGGTGGCGGACCTGGAAGTAGGCGGAGAAGGCGGACAACACGACGCGCCCGCCGGGCCGCAGCACGCGGGCCATCTCGGCCAGCACCGAGCGGTCGTCGAGCAGCGCCCGGCCCGGCTCGGGCAACCCGAAGCCGCCTTGGCACAGCGACAGCGCCACGTCCACCGAGGCGTCGCGCACCGGCAGCCGGCGGGCGTCGCCCTGCACGGCGAGCCCGTCGACGAGCCGCACGAACGGCGCCGAGATGTCCACCCCGAACGCGTCGATGCCACGGCTGCGCAGGGCCCGCAGGTGGCGGCCCGGCCCACAGCCCACATCGAGCACCCGGTCCCCCGGGGCCAGCCCCAGCGCCTCCACCAGGAAGGACACCTCCTGCTCGGTGCCCTTCGTGAAGGAGTAGCGCAGGTAGGCCGGACCGAGGTGGGCGGCGATGGGCTCGAACCAGTGCGGCTCGCGGGTCATCGGGGTTCGCAGGTCATCGGGGTTCGCAGGTCATCGGATCGAGGTGACCTCGAACCAGTCGGTGCCCAGGCCGAGCAGCCAGTTCACCGTGTCGCCGTCGGTCACCGCGGTGCCGGCCGTACCGGTCAGGCGCACCTCGGTGGCCCGCCCACCCCACTGGCCGAGGCCGTTGCGGCCGGTCACGTCGATGCGGGTCAGGGTGCCGATGTTCGGGAAGTAGTCCTGCAGCGCCTTGGCGCTCACCTCGTAGTCCCAGATGTAGTTGGGGTTGTCCGGCAGCGGGTCGCCCTGGTCGAGCACCGCCGGGTAGCTGCCACCGGCCGTCCAGCCGCCGGTCGAGGCGGAGTACTCGGTGCGGGCGATGGAACCGTCACCGCGCAGGCGCACCTCGCCCGCGGTGTTGAAGGTGGCCTCGTCGCTGCGGTGATCCTCGAGCCGGCGGCTGCCCGCCGACGCGCTCCAGGAGGCGGCACCGCCGTACACCTGGCAGGCGGCGCTGTCGCAGGTGTGCCAGTAGCCGGGCGCCCGGGCCTCGGTCAGCACGTAGGAGCGGGCGGCGACGGCCTGCACGGCGAGGGCCTGGATGCCCCACGGGCCGTTGCGATCGCCCCACGACGCCGGCATCTCCCGGGGTACCACGCCGCGCACGTACTGCTCGACGGGCACCGAGTTCACCAGTCGGACGCCGACCTGGGTTCGCACCGTCTCCATCCACCCCCGGTAGTACCGGAGGCTGCCGTCGCGCTCGCAGGTGGCCACCCACTGGCCCTGGTCCTCGGCGGCGGGGTTGCTGCCCGCGATCCAGAACCGCACCGGTGACGCCGAGGCGGTGAGGTAGGCCCACCCCCACGTGCCGGCGCAGTCCGCCCCCGCCCACACCGACCAGGTGCCGTTGGCCTCGGGGATGACGAGCAGGGTCTGGTAGCGCTGGTCGCCGGTGATGCTGGTCATCAGCGCGCCGCGATCGGAGGCGAGCACCAGGTGGGTGTCGTCGAAGCGGCCCAGGCGGACCCGCACGTCGTAGTTCGTGTCGATCCGGGCCGCGCTGGTGCCGCCGTAGTAGTGGCTGAGGATGTACGGGTAGGGGATCTGCCAGGCGGTGGCGTACCCCAGGGCTCCCCACTGGCCCATGCCCCGACCGTGGCCGAAGCCCTTGCCCTCGACGACGAGGGTGGGCACCGCGGCCGCGGCCTGCGTGTCGAACGCGTCGGCGGGATCGGCCCGCACCACGTCGCCGTCGCCGAGGGTGGCCGTCACCGAGCGGTCGGCCTCGGGCGATGCGACGGACGTGGCGTCGGCCGGCCCGTCCTGCGCGGCGGCGGTCCCGGTCAACGCCGGGCCGGCGATCAGGGCCAGCAGGCCGACGGCGCCGAGCGCACGGCGCACGGACCGGGCGCGTCGACGGGTGGAGGGCGGTGGGGCAGGCGGCAAGGGCTCATCCAGTGCTCGGGGCCGACTCGAGGGTCAGCCTACCGTCACACGTTCGACATGATTCCGCGGGCAGTGGGCCGCGGTGGCGCGAACGCCCCTCGTGAAGCCTCGAGCAAGGGTCGGGACCTGCCTACTTGGCGTCCGCCCAGGTCCGACCGAAGCTCAGGTTCACCTCGAGGGGCACCGCCAGCTCGAAGGCGGCGCCCATCACCGCGGGGACCAGCTCCGCCATCGCATCGTGCTCGGCCGGCGGGACCTCGAGGATGACCTCGTCGTGGACCTGCAGCACGATGCGGCTGGCCGAGCCGCGCTCGGCCAGCGCGGCGTCGAGGCGGACGAGCGCCACCTTGAAGATGTCCGCCGCCAGGCCCTGGATGCCGGCGTTCATGGCCTGGCGCTCGCCGGCCTGGCGGATGCGGAAGTTCGGCGAGGACAGCTCGGGGATCTGACGTCGACGACCGAACAGCGTCTCGGTGTACCCGCGCTGGCGGGCCTCGTGCACCGTGCGCTCCATGTACGCCTTCACCGCCGGGAACGCCACGAAGTAGGCGTCGAGGATCTCCGCCGCCTCCCCGGTTGCGATGTTCAGCCGCTGGGCCAGGCCGTAGGCCTCCATGCCGTAGGCCAGGCCATAGGAGACCATCTTGGCCTTGGAGCGCTGCTCGACGGTGACCGCGTCCGGCTCGACCCCGAACACGCGGGCCGCGGTCGTGTTGTGGATGTCCCGACGGGCCTCGAACGCCTCGATCAGGCCCGGGTCCTCGGCCAGGTGGGCGATGCAGCGCAGCTCGATCTGGTTGTAGTCCGCCACGCACAGCTCGTCCCCGCCGTCGGCCACGAACGCCTTGCGGAAGTTGCGACCCAGTTCCGAACGGACCGGGATGTTGTGCAGGTTCGGCTCCTCCGAGCTGAGCCGGCCGGTGCGGGCCACGGTCTGGTTGAAGGTGGCGTGGATGCGGCCGTCCGCCGCGACCTCCATCAACAAGCCCTCCCCGTACGTGCCGCGCAGCTTCTCCACCTCCCGGTAGCGCAGGAGGTGGTCGACGATCGGGTGCTGGCCGGCCAGCTTCTCCAGCGTCGCGGCGTCGGTGGAGAACCCGGTCTTGGTCTTCTTGCCGGGCGCGAGGCCCAGCTCCTCGTAGAGCACCTGGCGAAGCTGCAACGTCGAGTTGACGTTGAACTCGTGCCCGGCGTCCTCCCAGATCGCCTTGGTGAGGCCGTTGGCCTCCTCCGACAGCTCCCGGTTGAGGCGCTCGAGCTCGGCGCGGTCCACGCCGATGCCGGCGTGCTCCATGCGGGCCAGCACCCGGACCAGCGGCACCTCGACGTCGTCGTTGAGGCGGCGAAGCTGCTGGGCGTCCAGCGCGGCGAGCAGCGGGTCGACCAGCCGGGCCGTGCCCAGCGCATCCCGGCAGGGGGCGACCGCAGGGTCGAAGTCCTGTCCGGAGGCGTCGAAGTCGAGCTGGCCCTGGGCGGCCGCCGGGGCGCTGTCGCCCGAGGCCAGCTCGACGTTGGCGTAGCGATCGAGCAGCTCGCCGAGCAGGTACCGGGCCTCGGCCGGATCGAGCAGGTAGGCGGCGATGCGGGTGTCGAGCGCGAGGGTGGCCACGTCGATGCCGCGCGACAGCAGGGCCCGCATGGCCGGCTTGAACCCGTGTCCCGCCAACGGACGCCCGCCCGGACCGACCAGCTCGACCAGCGCGGCGCGCACGGCCACGTCGTCGAGCAGCGGCGCCTCGATCCACGTCACCTCGCTCACGGTGGGATCGCTGACCAGGGCCAGACCGAGCAGATCGCCCTTGTCGTTGGGCTGATCGAAGCCGGCCGCCACCGCCAGCACACCGTCGCCGGCGGCCAACGCACGCAGCGCAGCCGCCGCCCCCGCCGCGCCGTCCGGCCGCACGATCTCCGCCTCGACCACCTCGCGGCCCGGTCCCGGCGGCGGCGGCGGCGTCGCCCCGCCCGCGGCGTCCCCTGCGTCGGGCAGCACGGTGAGCGCCTCGGCCAGGCGGTCGCCGAGGGTGCGGAACTCGAGGAAGTCGAACAGGCGGCGCACCTCCGGCCAGTCGATGGGGCCGAGGTGCAGCTCGTTGGCGTCCACCTCGACCGGGGCGTCGCGCCGCAGGACCATGATGTCCGCGTGGCGGCGGACCTGGTCCTCGTACTGCGCGAGGTTCTGGCGCAGCTTCGGCGTCTGCTTGTCGATGTTGGCGAAGATGCCGTCGAGCCCGCCGTAGGCGTTGATGAGCTTGGCCGCCGTCTTCTCCCCCACCCCGGGCACACCGGGGAGGTTGTCGGACTGATCGCCGCGCAGCGCGGCGTACTGCGTGTACAACGCCGGCGTGACCCCGGTTCGCTCGACGATGCCTGCCTCGTCGTAGAACGCGTAGTCGGACACGCCGCGGCGGTTGTAGAGCACCTTGATGTGCGGGTCCTCCACCAGCTGGTAGGCGTCGCGGTCGCCGGTGACGACGATCACGTCGTCACCGCGGTCGCGGGCCTGGGTGGCGACGGTGGCGATCAGGTCGTCCGCCTCGAAACCGGACAGCTCCAGCACCGGCAGGTGCAGCGCCTCCACCACCTGCCGCACCAGACCCATCTGCTGGCGCAGGATGTCGGGCGCCTCCGCCCGACCCGCCTTGTAGCCCTCGATCGCCTCGTGGCGGAAGGTGGGCTCGGGCCGGTCGAAGCACACCGCCACCTGGTCGGGCCGGTGGTCGCGCAGCAGGTTGATCAGCATCGAGGTGAAGCCGAAGACCGCGTTGGTGACCTGCCCCGACGCGGTGGCCATGTCGGCCGGCAGCGCGAAGAACGCCCGGTAGGTGAGCGAGTTCCCGTCGATGAGCAGCAGCGTCGCCATTGGCGGCGATGCTATGCGGTCAGTCGGGCCGCAGGTCTCCGGCGATGATCCGCTCGGCAACCTGCCGCATGGTGGTGCGCTCGGCCATGGCGGTGGTCTGGATGAAGCGGAACGCGTCCTGCTCGCCCAGGCCGCACTCGTCCATGAGGATGCCCTTGCCCCGGTCGAGCAGCTTGCGGTTGGCGAGGCGCTCCTCGAGATCGGCCGACTGCTCCTGCAGCGCCCGCAGCTCGGCGAAGCGACCGAGCGCCACCTCGATGGCGGGCACCAGGTCGGACCGCTGGAACGGCTTGACCAGGTAGGCCAGCGCGCCGGCGTCGCGGGCCTGCACGATGAGGTCCCGCTGGCTGAACGCAGTGAGGATCAGCACCGCGGCGAGGCGGTCCTCGGTGATGAGCCGGGCCGCCTCCAGACCCCCCATGCCGGGCATCTTGATGTCCAGGATGACCAGATCGGGCTGCAGCTTGCGCACCAGCTCCACGGCCTCGTCCCCGCGGCCCGTCTCCCCGATCACGTCGTAGCCCTCGTCGACGAGGGTCTCCCGCAGGTCGAGGCGGATGATGGCCTCGTCCTCGGCGATCACGACGGTGGTCATGGCCGGCCTCCCGGGGTGTCTCGGCGAGCGTCGGCGAGCTCGTCGAGCAGCTCGTCCTGGGTGCGTTCGAGGCGGTCGATCTCGGCCACCAGGTGGGCCCGCTGGCGGTTGATGGCGTCAACCGAGCGCTGCGCCTCGCGGTCCTCGCGGGCGGACTCGGGCCGATCCGACACCAGCGAGCGCAGCCGGGCGTCGTCCGCCTCGGTGCGGAAGTGCGCCAGCTCCTCGTCGGTGATCCGCAGCTCTTCCCGGAGGCGGCGCAGATCGGCGCCGACTTCGGTCAGGCGACGCTCGATGGCCTCCGCTGCACGCATGCGAGCAGTGTAGGGGGCCCCACCGAAGGGACCGAACAGGGTGCGTCGAGCGGTGACCGACGCGTCAGGGTGCCCGGGGCGGGACTTGAACCCGCACGCCTCTCGGCAAAGGATTTTGAGTCCTCCGTGTCTGCCATTCCACCACCCGGGCGGGCGGGTCGCCACGATAGCAGCGTCGGTGGCGGTGCCGGCTGCGCCTACTCGGCGGTGCCGGCTGCGCCTACTCGGCG
>JADLEF010000255.1 GCA_020846295.1 Acidimicrobiales bacterium
AGCCGGGGACGGTGGCGGTCAGCCGGGGACGGCGGTGCGGGTGAACTGGCGCAGCGCGGCCTGGGCCGGGTGGCTGGCCACGGCGTGGCGCAGCTGTGCTGCGGTCGCGTCGAGGTAGCGCCGCGTGGTCTCCAGGCTGGCGTGGCCGAGCAGCTCCTGCAGCTCGACGACGTGCACCCCGTTGTCGAGGGCGGAGGTGGCGAAGGTGTGGCGGAGCGCGTGCACCAGCGCCCCCTCCGGGATGCGGGAGCGGATCCCGGCCCGGCGGTACAGCTTGTCGACCAGGTACTCGACCTGCTGGCGGGTGAAGCGGGTGCCGCTGTCGGTGCGGACGAACAGGGGCTGGCGCAGGTCCTCGAAGCGCACCTTGGGGAAGCGCTCGCGCCGCTCGGCCAGGTACCGCAGCAGCAGGTCCTCCAACGTGTCCTCGATGGGAACGGTGCGGGCCTTGTTGCCCTTGCCCATGACCACCAGCCGGCGGGCGCCCTGAGGCCCGTCGAGCGAACCGAGGTTGAGCCCGACCGCCTCGGACAGACGGATGCCGGTGACCAGGAACGTGGCGACCAGCGCCAGGTCGCGGGACGGCCAGGCGTTGCGGGAGGTCGAATCGGTCGTGGCCGCGGTGCGCAGCAGCAACGACGCCACGTCGTCGCCCGGGATCGCCTTGGGCTTGCCACGGCTCTGTCTCGGCGGGGTGATGGCGCCCATCGGGTTGCCGGCCACCGCCTCCTCGGTCACGAGGTAATCGAAGAAGCCGTTCCACGCGCTCCACGCCCGGCGGATCGACGCCGCGGCGTGGTCCTCGGCCCAGGAGGCGAACGCGGCCCGCAGGGCCGGCTTGTCCAGATCGTCCAGGGTGAGCTCGTCGAGCTCCTCGCCGTGGCCCGCGGCGAGCGCGATGCGGCGGCCGATGCCCTCGAGATCGCGCCGGTAGGCGGCGATCGTGTGGGGCGACGGCTTGCGCACCGCCAAGTGGTGGAGGAACCGGGAAACCCATTCGGTGAACCGATTCCCGCTGCTCGACACGGCCCAGGAGCGTAGGTTCTCCGCCGCGGCGGCAGGGGGATGCCGTTCGAGCAGGACCGACGCCGTACCCTCCGGCATTGCCGGGCCCGGCGGCGGGTCGCCCGCGCCCCGGTCACGGCTCCCCGAGCGGCTCCAGGATGGTCAGCTCACGCTCCCCGGCAGAGGCCGGGACGCTCGTCCCGCCGTCGCCGCCACCGTCGCCGTCGCCGTCACCGGCCGGACCCCACCAACCCAGCCCCACGCCGCAGGCCATCCCGAGCAGCGGGCTGGCGGTGACCCACGCAGAGGCCAACGGCACCGCGCCGGCGAGCAGCAGCACGATCGCCGCGGCCATGCCGAAGAGCAGCCCGGCGACCAGGCCGAAGCCGGGGCGGGCCCGGGCGCTCCAGCGGTCGGTGCCGGTGAGCCGCCCGAGCCACGGGTCGTGGCGGCGGGGGCGGGGCACGGCGGCCCGTGCCAGCAGCCAGGCGCACGCGACGAGCAGCGCGACGCACAGCGGCCGCACCACGGAGGCCTTGCTGCCGCCCGCCACCCGCACCCGCAGGGCGCCTGCACAGCGCAGGCCCGGCTCGAGGTGCTCGGCCCGCACGTCGAGCGTCAGACCGACCGGCGCCCAACGGGCGGGCAGGGCGTAGCTGCGCGTCCCGCTCGTGTCGAGCCGGCCGCCGTCCTCGTCCCAGCCGGCCAGCGTGGCGGTCCCGAACGGCGGCGGCAGGGCCAGCGTGACCGACCCCTGCAGCCGGCGACGCCCCGGGTCCGCCCCGGCGGACAGCACCGCGTCGTAGGCGATGGTGGCCTGTGCGGGCAGGGCGTACACGCCGGCCGAGCGGGCCGGGTCGATCACCACCGTGGGGGCGCTCGGATCGGTGGGGGAGAGCTCGGCGCGCACCTGGCACGGGCCCTCCAGCGATGGCGGCAGCGGTGGCCGGCCCGACGCCCGCCATGCACCCAGACCGGCGCCGAGGGCCACCAGGACGACGAGCGCGACCACGAGCGCGGGGACGCCCCGCAGTGCCTGGCGCATAACGGGCTCCAGGGTAGGGCTCGAAGGAGGTGCGGCGGCGGTAGCGTCAGCGACCGTGCAGTCCTTCGATCTCATCATCGTCGGCACCGGCTCGGGCAACGGCATCCCGGCGGCGTTCGACTCCTGGAACATCGCCCTCGTCGAGAAGGACGTCTTCGGCGGCACCTGCCTGAACAAGGGGTGCATCCCGTCCAAGATGTTCATCTACGCCGCCGACCAGGCGGCCGCGGTGTCCGAGGCGGCCAAGCTCGGCGTGCACGCCCACCTCGACCACGTGGACTGGCCGGCCATCGTGCAGCGGGTGTTCGGCCGCATCGATCCGATCGCCGCCGGGGGAGAGGACTACCGCAGCAACCGCTGCCCCAACCTCACCGTGTTCCGAGGCGAGGGCCGCTTCGTGGGCCACAAGGTGCTCGAGGTGAACGGGGAGCAGCTCACCGCGCCCCACATCATCCTCGCCGCCGGCGCCCGGCCCCACCTGCCCGACGAGGTCGCCGGGCTGGACCAGGTGCCGTTCCACACGTCGGACACCGTCATGCGACTGCCGAAGCTGCCCGAGCGGCTGATCGTGCTGGGCGGCGGGTACATCGGCGCCGAGCTCGGCCACGTGTTCGGCAGCTTCGGCACCCAGGTCGATTTCGTGCTGCGCTCGTCGATGATGCTGCGCGAGTGCGACGACGACGTGTCGCACCGGGCCACCCAGCTCTACGGCGAGCGGTTCGGGTTGCATCGCAACACCCGGGAGGTGTCGGTGGCGCGCGCCGGCGACGGCGTGGTGCTGCGCGGCCTCAGCCACGGCGAGCCGTTCGTGCTGGAGGCGGACTGCCTGCTGGTCGCCACCGGCCGCACCCCCAACGCCGACCGCCTGGCGGTGGCCGCCTCCGGCATCGACACCGACGCCTCCGGCACCCGGGTGCTGACCGATGCCAACCTGCGCACCAACGTGGAAGGGGTGTGGGCGCTGGGCGATCTCACCAACGAGCTGCAGCTGAAGCACCTCGCCAACGCCGAGGGCCGCATCGTGTTCCACAACGTCGCCCACCACGATCGGCCCGACCAGTGGCAGGCGATCGACCGCACCCTCGTGCCCTACGCCGTGTTCGGCCACCCGCAGATCGCCGGGGTGGGCCTCACGGAGCGGGCCGCCCACGCCGCCGGGTTGCCGTACCTGACCTCCACCAAGGACTACGGCGGCACCGCCTACGGCTGGGCGATGGAGGATTCGACGAGCTTCTGCAAGCTGGTGGCGCACCGCGAGACCCGCCGCTTGCTCGGCGCCCACCTGATCGGGCCGCAGGCGTCGACGCTCATCCAGCCGTTGATCCAGGGCATGCGCTTCGGACAGACGGTTGACGAGATGGCCCGGGACGTGTGGTACATCCACCCGGCGTTGACCGAGGTCGTGGAGAACGCCCTGCTCGACCTCTGACCGGCCCGCCAAGGTGGCGTCCCCGAGGCCGCCCGCCATACCGGACCGAATGGTATGGCGGTCGGCCTCGCACGGCCGTGGCAGCATGCGGCCATGGCGTTCCTGCACGGCCCGACCCGCCCCACCTCGACGCTGCGCGCCCTGCTGGCGCGACCCGAGCCGCTGCTGGCGGCCGGCGCCTATGACGCGTTGTCGGCCCGCATCGTGGCGGCGTCCGGCTTCGACGCGGTGTACCTGACCGGCTTCGGGGCCTCCGCATCGCTGCTCGGGCGGCCCGACGTCGGGCTGCTCACCGCCACCGAGATGGTGGGTCACGTCGGCCGGCTGGCCGCCGCGGTGCCGGTGCCGCTCATCGCCGATGCCGACACCGGGTACGGCAACCCGCTGAACGTGATCCGCACCGTGCAGGACTACGAGCGCGCCGGGGTGGCGGCGCTGCACCTGGAGGACCAGGCGGCACCGAAGAAGTGCGGGCACATGGCGGGCAAGGTGCTGGTGCCGGCCGCGGAGCACACGGCGCGCATCCGGGCCGCGGTCGCGGCGCGGACCGATCCGGACCTGGTGCTCATCGCCCGTACCGACGCCCGGGCCGGCGAGGGGCTCGACGCCGCCATCGACCGCTGCCGCCGCTATGCCGACGCCGGGGCTGACGTGCTGTTCCTCGAGGCCCCGCAGTCGATGCAGGAGATCGACCGGGTGGCCGAGGAGCTGGCCGGTCACGCCCTGTTGTTCAACTGGGTCGAGGGGGGTCGCACCCCGCCGGTGTCGCTCGCCGCGCTGGCCGAACGGGGCTTTCGCATCGTCATCTACCCGGTGAGCGCGCTGCTGGCGGCGAGCCGGGCGGTGCGCCGCACCGTCGAGTCGATCCGGGCCACCGGCACGCCCGAAGCGGCCATGGCCGAGGGCTCGCTGGACTCGTTCTCCGAGTTCGTCGCCTTCATGGGCCTCGAGGAGATCTACGAGCTCGAAGCACGGTTCGCGGACTGAACGGTGGAGCCGCGGGCGCGCCGGCGATGGCACCGGCCCCGGTGTGCTAGGCCAGAGCCCCGGCGTACCCGCCGGGCCGGCACGACAAGGGAAGCGACGATGGACTTCGAACTCTCCGACGAGCACAAGCTGTTCCGCGACACGATGCGGTCCTTCGTCAACCGCGAGATCAAGCCCGTCGCCCGGGAGTGGGAACATGCCGGGCGGTATCCCACCGAGATCGTGGAGACGATGAAGGGCCTCGGCCTGTTCGGGCTGACCATCGACGAGTCCTACGGCGGGATGGGGGCGGACCTCATCAGCCTGGCCATCGCCTTCGAGGAGATCTCCCGGGGCTGGATGGGCATCGCCGGCATCCTCGGCAGCCACTCGTTGGCGTGCAAGATGATCGGCAAGTGGGGGACCGAGGAACAGAAGCGCCGGTACCTGCCGGAGCTGGCCACCGGCGCCCGCCGCACCTGCATCGCCCTCACCGAGCCCGACGCCGGCTCCGACCTGCAGTCGATCAAGACCCGGGCCGAGCGCGACGGCGACGAGTACGTGCTCAACGGCACCAAGACGTGGATCACCAACGCCCGTTTCGCCGATCCGATGCCGGTGCTGTGCAAGACCGACCCGCACCTCGAGCCCCGCCACCGCGGCATGAGCGTGCTGCTGGTGGAGGCGGGCACGCCCGGCTTCACCGTGCTGCGGGACATGGGCAAGCTCGGCTACAAGGGGCCCGAGAGCTGCGAGGTCGTCTTCGAGGACTGTCGCGTCCCCGCCGCCAACCTCCTCGGCGGCGAGGAGGGCCGGGGCATGGTGCAGGTGCTCGGGGCCCTGGAGGTCGGCCGCATCAACGTGGCGGCCCGCGCCGTGGGCGTGTCCCAGGCCTCCTACGACGCGGCGCTGGCTTACTCCCAGCAGCGCCAGGCGTTCGGCCAGCCCATCGCCGGGTTCCAGGCGGTGCAGCACAAGTTGGCCGACATGGCCACCGAGATCCAGGCCGCCCGCCTGCTCACCTGGTGGGCGGCGTGGCAGGCGGACCGCCAGGATCGGGCCGACACCGAGACCGGCATGGCCAAGCTGTTCGCCTCCGAGCTGGCGCTGAAGGCGTCGCTCGATGCCATGCGCATCCACGGCGGGTACGGCTACTCCACCGAGTTCGAGGTGGAGCGGTACTACCGGGACGCCCCGCTGATGGCCATCGGTGAGGGCACCAGCGACATCCTGCGCGGCGTCATCGCCCGCTCGCTGCTGGCCGGGTTCTCCACCGACTGATCCCGCCCTCCCGATCGCCGAGCAGGGCGCTGAAGAGCTGATGCGCGGCGGCCGGCGGCCGGCGGCCTGGCTTGGCCGTGCCGATGGGTATGGCCAGCGGCGCCGCGCGGCACCAGAAGTGGCGGGTTGTGCAGGTGCGACGACCAACTCCACCGACCGCACGGCTACCTGATCAGCATCGTTTCATGAGGCAACGAGCAAGGCGACAGCACAACCCGCCACACTCGCTCCATCGCCGCTGCGTGCACGGCAAGGACGAAGCACGTTCGGTCGGACCGCCGTGCGGTCGGCCGGCCATCTTCAGCACCCTGCAAGTAGCTAGTGGCGTTCTCCCTTGATGCGCTCGACGAAGCGAACAGGAGTTCGATAGTGTTCGCCCTCGAACGAGGCGAACACATGTTCGTCGAACGGAGACGGGAGCGTGCCATGACCCAGTGCTCGTACGAGACCGAGAACGGCATCCACGGGAAGCTCCGCTGCGCGGCCCAGGCCGTCGAGCGCGGCGACCGGTGCCTGCAGCACCGGCGCGGGGCGAGGGCGGCCGTCGAGCTGCGGGAGGGAGAACCGGAGACGCTGCTCGTCGTCGACGGCGACTGCCTGATGTGGGAGAAGCTGGTGCAGCACCACGAGGGTCGGCGCGGCAAGCGGGCCTCGGAGCTGTTCGCCGCGGCGCCGCGGCCGCTCGCGTGGAGCCCGAGCCTGGGGCTGTGGGTGGACCTCGTCGCCCTGCTGTTCCTGCAGGACCGCGGCTACCCGCGACCGCCGGGCACCTACCAGCGCTGCCGTCGGGTCGGCTGCGTCAACCCGGCCCACGCCCGGGAACCGGAACGGCGCCTCGATGTCCGCCGGGTGGACCTCAGCAGCCGGCTCGACCAGCGGTTCGGGATGAGCGCAGCGTGAGCGGCGCTTCGCTGTCACACCCCACGGCGAGGACGGGCGCCATGGGACGATTCGAGGTTGCGCGGCGAAGGGCTCAACCTGCCCGTCTTCGATCCAGGCGGCGCACCGGCCCGGGTGGTGCCATCCGCGGCGCCGTTCAGCTGCTGCCGTCGAGCGCGGCGAAGGCGGGCTGCATGGCGACGAGTTCCCGGCGGGACAGGCCATGGCGAGCTGCCACTGCCGGCCAGTCCGCCACCGTGCGGACGACCTCGGCCAGCACGGCGCGGGCCCGCTCGTCGGTCAGGCGGAACGCGCCTGCCACCTCGAGCGCGAGCTCCAGGCTCGCGGTGTCCTCGCCCTCGTCGATGGTGGTGCTCAACCGTCGGGCGCCCGAATCGGGGTTGGGGTTCAGGTCGAACGCCGGGCTGAGGTTCCACGTGTCATGGTGGCGGTGCAGGAAGCCGTGGTTGCGGAGATGGTCGTCGGTGTTGCTGATCAGCACCGAGAACACCACCCGCCGCCACAGCTGCTCGAGCTCCTGACCGGCGCGATCCGAGTGGCGTTCGATCACCTCGGCGATGTCGAGGTAACTGCGCTGCTCGCCGTCGGCTGCCTCCAACATGGTCATGGCGCTGGCGTAGCCGATGCGGGAACCGTCGGCCCGGCGGTCGAAGCGGTGCACCACCAGCACACTTCGCCCGCTGATCTGCACCAGCCGTGACCGGGGCACGTCGATGCCGGCCGCGCCGGCCAGATCCAGCGCCACCTTCTCCCAGGCCATGACGTTCCAGGTGTCCGCAGCCGAGCTGGGGAACTTGGCGATGGAGATCGAGCCGTCCACGTCCACCACGTGCGCCTTCGGGCGCGCCCCACCCAGGGAGCTGCCCACGTGCACGAGCCGTTGCAGTTCGTCGAGGTCGGCGGTGTCCGCCTCGGCTCGGGTGGCCAGGGCGAGCAAGGCCGGGAGCTCTGCCAGGGTGGGCACGCCGTCGCGCTCCTCGGCCAGGAACGGTCCAGACCCCTCGCCCGGTCCGGTCCGGAACCGCAGCGCACCCTGGCGCAGGTCGTCCCGTACGCCGAGGAGGAAGTCGACCTCGCTCGGACTGCGCACTGCTCGTCGCTCGGCGCGTGCTGCGGCCGCCTCCCGCCGCTTGATCAGCGTGCGACCCCAGCGGTCCGGCGCGCAGTCGCTGAGCGCGCCGAACAAGGCGGCGCCGACCCGGGTCTGGGACGGGGTGCTGCGCAACGGCAGCTCGGGGTCGACGGCGTAGGCGTCCGGTCGCTGGAGGTATGCGGCGTCGTAGGCGAACGTGGCGGACTCGGTGCTGCGACGACGGTGGCTGAACAGCGTGCCGGCGTGCACCCAGGTGCCGCCGAGCTCCAGGTGGACCGCGACCTCCATGTCAGCGTGGCCGTGGCGATCGCACCCGCCGGGGGAGCGCCTCGTCGGCGCGAAGCTGGCCCAGTTCGGTGGCGTAGGGGTCGACGGCGGCTGCGAGCTGGTCCAGTACCCCGAGGGCCCGGGCCACGCGCAGGACGTTCTCGAGGCTGGCGCCGCGTCCGTTCTCCAGGCGGCCCACGGTGCTCTCGCCGATGCCGGCCCGATCGGCGACCTCGGCGACGGTCAGGCGACGAAGCTTTCGCCACGTGGCCAGGTCCTGGCCGATCCGCTGCATCGCGCGTCCGACCGGGCGAGGTGTCGAGGACGTGCTTCGTACCGCCATAGGCCATCAATTCTAGCAGCGTATCCGGCTTTGCAAGTCAGATTTGATAGCTAGAGGAGAAGGGTCGGGCCGAGCCCACGCCGAATCGCTGCCGATTCGCCGTGACATACCTATTGGTATGTCACGGCGTCTCGGCGCCAGGTCGGATCGCGTGGCTTCGTCGCGCAGTCGACGGCGCCGCTGGTGGCCGCTCCCGTCCACGTCGGGTCCGGGGATGGTCGCCGATCGCAGCCGGCCGGCGGAACGCGCCCGACGGAAGGGTTCGGGGCCGGAGGGGACTCGATCGGGTCTGTCGATTGCTTTGCATAATGACGGTTATGCAGAATGGCCGGGTCATCGGGGGGCTGGGCCTCGAGGCGGCCCCCGGTAGCCCGATGTCAGGCGCTCAGGCGCTCAGGCGCTCAGGCGCTCAGGCGTCGACGTCGAGGCGCAGCAGCGCAGCTCGGCGGGCATGGTGCTCCAGGCGGGCCCAGTCGACCACCTGCTCGTCCGAGGTCACCACCACGATCTGGCGGTCGTCGCTCAGCGTGGCCAGGTGGTCGAGCAGCAACGTGATCAGCTCGCCGGTCGCCGGCCCCGGTACCTCGACGATGTGCGGCCCACCGCTCGGCCGTCGCAGCGGCACGAGGGCGCACACCGCATCGATCGCAGCGTCGGCGTCGCCGGCCGCGCCGGCCGCCGCGCTGTCGGCCGTGCTCACCGCCGCCAACGCTCCGAGCCGCACCAACACCCGGGCCGCGGCTTCGCTGCGGTCCCGGTACGGCATCGCGGTGTCCGCGTCGATGGTGCCGGCCAACGCCTGCCAGGTTCGCTCGGCGGCAGCCAGCTGCGCCGCCACATCGTCGCCCGGCGGGGTCGCGGCCCGCGACCAGCGGCGTAGCAGACCCCGCCGCTGGTGGCGGCGCAGATCGATCGTCGGCGTCGCCGGCCCCTCGCCGCCGGGCAGGGCCACCACGGTGCGGTCCCCGCCGGCGAGCTCGGCGCGCAGCGCGAGCACCTGATCCGCCGCCGCCCACAGCGCGTGCTGCTCCAACGGCGACAGTGCGGCCACGATGGCTCGGCCGTCGGCCTGTTCCGGGGCGGGCTCCGCCTCGGCCAGCTCGCCGAGCAGCGTGAGCGGTCGTTCCTCGGCCCGGGCGATGTCGATCAGGCGGTGCCGGCCACCGACCGGCCGGAAGGCGACCAGCGCCGGGCCGGCGGTCAGGGTGAACTCCACGTGCGTGCCGTCCTCGCCCTCGCCGAGCGCCCGCCGCAGCCGTTCGACCGTGGGGCCGGCGCGACCCTCATCCACGACGACCACGTTGAGCCGGGGATGGAACTCCAGGGAGACGACCGGCCGCTCGTCCGACGCGAAGCTGACGCGGTCGAGCCGCCATGCGGCTGCCGCGGTCGAATCGGACTCGAGCGCGTTGCACTGAATGGCGACCATGTGATGTCCCTTCCTCCGCCGCCCGCCGAGGATTCCGCCAACGCTCAGGGTATCGACCGAGCCACTCGATCACACCACCACGGTGGCAGCATCCGTCGTCGCCCGCTCCCCTCGTGGCGAGCCTCGACCGGCGCCGGCGACCGCCGTCCGAGCGGTGCCGCGGTGACTACGGTGGCCGTCCGGCCGCATGACCACCGATACCTCGTACCCCGACGATCTCCAACGCTTCTTCGACGACCAGCTCGCCCTCGGCCGTCAGGTCGGGCGCGTCGTGGTGGTCGCCCGCGGCTTCGACACCGTGCGGTTGCTCGACGGCACGGAGGCGTTGGCGGACCGGTCCACCGCGTCGTTCCGATCCGCCGGACTGGAGAGCCCACCCGCGGTCGGTGACTGGGTGGCCGTCGAGCGCGACGGCTCGGCGCTGGCCATCGTGGCGGTGGCCGACCGCCACGGTGTGGTGGTGCGGCGCGACCCCGCCGAGCGGGTGCTGGCCCAGGTCGTGGCGGCCAACGTCGACAGCGTGCTGTGCGTGTTCGGCCTCGACCGGGAACTGCGCCCCCGCCGGGTGGAACGGGTCCTGGTGCTCGTCCACGAGGGCGGCGCCGAACCGGTCGTCGTGCTGACCAAGGCAGACCTGCTGGCACCCGAGGCGGTGGCCACGGTGGTGGACGAGCTTCGCCGCCTCGGTGGCGGGGTGGCGGTGCACGCCGTGTCGAGCCAGAGCGGTGCCGGGCTGGACCAGCTGGCGCCGTACCTCGCCACCGGTCGTACCGCGGCGTTGCTCGGCGAATCGGGGGCCGGCAAGTCCTCGCTGGTCAACGCGCTGGCCGGGCCCGACCAGGCCGCGGTCGGCGACGTCCGCAGCCGCGACCACCGCGGGCGGCACACCACCACGGCGCGGCGGCTGTTCGCGGTGCCGGCCGGCGGCTCGCTCATCGACACGCCCGGTCTGCGCCAGCTCGGCCTGTGGGACGCCGCGGACGGGGTGGACGAGGCGTTCGCCGATGTGGCCGCGATCGCCGAGCGCTGCCGCTTCCGGGACTGCCGCCACGGGGACGAACCCGGGTGCGCGGTGCGCCGGGCGGTGGCCGCCGGCACGATCGACGCCGCTCGGCTCGCCGCCTACCGGGGGCTCCACGCGGAACTGGACGCGGTGTCGGCCAAGAAGGAGGCCGGACGGCGCCTGCGCGGGGAGGGTCGCCGTCCACCGCTGCGCCGGGCCCGTCGGCGGGCCAGCGTGGATGACGACGAGGACGAGGCCGGCCCCGACGAGGGGTGAGCGGGCCGCTCCCTCGGTGCCCCCGGGCCGGTGGCCTGATCGCGTCAACGTCCTCAAGGGCGCAGGCCGGTCACCCGATCTCGACTGCGATGCAACTGCGCGAGTTCCTTCCGACCGGCGACACGCTGAGCGATGCCGAGCACGCCCGCCGCCACCGCGGCATCACCTTCGTGCTGTGGCTGCACCTGCCCCTGCTCATGGTCGTCGGTCTCATCGCCCGCGAGGGTGACGTGTTCCATGTCGCCCGCGACGTTGCGCTGGTCGGCGTGCTGGCCGCGGCGGCGCGGTTCATGCCGACGCGCGGGCTGCAATCCGCCACGGCCAGCCTCGGCCTGCTGGCCGCGTCCACGGTGCTGATCCACGTCAGCCACGGCGCGATCGAGGCGCACTTCCACATCCTGGTGGCGCTGGTGTTGGTCTCGCTCTACGTCGACGTGCGGGCCTACGCCGTGTCCGTCGGCTACATCGTGGTGCACCACATCGGGCTCGGCCTGATCGACCCCCACGCGGTGTTCGCCCATCAGGGTGGTCAGGACAACCCGATCCTGTGGTCGTTGGTGCACGCCGCCTTCGTCGTCGCCGAGACGATCATCATCATGTTCCTGTGGCACAGCTTCGAGACCGAACGGAAGTCCGCTCTGGAGGCCACCAACCGCCAGGCGGAGGCCGCCCGGCTCGAGGCCGAGCACAGCGCCGCCCGCGCCGCCCGCCTGGAGGCGGAGACCGCCCCGCTCAACCAGCAGACCTCCATCGCCAACGAGAACATGCAGGTCACCGCAGCCGCGGTGTCCGAGATGTCGGGAAGCATCTCCGAGATCGCCCGCATGACGGTCGAGGCCTCCGCGCTGATGGAGATCGCCGCTGACGCCGCCGGCGGCGCCACCAGCACCATGGACCGCCTCGGGGAGACATCGGGCCGGATCTCCTCGATGCTGTCGGTCATCACCGCCATCGCCGAGCAGACCAACCTGCTGGCCCTCAACGCCACCATCGAGGCGGCCCGGGCCGGCGAGGCGGGCCGCGGCTTCGCGGTGGTGGCCACCGAGGTCAAGGACCTCGCCAGCGAGACCACCTCCGCCGCCGCCGACGTGGGCAACATGGTCACCACCATCACCGACGAGATGGCCGCCGCCATCGACGTGATCCACAACATCCGCAGCCAGATCGATCAGCTGAACCACATCCAGAGCGCGATCGCCGCCGCCATCGAGGAGCAGAGCTCGGCGGCGCAGACGATGTCGGTCAGCGTGGGCGAGGCGGCCGACGTGCTCACCGACATCACCCGCCGGGTCGGCACGCTCGGGGCGCGCTGAGCGGACCTGGCGCTCAGCCGGCGACGGACTGACCGCCGTCCACCGGGAGCACCACGCCGGTCACGAAGCGGGCCTCGTCGGAGGCGAGGAACACGGCGGCCCACGCCACGTCCCAGCCGCTGCCCATCTTGCGGCCGAGGGGCACCTGGCGGTTGCGCTGCTCCACCAGGGCGTCACGGGAGATGTTCCCGCGGGCGGCGAGGCTGGCGTCGATCGCCATCGGCGTCTCCATCAGGCCGGGCATGATGGCGTTGACCCGAACGCCGTAGCGGGCGTTGGCCGCGGCGAGCGACTCGGTGTAGGCGTTGACGGCGGCCTTGGACGTCTTGTAGCCGATGAGTCCGAAGGGCAGGATCGCGGCCACCGACGAGATGTTGATGATCGACCCGTGGCCGGCTTCGCGCATGACCGGCAGGGCGTGCTTGCAGGTCAGCGCCATGCCGAAGAGGTTCACGTCGAAGATGTGGCGCAGGCCCTCGGCGGTGACCTTGGTGGCGGTCGCATCGCCCGCGCCGATGCCCACGTTGTTGTGCAGCACGTCGATGCGCCCGAAGCGCTCGACCGCGTGGGCGACGAGCGCGGCAGCTTGCTCCTCGTCGGTGATGTCGGCCCCGAACGCGAACGCGGTGCCGCCCTCGGCGGCGATCGCCGCGCAGGTGTCCGCCGCTCGATCGAGGTGACGATCCACCACCAGCACCTCGGCGCCCTCCCGGGCGAAGGCGAGCGCCGTCGCCCGCCCGTTGCCGATCGTCTCCCCGGGGGTCTGCCCCCCGCCGACGACCACCGCTGCTTTCCCGTCGAGCCGTGCCACGGACCGGGACTCTAACCTGGCGGTGTGACCGCTGACGCCGGGATGTACGAGCGGCTCGGCGTGACCCCCGATGCTGATCTGGCCGCCCTGCGCGCCGCCTACCGTCGGCTGGCCCGCGAGCTGCACCCGGACCTGCAGCGCGACGGCGGTGTCGAGACGCAGTTGCGCATGGCGCTGGTGAACGAGGCCTGGGCGGTGCTGTCCGACCCCGATCGGCGCGCCGCCTACGACGCCGAGCGCCGCCGGGTGGCGGCGTCGGCCGCTGCGGCGGCGGCGCGGCCCGCTCGCGGTCCGGCGTCGTTCGTCCGGCCGCAGCCGGTCGCGACGGGCCCGCGGTTCATCGTCACCCGCAAGGAGGCGTGGATCGACGGGGTGGCGGTGCGCATCCGCTTCCTCGTCGGCTACGCCGGACGTAGCGCCGTCCAGGCGATGTTGCTGCGCCATCCCGGCACCGGTCGGGCCGAGTGGGAGGCGATCGTGCCGATCGTGTGCGCAGAAGCCTCGAGCGACGCCGGCGACCGGGTGCGCGCCGCCCGTGCCGCGGGGGCCGCCCCGCTCGATCTGGCCAACGCCGCCGCCCTGCTCGGCCTCAGCGCCTACGGCGAGCGCCTCCTGGGCGTCGGGACCCTCTCCCCCGACGACCGCTACCGCCACGCGGAGATGGTCGATCGGGTCTACGAGACGCTCGCCTACGAGCTACCCCGCGAGCTCGTGCACGAGCTGGGGAACGCACCGCGCATCGTGCGGCGCCTGCAACGCCAGCGGTAACCGTGCCAAAGGCGCCGGTGGGGCCGGACGGATGCAATGCTGGCGCCATGGACACCTCTGCCGTGCAGCGAGGCCCGACCGACGCCGAGCTCGTCGGGATGCTGCAGACGATGATCGCCGCCCGCATCTATTCGACCCGCTGCTTCAACCTCCAGCGACAGGGCCGGCTGGGCACCATGGCGCCCATCGACGGCAACGAGGCCACCGTGGTGGGCTGCACCTACGCCCTGCAGCCCGAGCACGACTGGATCTTCTCCCAGTACCGCGAGTTCTACGCGCTGGGTCGCTACGGCGAGGAGGTGATCCGCCGGCAGGTCCTCTACCTGGCCGGGCACCCCGAGGGCAGCTGCTACCCGGCGGGCGTCAACGTGTTCCCGGCCCAGATCTCCCTCGCCGCCCAGATCCCCCACGCGGTCGGCATGGCCTGGGGTCAGCTCCGCCAGGGCCTTCCCGGCGTGTCGGTCGCCTTCTTCGGTGACGGCGCCAGCTCCGAGGGCGACTTCTACGAGGCCGCCAACTTCGCCGCGGTGATCAAGGCGCCGGTGATCTTCATGTTGATCAACAACGGCTGGGCCATCTCCACCCCCACCGCCCGCCAGACCGCGGCCGCCACCTTCGCCGATAAGGCGGCCGCCTTCGGCATGCCCGGCGTGCGGGTCGACGGGCGGGATCCGATCGCGGTGTGGGAGGTGGTCGCCGCCGCCCGCGCCCGGGCCGTCGCCGGCGAGGGCCCCACCCTGGTGGAGGCGGTGACCTACCGCCTCGGTCACCACACCACCGCAGACGACCCGACCCGCTACATCCCGGCCGAGGACATGGCCGCCGCCCGGGCCAAGGACCCGGTGATCACCTACGCCGCCCAGCTGCGGGAGCTGGGCCTGTGGGACGACGCCGCCCAGGCCGCGGCCGAGGCGACCGCGCAGGCCGCCATCGACGCCGCGGTCGACGCCGCCCTGGCCACCCCGCTGGCGCCGGACGCGTTCTTCGACCACGTCTACGCCGAGACCACCCCGCGGATGGAACGCCAGCGCGCCCTGCTGCTCGAGCTGGAAGGAAAGGGCCAGTCATGACCGTGCGCACGATGGTCGAGGCCATCAACCACACCCTCGCCCGGGAGATGGCCCGCGACGAGCGCATCATCGTCTTCGGCGAGGACGTGGGGGCCAACGGTGGCGTGTTCCGCGCCACCGACGGGCTCATCGACCGGTTCGGGCCCGATCGGGTGGTGGACACGCCGTTGGCCGAGGCGCTGATCCTCGGCACCGCGGTCGGTCTGGCCGCCTCGGGCATGGTGCCGGTCCCCGAGATCCAGTTCCTCGGGTTCTCCTACCAGGCGTTCCACCAACTGGCCGGCCAGATCGCCCGGCTGCGCTATCGCTCCAACGGCCGGTTCGACGCACCGATCACCATGCGGGCGCCCTTCGGCGGCGGGGTCCGCACCCCGGAGCTGCACTCGGAGGCGCTCGAGGGGCAGCTGGCGAACATCCCCGGGCTCAAGGTGGTGATGCCGGCCTCCGCCCACGACGCCGCCGGCCTGCTCACCTCGGCGATCCGCGACCCGGACCCGGTGCTCTTCCTCGAACCGCTGCGCGGCTACCGCTCGCTGCGCGACGACCTGCCCGACGACGCCGACGTCATCGAGCCGTTGGGTCGGGCGAAGCTGGTGCGGGAGGGCACCGACCTGGTGATCGTGGCGTGGTCCTACCAGGTGGAGGTGGCCCGCAAGGCGGCCGAGGCGCTGGCCGAGGAGGGTGCTTCGGTCGCCGTGCTCGATCTGCGCAGCATGGTGCCGCTCGACATCGACGCCCTGGCTGCGGTGGTGAGCCGCTGCGGGCGGGTGGTGGTCGCCGAGGAGGCCCCGATGACCGCCGGGTTCGGCGGCGAGGTCGTCGCCACCATCGTCGAGGAGTGCTTCTACGACCTCGAGGCGCCGCCGGTGCGGGTGTCGGGCTACGACGTACCGTTCCCGATGGCGCAGCTCGAGGACCGCGACGTGCCGTCCGTGGCCCGGCTCGCGGCCGGCTGCCGCCGGGCGCTGGAGGTGGCGCCGTGACGGTCCGCTTCGCATTGCCCGATGTAGGTGAGGGGCTGCACGAGGCCGAGATCGTGCGCTGGCTGGTCGGCGTGGGCGACACCGTCGTGCGCGACCAGCCCATCGTGGAGGTGCTCACCGACAAGGCCCAGGTGGAGCTGCCCTCCCCCGCGGCCGGCACCGTCGCCGCGGTCACCGTGGCCGAGGGCGACATCGTCACCGTCGGCACCGTGATCGTGGAGATCGACGACGGGTCCGCACCCACTGCCGCACCGACCGCCGGTCCGACCGCTGCGTCGACGGCGATGCCGACGGCCTCCGTACCGATCGGTACGGAGGGGGCTGCGCCTCCTCCCCCGGTGCCGACCATACCGACCGGTAGGGCGAGCGGCACCCGTCCCAAGGCGTCGCCGTCGACCCGCAGACTCGCCGCCCGCCTCGGTGTCGATCTGCGGACGCTGCCCGGCAGCGGGCCGGGGGGTCGCATCCTCGCCGCCGATGTCGAGACCGCCGCCCGCCCAGGCGGTCCCGCCGCGCCCGCCACGACCGCCGCGCCCGCCGCGCCCGCCGCGCCCGCCACGACCACCGAAACCGCCGGCCCTGCCCCGGTGGCCGCCCCGCTCCCCCAGGCCGGACCACTCGGGCCGGTGCCCGTGGCCCGGGCCCGGGCCACGCTGGGCCAGCTGCCGGCCGGCACCCACCCGCTGCGCGGCATCCGCCGGTTGACCGCGGCGTCGATGGCGCAGACCTGGAGCACCATCCCCCACATCACCGGGATGGACGAGGTCGACGCCACTGCGTTGCTCGAAGCCCGCAAGCGGCTCCAGGCGTCGCTGCGCGACAGCGGTGCCGAGGCCGAGGCGGCGGCGCTCACCCCGTTGGTGCTGCTGGCCGCGGCGGTGGCCCGCACCCTGCGCCGCTACCCGCTGGTCAACGCCGCGGTCGACCCCGACGGCACCTCGGTGACGGTGCGGGAACGGGTCAACCTCGGCATCGCGGTGGCCACGCCCGACGGGCTCATCGTGCCCGTGGTGACCGACGCCGATCGCCGGGACCTCGTGTCGCTGGCGCTCGAGATGCAACGCCTCGCCGGCGCGGCCCGCGACCGCACGGTGTCCGCCGAGGAACTTCGCGGCGGCACGTTCACCCTCACCAACTACGGGGCGCTGGGGGGACGCTTCGCCACCCCGCTGATCCTGCCCGGCCAGGCGGGGATCATGGGCTTCGGTGCCATCAAGGAACGGCCCATCGCGGTGGACGGTGCGGTCGTCGCCCGGCGAACCCTGCCGGTGGTGTTCTCCGCCGACCACCGCATCATCGACGGCGACCTGTCGGTGGCGTTCCAGGAGACGGTGCTCGGCTACATCGCCGAACCGCTGACCCTGCTGCTGGGGGCCTGACGTGGTCGTCGGCGAGATCCCCGAATCCACCGGCGTGCTCGTCATCGGCGCCGGCCCCGGCGGGTACGCCGCAGCGCTGCGCGCCGCCCAGGCGGGCAAGGCGGTGACGTTGGTGGAGCGCGACGCCGTGGGCGGGACGTGCCTCAACGTCGGCTGCATCCCCTCCAAGGCGCTGATCGGCGCGGCCACGCTGTTCCACGACGCCGGCCACGGCGCGTCGCTCGGCGTGGTGGCCTCCCCGACGCTCGACTGGCCGGGCGTGCAGAGCCACCTGCAGCGCAGCGTGGAGGCGCTCACCTCGGGCGTGCGCCAACTGCTCAAGGCGGCCAAGGTGAGCGTCGTGACCGGCACCGCCCGGTTCATGAGCCCCACCCGGGTCGCCGTCGAGGACGACCACGGCCTGCGCCACTACGAGTTCGACGACTGCATCCTCGCCACCGGCTCGCGCCCGATGGCGCTGCCCGACCTGCCCGTCGACGGCGAGCGGGTGCTCGACTCGACCGGCGCGCTGTTCCTCACCGCTCGACCGTCGTCGGTGGCGGTGGTCGGCGGCGGGTACATCGGCGTCGAGCTCGGCACCGCCCTGGCCAAGCTGGGGGTGACGGTGACCATCGTCGAGTTGGCCGAGCGCATCCTGCCCGAGCTCGACCGGGGCCTGGCCCAGGTGGTGCTCAAGCGGCTGCGAGAGCTGGGCGTCACCGTGCTCACCGGCCAGCGGGCGGCCGGGCTGTCCGCCGACGGGCTCGGCCTGGCCCTGGCCGACGGCACCGTGGTGGACGCCGAGAAGGTCATCGTCGCCGTCGGTCGGGTGCCCAACAGCGACACCCTCGGCCTGGACCACGCCGGCGTACGGCCGCAGCCCAACGGGCGCCTGGCCGTCGGGCCGGACCGTCGCATCAGCCGGCACCTGTTCGCCATCGGTGACCTGACCGACGGGCCGGCGCTGGCCCACAAGGCGACGGCGGAAGCCGAGGTGGCGGTCGCCGCCCTGTGCGGCGAGCCGGCCGCCTTCGACCCGGCCGCCATCCCTGCCGTCGTGTTCAGCGACCCCGAGATCGCCACCGTCGGGCTCACCACCGCCGCCGCCGAAGCGGCGGGCATCCCCGCCTCGTCGTTCCGCTTCCCGATGGGGGCCAACGCCAAGGCCCGCATCCTGGGCGATACCGCCGGGTACGCGGAGGTGGTGGTCGACGGGGACGGCACCGTGATCGGCGTGCACCTGGCCGGTCCGCACGTGTCGGAACTGGCCGGCGAGGCGGCGTTGGCGATCGAGATGGCGGCCACCCTGGAGGACCTCGCCGGGGTGATCCACCCGCACCCGACGGTGTCGGAGGCGGTCCTCGAGGCCGCGTTGGGGGCTGCAGGCCACCCGCTGCACGTGCACCGCCCACCCCGCCGATCCGGCTGAGCGGCCGCCGGACGCGACGGTGGGCGACACCCGAGGGTGTCGCCCACCGATCGCGGAGACCCGGCGGAGTTGCCGGATTCGTTGGTCGTGCCGAGGGCTAGAGGTACTGGCCCGTCGCCACCCGCTCGATGGCCCGGCCACCTTGCGGTTCGTCCTGCTTCTTGGAGTGCGACACCAGCGTACGGACGTACACGATGCGCTCCCCCTTCTTGCCCGAGATCTTCGCCCAATCGTCCGGGTTGGTCGTGTTGGGCAGGTCCTCGTGCTCCTTGTACTCCTGGTGGATGGCGTCGATCAGGTCCTGCAACCCGATGCCGCCGTTGCCGCCACCGATGAGCCGCTTGATGGCCAGCTTCTTGGCCCGGCGCACGATGTTCTCGATCATGGCGCCCGACGAGAAGTCCTTGAAGTACATGACCTCGCGATCACCGTTCTGGTAGGTGACCTCGAGGAACTGGTTCGCCTCGTCGGCGCGGTACATCTCCGCCACCGTGGCGTCGATCAGGGTCCCGAGCGCCTGCTCCACATCGCCCCCGGCGTCAGCGATCGCCTCAGGGTCGAGCGGCAGGTCGGCGGTGAGGTACCGGGCGAAGATCTGCTTGGCGGACACCTCGTCGGGCCGCTCGATCTTGATCTTCACGTCGAGGCGGCCCGGGCGCAGGATGGCCGGGTCGATCAGATCCTCACGGTTGGAGGCGCCGATCACGATCACGTTCTTCAGCGTCTCGACCCCGTCGATCTCGGCGAGCAGCTGCGGGACGATGGTGGACTCGATGTCGGAGCTGATGCCGGACCCACGGGTGCGGAACAGCGACTCCATCTCGTCGAAGAACACGATGACCGGCCAGCCCTCCTCGGACTTCTCCCGAGCCCGTTGGAACACCAGGCGGATCTGCCGTTCGGTCTCGCCGACGTACTTGTTGAGCAGCTCCGGGCCCTTGATGTTGAGGAAGTAGCTCCGGGCCTTGTCGTCGCCGGAGACCTCGGCCACCTTCTTGGCCAGGCTGTTGGCCACCGCCTTGGCGATGAGCGTCTTGCCGCAGCCCGGAGGGCCGTACAGCAGGATGCCCTTCGGGGCGGGCAGCTTGTAGTCGGCGAAGAGGTCGCGGTGCACGAACGGCAGCTCGACGGCGTCGGTGATCTGTTCGATCTGGCTGTCGAGACCGCCGACGTCCTCGTAGGACACGTCGGGCACTTCCTCCAGCACGAGATCCTCCACCTCGGGCCGGGGCAGCTTCTCCAGCAACAGGCCGGATCGGCTGTCCATCAGCAGCGTGTCACCGGCCCGCAGCTTCTCCTGCTGCAGGGAGGCGGCCAGCTCGGCCACCCGCTCCTCGTCGGCCCGCCCCACAATGAGGGCTCGGGTCGCATCGGCGAGGAGCTCCTTGAGGGTGACGACCTCGCCGCTGCGCTCGCCCTCGCGGGCGAGCACGACGTTGAGGGACTCGTTGAGCACGACCTCGGCGCCGCGCTCGAGCACCTCGAGGTCGATGTCGGGGTGCACGGCGACGCGCATCTTGCGCCCGCCCGAGAACACGTCCACGGTGCCGTCGCCCTCGTTGTACCCGAGGTAGGTGCCGTAGGCGGACGGCGGCCGGGTCAGCTTGTCGACCTCCTCGCGCAGCGCCGCGATCTGCTCTCGGGCCTCGCGCAGCGTGTAGGTCAGCTTCTCGTTCTGGGAGACCGCTTGTGCCAACTGCCCCTTGGTGTCGAGCAGCCGCTCCTCCAGCGTGCGCACCCGCTTGGGCGCGTCCTGGAGACGGCGGCGAAGGGCGACGATCTCTTCCTCCATCGCCTTGGCCTGCTCACGCAGCTCGGCGATCTCCCCCTCGTAGCTGGAGAGCCGCCGTTCGTACTCGGACTTGTTGACGACCGGACCTCCTGCTCGCCCGGCACACCGGCACGAGGCCGGCGCCGGATCCCGTGCCCGGAACGAGTGGGTCGAACCACCGGTTGCACCCGGGTACGGGCGTCTACTCGTACGGGCGACGATACACGGACCCTCACCGCTGTGCGCGTGATCGCCGCGGAATTCACAGGGCGAAACACGCCAACCGGCGACGTCACAACGCGGCGCGTCAACCGCCCTCGGACGCCTGCCGATCCCTCGTCGGACGTGTCCGCGAGACGGGCCGTTGCCGGTCAGTCGCCGCCCGGGCGCGACGGGAGGCGGACCAGGTGGCGGCGCTCGGGGGCGCCCATGCGCACCGCGTCGGCGGTGCGGTCGTCGGGGCAGGTCTGGCTGTCGCGCTCGGCCGCCACCCGGAGCCGATAGTGGTTCACCTCCTCCGCGATCGTCCGCTCGTCCCAGCCCAACGGTCCGGCCATCAGCCGGGCCACCTCGTCGGCGCAGTCCACGCCGCGGTGGAACGTCTCGATCGAGAGCCGGGTGCGTCGGGTCAGCACGTCATCGAGGTGCAGCGCCGCCTCGTGGGTGGCGGCGAAGACCACCTCGGCCGCCAGGTAGGGCCCACCGTGGCGGATCGGCTCGCCGAGATCCGGTCGATCGGCGATGAGCTCGAGCAGCGCCGGCAGCTGCGCCCCGTAGCGGCCGAGCAGGTGCTCGATCCGGGCGACGTGCAGCTTCGTCTCCGCCGCCACCGCGTGCCGGCGGTTCCACAGCGCCTCGTAGCCCACCGCGCCGAGCAGGGGCACCCGGTCGGTGCACGATGGCGGCACGCGCCGGTCGAGGTTGCGCGCCGCCATGTCCACCGCGTCGCGGGCCATCACCCGGTAGGTCGTGTACTTGCCGCCCGCCACCGAGATCAGCCCCGGCACGTGCTGGGTGACGGCGTGCTCGCGCGACAGCGCCGAGTTGTCCTCCGACTCGCCCTGCAGCAGCGGGCGCAGGCCGGCGTACACGCCTTCGATGTCGTCGTGGGTGAGCGGCGTGCGCAGCACCCTGTTGACCTGGTCGAGCAGGTAGTCGATGTCGCTGCGGCTGGCCGCCGGATGGGCGAGGTCAAGGTTCCACTCGGTGTCGGTGGTGCCGACGATCCAGTGCCCGTGGTCCCCGGCGGACTCGATCACCCGGCCGGCCACGTCGATGCGCATCGTCGGCGAGCGCCACGGGATGACGAACAGCACGCTGGTGGCGGTGCGCAGGATCAACCCCGAGCCGGCGTGGATGCGGTCACGCGGCACCACCAGATGGATGCCCTTCGACGCCCGCACCCGCAGCTGGCCCCGGCCGGCGAGCGATTGCAGCTGGTCGGTCCAGGTGGCCGTGGCGTTGATGACCTGCGTCGCCCGCACCGTGACCTCCCGGCCGGTGTCGGTGCAGCGAGCCGTCACCCCGACCACCCGGTCGCCCTCGCGCAGCAGGCCCACGACCTGGAGGCTGGAGGCCACCAGCGCGCCGTGGGAGGCCGCGGTGCGGACCACCTCCACGGTGTGACGGGCATCGTCGACCTGGGCGTCCCAGTACTGCACGGCGCCGGTCAGCGCATCGGCGCGCAGCGCGGGCACCAGGCGCAGCGCGGCCCGCCGGCTCAGGTGGCGGTGGGCGGGCAACGGGTTGTGACCGCCACGGGCGCCCGACCCGCGCCACGCCATGGCGTCGTAGAGGGCGATGCCGGCGCCGACGTAGGCCCGTTCGGTCACGCGGTGGTGCAGCGGGTACAGGAAGCTCACCGGCCGGGCGAGGTGCGGGCACAGCTCCGACAACATGAGGTTGCGCTCGGTCAGGGCCTCCGCCACCAGACGGAAGTCGCGCTGCTCGAGGTAGCGCAGCCCGCCGTGGAACAGCTTGGAGGACCGGCTCGACGTGCCCGCCGAGAGGTCCCGCTGCTCGATGAGGGCCACCGACAGGCCGCGGGTGGCGGCATCGAGGGCACAGCCGGCGCCGGTGATGCCCCCGCCGATGACCACGATGTCGAACGTCTCGGCGCCGAAGCGGTCGAGGGCCCGCTGCCGAGCCGCGACGTCGAGCCGGGCGGGATCGCGTTCCATGCCCCTCATTCTGGTGCGGTCATGGCACGTGTGCGCTCAACGCACCCGCCGTCACCCCAGCTCGAGGCAGCGGTTGCCGGTGCTGACCTCGGCGGGGTCGCCTTCGGCCCGAGCGGTTGTGACGGTGTCCACCGCGTCGCGGACGCTGCTCATGGCGATGGCCACCGCGAGGGACTCGTCGTCGGGCGAGATGGCGAACGCCACCCCGACGACGTGGCCGTCCAGGTCGACCAGGGGGCTGCCCGAGTGGCCCTTCTCGAGCGCGGCGCGGATGGGCACGATCTTGCGGGTGACCTCGCGCTCGCCGTAGATGTCCGGTACCAGCGCATCGGTGGCGGCCGCGGCCTTGAACTCACGGCGCTCGAGCTCGCCACCGAGCGGGTGGCCGTACACCCAGCCGATCGTGCCCGGATCGATGCCCTCGGCCAGCGTCAGCGCCGGTGCGTCGAGGTCCCGGACGTAGAGCACGGCGAGGTCGTCCTCGGGGTCGAAGTGCACGACCCGTGCCCGGTGCTGCTTGCCGGCGTCGTCGGTCACGCTGTACGCGGTGTCGTCGCTCCCGCTGGCCACGACGTGGGCGTTGGTCACCACCAGGTGCGGCTCGGCGACGAAGCCGGTGCCGACCTGCGAGCCGCTGCACCCGTCGTGCTCGACCAGCACGATCGCCGGTCGCACGACGGCGTCCAGCTCCGGCGACGGCTCGCCCAGGTCCGGGATCGGCCCCTCGGGAAGGCCCCCGTTGAGCTGCTCGGTCAGCTCCTCCCACTGGCGGGCGCCGACGATCTTGGACGCCGCGGTGATCGGGTCCGGCGGGTCCGGGGTGAGCACGTCGATCTGGTGGGCCAGCAGCGAACCGTCCACCAGCCGCTGCGGCCAGCTCGGCACGCCCGCCATCGCCGGGGTCAGCAGCCACACCCCGGCGAGCACCAGCGCCACGCCCGAGGCCGCCCCGGCCACCCGATCCAGCTGGGCCCCCTTGCCCGTCCTGGAGCGGTCGTGGAAGCGGCTGCCGAGCGCCTGCCCGCCGAGCTGACCGAAGAAGGCGCCGGTGAGCAGGGTGATGGCGCTGATCAGCAGCGACCGGTTCGGGTCGATCCCGCCGAAGCGGTCGGTCAGCAGCGGCGCGACCCGCGCCGCCAGCAGCACGCCGATGACCATCCCGCCCCAGGCGGTGGCGCGCGTGACGAAGCCCAGGCGGTAGCCGCCGAGGGCGGCGCCGACGGCGGCCAGCACGATCAACGCGTCCAGCAGGTTCAAGAGTCTCATCATGGCGCACCGGCTCACGTTCGTCGTCGCGCCGTACGGCGCTCGACGCACTCGTAGCAGCGCGATCGGTGAAAACTTGCGGCGTTCGCCGCGTATCAGAACCGGTGCGGACGCGTCAGGCGGTGACGATCCGCCGGGCGTGGGTCAGAAAGCCGGTGTGGGCCACCATCCGGTGGTCCGGCCGCACCGACTGCCCGTCGATGTGCCAGCTCCGGTTGAGCACCTCGACGGTCTCCGCCTGGCCGAAGCCGTGCTCGGGCAGCGACTCCCGGAACTGCACCGCCTGCACGATGGTCGGTGTGTAGGCGACGATGATGCCGCCGGGCCGGAGGCTGCGCGCCGCATGCGGGCTGACCTGCCAGGGCTCGGGCAGGTCGAGCACCACCCGGTCGAGGTCGGTCTCGTCGATGCCGGCGTAGGTGTCGCGCTCCTCGACCCGGTAGCGGTCGAGGACCTCCGGGCCGAGGAACGCGGTCACGTTCTTGACCGCACGCGACAGGAAGTCGGCGCGCACCTCGTAGCCGATGATGTCCGCCCCCGCTCGCAGCATCGTCATCGACAGCGCTCCGGACCCGACGCCGGACTCGAGCACCCGGGCGCCGGGGAAGATGTCGGCCAGCAGCAGCAGCGGCCCGAGATCCTTGGGGTAGATCACCTGGGCGCCGCGGGGCATCTTCAGCACGAAGTCGGCCAGCGTGGGCCGCAACACCAGGAAGTTGCCGCTGCGGTTGGCCCGCACGGTGATGCCCTCCGAGCGGCCGATGAGCTCCTCGTGGCGGATGAAGCCGGTGTGGCTGTGGAACTCGGCACCCGGTGTCAGGGTGACGAGGTAGCGCCGCTGCTTGCTGTCGATGAGCAGCACGGGTTCCCCCGCCCGCAGGGCGCGGGGCGGCGGCTCGGCCGGTTGCTCGTCGCCGGGCCCGCCGGCGTCGGGGCCCGGGTCAATGCCAGTGCCGGGGTCGTCGGTGTCCGCGTCCGCGGTGTCGGTGATGTCGGTCATGGTTGCTCCCGTCGTCCGAGCGTGACGGGTACCGCACCGCCCGGCTCGTGGCCCCCGGCCCGCTCCACCAGCCGGCAGAACGCGCACACCTCGCCCGGCGTCGGGGCGCCGCAGCGCACGCACGCCGACAGGCCCTCGGCGTCGATGGTGGCCCCGGAGCGGAACAGCGCGGCGGCCCGGTCCAGGAAGCCGAAGTAGAAATCGTGCTTGGTGCCCGGAGAGCGCTCCTCGATGGTGTTGAGCGCCTCCTTGTAGCCGAGGTGGCGGTTGCCGGCCGCCATCGGGCACTCCTCCACCTGGTAGTCGATCCCCCGCACGATGCAGTAGGCCGCGCTCTCCCGCTCCGACAGCCGCACCAGCGGTTTGACCTTGCGGGGGAACCCGTGCCCGGCGGGCAGCACCGGCAGCTGCCGGGCCAGGTAGTCGGTGTGCCAGTGCAGCACGTTGCCGAACAGCACCGCGGCCTCGTCGTCGAGGTTGTGGCCGGTCGCCACCACGTCGACCCCGCGCTCGAGCGCGACCCGGTCGAACAGGTGCCGCTTGGACATCCCGCACGCCGAGCACGGCACCCGGCGGGTGGCCGCCGCCGCGGTCGGCACGTCGTAGCCGTACTCCTCGCGCAGGTCGAGCACGTGCCACGTGAGGTCGCGCTCGGCGGCGAAGCGACGGGCGTGGTCGCCCGAGACGTCGGAGTACTCGCCGATGCCGAGGCCGATGTACAGGCCCTCGACGTCGTAGCCGAGCCTGATCAGCAGGTCCCACAGGGCGAGGGAGTCCTTGCCGCCGGACACCGCCACCAGCACGCGTTCGCCGGGGGCGATCATGTCGAACGCCTCGATGGCCTTGGCCACCTGGCGCTCGCACTGCTCGATGAAGTGCTCCACACAGAAGTTGGCGTTGTGGCGGCGCACGTCGATCACCGCCGGTCCGCGGCACACCCGGCACTTCATCGGTTCACACTCCCCCGGAGATGACCGGCCGCAGCTCGACCTCGTCCTCGTTCGACAGGAAGGCGTCGCCCGGCACCAGCTCGCCGTTGCGCACCACCAGCACAGCCTCGCGCGCCAGGCCGAACTCGTTGAGCAGCTTGGCGACGCTACGGCCGCCCTGCACCTCGACGGTGCGGGTGGGGTTGCGGAGACGGACGATCATGGTGCTCCCACCGGAGGCCGCGCGCATCGGGCACATCGCTGCTTCATGCTGTTCCAGTCTGCTGCCTGGGGCAGGCGCCGGTCAGGCCAGATCGGCGCGGGCGGCGGCCTCGAGCGCGTCGTGGACCTTCTTGGTGCGCAACCGCCGCGGCAACGGCTTGGAGGTGGCCATGGCGAAGCGCTCGTTGCGTCGCAGCGTGGAGCGGTAGACGACTTCGGGCTCCTTGCCGGCGAGCTTGCGGTAACGACGCCACAGCGAGCTCACCACGAGGTAGATCGCCCAACGGCGCAGGTCGCCGCGCAGGACGCGCGACAGCAGCAGGCGACGGATCCGGGGCCCCATCAGAGGCGGCGGATCTCGACGATCGTCGACTTCTTCTTGCCGCCGCGTCGCCCGAGCAGGAACGACAGCAGCAACAGCACCACCATGAGCACGCCACCGACGACGAGCACCTTGTTCTTGGCGTTCTCGGCACCAGAGGTGAGCTCGGTCTGCACCTCGCGGAACTTGGCTTCCAGATCGGACCGGCTGACCCGGCCGCTCTGCTTGGGTGCAGCGCTCACGGTTGCTCCATGACGTTCTTCTTGGTGCGCAGCACGGCGGCGCCCAGCAGGGCGAGCACGACCACGCTGAAGAGCAGGACGAACAGGTACGGCACGAAGGACCAGCCGCCGTCGAAGGCGCCGCCGGTCTCGGTCTGCAGCAGGCGTAGCAGCCCGACGGTGAAGAACAGTCCGCCGATGGCGAGCAGCAGCGAGCCGGCGATGCCGTAGCCCAGGTAGCGGCCCAAGCTGCGCAGAGGATCGACCGTTTCCTGCTTGGCGTAGTCGATCACCAGCGTCTTCAGCTCGTTGATCAGCTCTGGCGCGCTCTTGTTCCGGCTGGCCAAGCGGTATCGCCTCCTCCTCGTCGTTGGGCATTGCTAGTCGCTGATCGCCCCGGTCGGCAAGGACTGGCACGTCACCGTTCCGGCCGTCGGTCGACGCAGACAGCGGTCGGTCCGCCTGGATCCGCCGAGCGGCACCCGTCGGCTGCACGGATCGTGCTGTGACGCCCCCACCGTCGCGCCGTTGCGCCGCCCGCCGCGACGCTCAGAACGAGGGGTCCTCGTCCCCGTCGGTGCGCAGGCCGATCAGCGCCTCCAGATCGGCGGTGCGTTCGGCGCACAGCGATGCGAGCAGCGCGCAACGCTGGGCGCTGCCGTCGGTGGCCAGGATGCGCTGCCGGTCGAACGGCCCCAGCGGCAGCGACGCCGCCAGCTGGAAGGTCCCCAGTCCCGGGTCGTCGGCGAACTCCATCGTCGCCTCACCGGCCGGTTCGCCCGCCTCCGCGGCCAGCGCCAGCAGCCGGCGGGTACCGCTGACCAGCCGGGCGTACTCCTCGCTGGTCGCCGCCGGTTTGGTCGGATCGTCGTCCCAGTCCTCGATCTCGGCGAGCGGGTACGGATCGTCCGGCAGCCAGCGCCGCACCCGGAAGCGGCGCGTCCCCAGCGCCACCAGGTACCAGCGGCCGTCGGGCAGCTCCTGGGCGCCGACCACCTGGGCCAGGGTTCCGAAGGCGCTGCGCTCGTCGCCCCCGCCGACCTCGTGGCCCCGCTCGATCAACGCCACCCCGAAGCAGCGATCCCCGTCGAGGCAGTGGCGGATCATCACCCGGTAGCGGGGTTCGAAGATCTGCAACGGCAGCACCGCGGTGGGCAGCAGCACGGTCTGCAACGGGAACATCGGCATCGTCCGAGGTCCCGGCGGGGTGGCGGTCATGGCCCCATCGTTGCCGCTGCCGGGCGGGCGCGCCCATCCGCCGATCGACTGTTCGCAGGATGCTGAAGAGGTCGTCCTACCGTACGGCGGTCGACCGAAGTCGTTCGCGGTTGCCGCGAACGCCGCGGCGTTGGAGCGAGTGTGGCGGGTTGTGCTGTCGCCTTGCTCGTTGCCTCATGAACCGATGCTGGTCAGGCTGCCGCTCGGTCGGTTGGGCTGGTCGTGGTGCCTGCACAACCCGCCACTTCTGGTGCGGCGTGGCGCCGCGTGCCATACCCATCGGTACGACCAGGCCAGGCCAGGCCAGACCAGACCAGACCAGACCAGGCCGGGCCGCTCGCCGCCGCGCATGGAGGGTTCAGGACCCTGTTACAGGCCGGCGGGCATCAGCGCGGCGACGTCGGCACCCTGCGGGTACTCCATCAACGTCACCATCAGGCGGTCCTCGAGCGCCTTGAAGCGCTCGGCACCGTCGCCGTTGACGATCACCGCGAAGGACAGCGATTCACCCTTCGCGGTGTCCACGTAGCCCGACAGCGAGCTCACGTTGTCCAACGAGCCGGTCTTGGCGAACACGTGGCCGGCCGCCGCAGTGCCGACCATCCGGTCCTGCAACGTGCCGCTCTGGCCGCCGACCGCGAGGGCGGCGACCAGCTCGGAGTCTCGTCCTGCGGCGGCGAGCACGCCGTTGAGGGTGGCGCACGGGATCAGGTTGCCCGACGCCAGCCCGGACCCGTCGAGCAGCACCATGCCCGGCTTGGCCAGGCCCTTCTCGGTCAGGATGGCGGTCAGCGCGGCGGTCCCGCCCTCGTTGGAGCCCTTGCCGGCCCTGGCCACACCGAGCTCCTTGAACAGCATCTCCGCGATCGTGTTGTCGCTGTTGCGCAGCATCTGGCCGATGATGTCGCGCAGCGGCGGGGATTGGACCTCGGCCAGGAACGTGGGGCTCTGGGGGACGGTGCCGAGCTGTGCGGTGCCGTCGACCTGGATGCCGCGCTGGCGCAGCAGACCGATCAGCATGTCGGCGGAGTCCTTGGCGGGATCCGCCGAGACGGTGCGCGGCCCCGAGCCGGACCACTCCTGGCCCGCCGGCGGGAAGCTCGTGTACCCCCGGTTCACCAGCAGCGCGCCCACCGGACCGACCGTGGCGTCGAAGGTGTAGCGGTTCGGCCAGGCCGGGTTGAACTTCACGTTGTCGTAGCGGGTCGCGTCGGCGATCACGTTGCCGCGGATGCGGGTGACGCCGGCCGTCTTGAGGCGATCGGCGAGCTCCTCGAACGAGGTGTGCACCTGCGGTTGCACGGCGAAGCTCTGCGCGTAGTTCTCGGTGGTGAGCACCGGGTCGCCGGTGCCGATCAACCACACGTTGCCCTGCACCACGTTGGCGATGATCTGCGCGTCGGTGGCGACGAAGGTACCGAAGGTGCGGTCGGGCTGGAAGTGGTTCAGCACCGCATAGGCGAGCAGCACCTTCTGGTTCGACGCCGGGGTCAGCAGCAGGTTCGGGTTGTGCTCGAACACGGTGACGCCGCGCGAGTTCGTCACCGACGCGCAGGTGGTGTCCGGCGGTACGCCGTTGAGTGCGCCGAGCACGGCCGGTTGCAGCTGCACCGCCTGGCTGGGCAGCGCCAGCACGTTGGGCAGCCGGCGGGCGGACAGCACCGGCGTCTGCGCCGCGCTGAGCTCGACGCGGGCCCGCTCGGCGACCTCGTTGTTGGTCGCGTTCGACTGCTGGAAGGCGATGAGGGCCAGCAGCAGGCACAGCACCGGGAACCAGAACAGTCGAGTCCAGTAGCGGGCCGCGGCGAAGCGAGAACGGCGCGCCGGACCGAACGGCGTGGCCATGGCATTCCTTCCCTGCTGTGGCGATCTCGTCCGTGCTCGGAGACCTGTCGAACCGCCAGCGACGGTAGCGGGTGGCCGACGCCATGTGGTGGAACCTGGCGGGCACGGTGGAACCTGGCGGGCACGGTGGAACCTGGCGGGCACGGTGGAACCTGGCGGGCACGGTGGAACCTGGCGGGC
>JADLEF010000256.1 GCA_020846295.1 Acidimicrobiales bacterium
CCCGAAGAGGTTTCCGCTGGTCACAGGCTTTTCCGCAGGTCACGGGCCCCTTCGAGGTCCCCCTTGCTACCCGCCGCGCACCGCTGCTTGCCGAGGTGCTGTGCCATCTGTGTGCCATGTCGGCAGACAATCCGATTCCCGCCGTTGAGCGCCCGAGGCAGCGCGATGGGACTCAGCAGCCCTGGCTCCGCGTCTCCTCAGTGTCCGGCTCAACCCGACGGTCCGCGAGTCCTCGATCCACCCGCTCCGCCACAAACGCAAGGTCGACTGGAGCGGCTGGCCGAGCGAGACGGGTGGGCGTCACGGCCCTCAGCCGGTCCAGCGGACTGGGAGGTGGGCGACGGCGCCGACGTGCAAGCCGGGAAGGCGCTCGGGTGGCCCGGCGAGCTCGAGGTGGGCGACGTGGGGGGCGAGGGCGCGGAAGGTCGAGCGCAGTTCCCATCGGGCGAGGTTGGCGCCGAGGCAGAAGTGCTCGCCGTGCCCGAAGGTGAGGTGGTTGTTCGGGGTGCGCCGCACGTCGAAACGGTAGGGGTCGCGGAACTCGCGCTCGTCGCGGTTCCCGGACGGGTACCAGAGCACGACGGTGTCACCCCGCCGGATCGTCTCACCCCCGACTTCGACGTCCGCGGTAGCGGTGCGGGCGAACTGGATGACCGGCGAGACCCAGCGGAGGATCTCCTCGACCGCGGTCTCGATGACCTCACCCGGGCGTGCGGCGAGCACGCCGGCTTGGTCGGGGTGCTCCAGCAGCGCTCGGACGCCGCCAGTGATCGTGTTGCGGGTGGTCTCGTTGCCACCACCGACGAGCAGCTCGATGTAGCCGTGCAGGCGTTGGTCGTCGAGGGGCTGCCCGTCGATGCGGGCGTGGGCCAGCCGACCGACGAGGTCGGGATCGTCCTCCTCGGGCACCGGCCGGGCGCGGGCCTGCTCGATGAGCAGCTGGCGGTAGGCGTGGTACTCCTGGCCGGCGCGGCGGCGCACGTCGGACGCGGTCTCACCGGGGCGGACGTCGGGGTGGTTCAGATCGGGGGTGAGCAGCGTTTGGTCGGACCATCGTCGGATCGTGGTCCAATCGTCGGTGGGCACGCCGAGGAGTCCGCAGATGGTGGCGATGGGGATGCCGACGGCGAGCTCCTCGACGAGGTCGACGGGGCCGGGGGCGGCCTGCCGGGCGACGTCGACGAAGCGGGTGACGAACCGTTCGGCGATGGTGTCGAGGTGATCGGCCAGACGGGTCATCGCCCTCGGGGTGAACCGGCGCACCGCCAGGGACCGCAGGTCGAGGTGTTCCGGCCGATCGGTGTAGAGCATGTCCAGGGCGACGTCGGGATCCCAGCCGTTGCGTTCCGCCCGCTTGCGTTGGTAGTCCGCCAGCCGTCCAAGGCCCCGGTCGGTGTCGAGCCGGATGACACCGGCGCTGGAGAACCGCTCGGGGTGGCTCGAGATCCAGCGGATATCCCGATGGCGGGTGACGGCCCAGAACGGGCTGAACCGGGCCCGCCCCTCGTAGCGGTAAACCGGGGCCCGCTCGCGCAGCAGATCCCAGTCGGCCCACGGGTAGCCGTGCTCGAGGTAGCGGCCCATGGAGGTGATGTCGACCGCGTCGAGGTCGGGAAGGGGTGGTGTCATGGGGTGCCGATCCGTTCGTCCAGCTGGGCTTGGAGTTGCGAGAAGAGCGCGACGAGCAGGTCGTGCTCTTTGCCGGGCGGGGTCGCTTCGACCGCCCGCCAGGCGAGGATGGACATCTTCACGCCGGTGAGGACCTGCCAGAACGCCAGCGATCGGGCATCGATGGTGACCTCGGCCGCGTTGCCGTACGCGGCGAGCCAGTCGTCGTCGCTCAGCAGGGCACCGACGAGCCCGGTGCCGACGCGCCAGGCGGCGAGCTGGGCCCAGGCGACGTCTTCGAGGGGGTCGCCGGGGTGGGCCATCTCCCAGTCGAGCACGCCGGTGATACCGGCGTCACCGTAGGGGTCGTACAGGAGGTTGCCGGTGCGGTAGTCGCCGTGCACGACGCAGAGTCTGGCCGGTGGTGACGGCCGGGTTCGTCGCAACGCGTCGACGGCGGCGCTCATCGTCGCGGTGTGGGCGTTGGGGGTGCGATCGAGGGCGCGGGTCCAGCGGCGCGTCTCGACCGCGGCGACCTCCGCCGGCGCCGGCGGGTCGGGGAAGGCGTCGTCCGGGACGGGGAGCCGGTGGATGTCGGCGAGGATCTGGGCTTTGCGCCGGCCCAGCGAGCTGCGTTGGGCGATGAGCGCAGGGTCGCGCACCAGCGGGCCGACCGCAGCCGTGCCGGCCAAACGCTCCATCACGAACCAGGCGACCCCGAACGGTTGCTCGGCTGCGCCGACGGCGGCGATGGCTGGGGCGGGCAGGCCGGCGCGGTGGGCGTGGGCGAGCAGCGCCGCTTCGCGATGGCGGGGCAAAGAGTCCTCGCCGACCACGCCGTCGGGCGAGTCGGTGCAGAGGATCCACGCGGAGGCCAGCCCGGAGGCGTCGAGCGCGTCGAACGCCCACATCCGCCGCGAGTAGCCACCCTTGAGCCGCTGGACGGCGGCGACGCGCACGCCGGGCCCGAGCGGTACGGCCATGACCGCTTCCAGCTGCTCGGCCAGTTCGATCGGCTCGACGTTCACGCGTCGACCGGGTCGGTAGCGATCCAGGCTGCGACGAAGGGGGCGACCTCGCCGGCGAGCACGCCGTGCAACAGCAGTTCATCCGCACCGGCGGCGCGGTAGGCGCGGGCTCGTTGCACGCACTGTGCGATCGATCCGACCGCCGCGCCCTCGGCGAACCAGTCGGCGGGGATCACCTCGGCGGACTCGACGAGCCGGTCGCGGGTCAGCGCCGTGTCGGCGATGCCCTTGCCGGTGAGGGTGGGATGTTCGCGGATCGCTCGCAGCACGTCGGGGTCCCAGCCGTTGGCCGCCACGAGCAGTTCGCCCAGCCCGCGCACCTGGAGGTAGCTGATCGCCCGTGCCTGCACCGCGATCGCCTCGCGTGCGGCGCTGAGCTCGGGGGCGCACACCACGGTGGCGACGACCCGGATGGCGCCCGGGTCGCGGCCCGAGACCGCCGCAGCGTCACGTACGATCGCAACTGATCGGGCCACGGCATCGACGGTGAGGAACGGATGGAGGATCACGCCGTCGAAGGCGCGCCCGGCAAGTGCGAGGCCGCGCGGCCCGACGGTGCCGAACAACATGGGCGGGGTCGGGTCGCCTGGCAGGTCGGTGAAGCGGAGGCCGCGAAAGGAGCCGGCCGGTCCTTGCTCGCTGATGCGCTCGCCAGCCCACAAGCGACGCACGGTGGCGGCGAGGTGTTCGAGGCTGGCGAGCGTCGGCGGGGCGACGCCCAGCGACGGAGCGAGTGCCCCGAGACCGCGCCCCAGGCCGAGGCTGAACCGGCCGCCGCTCAACAGCTGCATGGTCGAGGCCATCGAGGCGAGCGTCAACGGGTGGCGGGTGCCCTGGTGGATCACCGCCGTACCGATGCGGACCTCGGTGGTGCGCGCCGCGATCGCGCCGCACAACACGGCCGCGTCCTTCACGTCCAGTCGTTCGCTGACGTAGATCGCACCGATGCCCGCCGCCTCCGCTGCGCAGGCCTCCTCGAGGCCGACCGTCGGGTCGGGAGCCCGGCCGGGCAGCACGTAGATGCCGAGATCGTTGGCTCGTCGAGCGGCAGTCAACCTGGGCCTCCAAGGATGTGGGCGACAACTGCGCCATCGTGACGGTTGACACGCCGCACCCGCCAGACCCATATTTACGTAGACGGTAGAGTCGAACAAATTCGGGATGCGGGAAGACCCGCTCGTCGCCCGGATGCGGAAGGAACCGATCATGAGCACCGCCACGCTGGCCCCCGAGGGCAAGTCCTGGAACGAAGGCGATCCCGACCTCCCCGAGGAGCTGCGCGAGCTGCTCGTGCGGATGCTGAGCTATCACATCGAGAACGACACCAACCCGCACTTCACCGCGCTGATGGACATGTTGTGGGACCGCTGCCTGAACCTCGCTCCCGACGAGGGCACCAAAGCCGCGTTGGTCAAGCTGATGGACCAGGAGGTCGAGCACGGCAAGATCACCGCCCGACTGCTCAAGGGCCTCGGGGTGGACGAGGTCACCCGGCCCATCG
>JADLEF010000257.1 GCA_020846295.1 Acidimicrobiales bacterium
TGCCTGGAGACGGCGGCGCTGATCCGCTGCGGCCGCCTCGCCGACGCCGAGGTGGCCGCGCACGAGGCGTTCGCGCTGGGCTGCGAGGTGGGCGACGCCGACGCCTTCGCCTTCCTCGGCGGGCACCTGGTGGCGATCCGCTACGCCCAGGGGCGCTCGGAGGAGCTGCTGCCCCTCATCGAGCAGGTGTCCGGCTCCGCCGACCTCATGGAGATGGACCACTCCTTCGTGGCCGGCGTGGCCAGCGCGGCGGCGACGGCGGGCGACCGGCACACCACGGCCCGAGCGCTCGACGTCCTCACCGCCGGCGGCCTCGACGCCATCCCCCGGCTGAGCACCTGGACGGCGACCATGCTCGCCACCGTGCTCGCCGCCGACGCCCTCGGCCGCATCGATGTGCTCGAACAGACCGCCCGGCTGCTGGAGCCGTTCCGGACGCTCCCGGTCCGGCCTTCGTTGGCCGTCGTGTGCTTCGGATCGCTGCGTTGGGGCCTGGGGCGCATCGCCCTGGCCACCGGTCGGCTCGACGACGCCGTCGAGGAACTGCAGGCCCCCGTGGCGGCCACCGCCCGACTGGCCCACCTCCCGGATGCGGCGCTGGCCCGCGGCGAGTTGGCCGAGGCCCTGCAACGCCGCGGCGCTGCCGGGGACCGGGCCCGCGCCGCCGCTGTGCTGCGCGAGGCGGCCGAGATCGCCGCCACCGCCGAGATGGAGCGCCGCGCCGCCGAATGGCGGGACCGGGCCGCGCAGCTCGACGCCGACGAACCGGACACTGCACCGATGCTCGTGATGCGACCCGAGGGACGCGGCTGGTTCCTCCGCTACGGACAGCTCGGGTTGCACGTCCCGGCCTCCGTCGGGCTCGGCTACGTCGCCGCACTGGTGCAGCGGCCCGGCGTCGAGGTGCGCGCCATCGAACTGACCGGCGCCGCGGCGACGCAGGTCGCTCGCCAGGACCTCGCCGACGACCGGGCGCTGGACCAGTACCGGCGACAGCTGCGGGAGTTGCGCCAGGTCGTCGAGGAGGCCGAGGACAACGCCGACTTCGAGCGGGCCGCCGCGGCTCGCATCGAGCTCGAGTCGCTGGCCGGCTTCGTGCAACCGCTGCTCGGGATCAACGGGCGCTCCCGGGGGTTCACCAGCGACGAGGAGCGGGCCCGCATGGCTGCGCAGAAGGCCATCCGCCGCGCCATCGATCGGGTGACGCTGCTGTGCGAACCGATCGGCCGCCACCTCTCGTCATCGGTCCGCACCGGCCGGTACTGCTGCTACGAGCCGGTGCCATCCGTCGCCTCCGCTCCCACCGACGCGTCGGCCGACGTTTGAGGTAGGTCCGCAACGGACACTGGAACGGGCATGCAGCACCCTCGGCAGCACCGCTGCCCGCCCGGGACCAGCCGCTGATGGTGTTCGCCGTGCTGGCCATGGCGGTGGTCATCGCGGCGGTGTGCGCCCTCGTGCTCGACGCGGCCGGGGTCGCCACCGGCCACGACGCCCCGCTCGACGCGGAACGCCAGGAGCGCTGGCTCATCGCCCGGGCGCCGCGGCCGTTGCGCCGCACCATGCGGACCATCGACCGGCGGGTCTTCGGCGGCGCCGCCACCGTGGTCGCCCTCGCCGTCGTGCTGCTGGTGGCCACGCTGGTCGGCTGGCTGCTCGAGTCGGTGGACGATGCCGAGGGCTTCGCCCGCTGGGACCAGTCCGCTGCGGAATGGGGCCGCGACCACGCACGTCCGGCGTCGACGTTCGCGCTTCGCACGATCACCCAGCTGGGCGGCAGCGGATGGCTGCTCTTCGCCATGGTGGCTGTCGCCATGGCCGTCGACGGACGGCACCGTCGTTGGAGCTCCCTCGCCTACGTGGCGGTGGTCGGCATCGGGATCCTGCTGCTCAACAACGGGCTCAAGCTGCTGGTCGGCCGCGACCGGCCCGAGCTGGACCAGCTGGCCGCCCACAGCGGCTCCTCGTTCCCCTCGGGCCACAGCGCGGCGGCGGCCGCCTGTTGGGCGGCGATCGTGCTGGTGCTCACCCGGCGACGGCGTCGTCGCGTTCGGGCCGTCGGCGCGGTGGTGGCCACGATGATCACGGTCGCTGTGGCCACCAGCCGGGTGCTGCTCGGCGTCCACTGGCTGACCGACGTGATCGCCGGGGTGGCCGTCGGCTGGGGCTGGTTCCTGGTGGCCAGCATCGTGTTCGGTGGTCGGCTGCTCCGCTTCGGCGAGCCGGCCGAACGGGTGGCGCGCACCACCACGGCGGATTGAGAGGCTGTTCATGGCGAAGCTGGTGCTGGGCCCGATGTTGCGACACGTCTCGTCGACGTCGGCCACGATCTGGGTGGAGACCGACGAACCGTGCGAGGTGTGCGTGCTCGGTCACCTCGCCCGCACCTTCACCGTGTGGGGTCACCACTACGCGCTGGTCATGATCGAGGGGCTGGCGCCGGCGTCGAGCACCGTCTACGAGGTCGAGCTCGACGGCGTGCGCCGCTGGCCCTGGGACGGCTCCGCCCTGCCGCCGAGCGTGATCCGCACCCTCGATCCCGACGCGCCGGCCGCCACGGTGCTGTTCGGCAGCTGCCGGGCGGCAGCTCCCCATACCGCTCCGTACGTGCTGGATCCTCAGGATGCGCCGGAAGGTCGCGGGGTGGACACCCTGCGGGCGTTCGCCCGGCGCATGGTTCGCACCGACCCGGCGGAGTGGCCGGTGCTGCTGGTCCTGCTGGGCGACCAGGTCTACGCGGACGACGCGTCTCCCGGCGTCAAGGCCAGGATCCGCGCCGAACGTCCGGCCGACCATCCGCTCGACGCGGAGATCGTGGCCGACTTCGAGCAGTACACGTGGCTGTACCGCGAGGCATGGAGCCCGGAGATCGAACGCTGGCTGTTCTCGGTGCTCCCCTCGGTGATGATCTTCGACGACCACGACATGATCGACGACTGGAACATCTCCGATGCCTGGGTGCGCGACGTGCGACGCGAGCCATGGTGGAAGGACCATGTCGTGGGCGGCCTGGTGTCGTTCTGGCTGTACCAACACCTCGGCAACCTCACCCCCGACCGGCTGCGGTCGGAGGGTCTGCTCGAGTCGGTCCAGGCCGCCAGCCGGGCCGAGGGGGACGCCGGCGAGGTCCTGCGGGCCTGGGCGCTGCGGTCGGAGTCCTTCACGCCCGTCCCGGGCGGCTACCCGTTCAGCTTCGCCCGGGACCTCGGACCGGTACGGCTGGTGATGATCGATGCCCGCAACGGGCGCGTCCTCGAACCGGGGCAGCGCCGCATGGTCGATGACGAGGAGTGGGCGTTCATCGTGCGCGAGGCGAGCCGGCCATGCCGCCACCTGCTGTTGGCCACGTCGCTGCCGGTGTTCGTCCCCGGTGGCTTGCACGGCGTGCAGCAGTGGAACGAGGCGATCTGCGACGGCGCGTGGGGCCGCTTCGCCGCCCGCCTCGGCGAGCGGCTGCGCCGAGCCCTCGACATGGAGGACTGGGCCGCGTTCGACCGCTCGTTCCGCGACATCGAGTCGCTGCTGCTGCGCCTCTCCGACGGCGACGACGCGCCGAGCACCATCAACGTGCTGTCGGGCGACATCCACTTCGGCTTCCTGGCCCGGGTGCTGCGGCGCGACGGGCGCGCGATGGGCAGCCGGGTGCACCAGATCGTCAGCTCCCCCATCCGCAACGTGCTGCACCCGGCGCAGCGGCGGGTGCTGGGCTTCGGCGCGTCCAAGCTCGGCCGCAAGCTCGGCGGCCGCCTGCAACGGTGGTCCGGCCGTGAGGCGTCCGCCCTCGCCTGGGAGTTCGAGCACGCCCCCCTCTTCGCCAACAACATCGGGTTGGCCCGCTTCAGCGGGGACACGGCGACGCTGCAGCTGCTGCGGGCCGACGGGTCCGACGGCGACGCCGGGCTCGTCCCGGCCATCGAGGCGGTCCTGTGAGCGAGGCGGCCCTGTGAGCGACATCGGGGGCGGTAGCTTGCGCGGCAGCGCACGACGACCCGACGACCGCCGAGGAGCCCTCATGGCCGATGCACCGACCACCACCCGCCAGATCCAGTCGCTGGTGACCGAGGCAGGCACCGTCCGGGTGCACCTCGCCGAGGTGGCCCTGCAGCCGCCCGGCGAGGACGAGGTGGTCGTGCGGGTGGAGGCCACCCCGATCAACCCGTCGGATCTGGGGCTGCTCTTCGCGGTGGCGGACCTGTCCACCCTGCGCCCGGTCGGCACCCCCGACCGCCCCGCCCTCGAAGCCGACATACCACCCGGTCTGCGGGCATCGGTCGCGGCCCGGGTGGGCCAGTCCCTGCCGGTCGGCAACGAGGGGGCCGGCACCGTGGTCGCGGCGGGTGCCGGCGCGGCCGCCCAGGCGTTGCTGGGTCGCACCGTGGCCCTGCTCGGCGGCTCGATGTATGCCGAGCACCGCACGGCCCCGGTGTCGATGTGCCTTCCCCTACCGGATGGTACGGCGGCGCGGGACGGTGCGTCGTGCTTCGTCAACCCGCTCACCGCCCTGGGCATGGTGGAGACCATGCGGCTCGAGGGCCACACCGCGCTGGTGCACACCGCAGCCGCGTCCAACCTCGGGCAGATGCTCAACCGCATCTGCCTCGCCGACGGCGTCGAGCTGGTGAACATCGTGCGCCGACCCGAACAGGCGGCGCTGCTGCGCAGCCAGGGCGCCCGCCACGTGGTGGACACCAGCGCCGAGGACTGGAAGCAGGCGCTGACCGCAGCGCTGACCGGGACCGGCGCGACGGTGGCCTTCGACGCCATCGGCGGAGGGCGCCAGGCGGGCCACATCCTCGCCGCCATGGAAGCCGCGGCCAACGCCCGCTCGGGCCCGGCCGGCTACAACCGCTACGGCTCGACCGTGCACAAGCAGGTCTACATCTACGGCGGGCTCGATCGGGGCCCGACCGAGTTCAACCGCAGCTTCGGGATGGCGTGGGGGATCGGCGGCTGGTTGCTCACCAACTTCCTCAACCGGGTCGGCCCCGAGGCGGCAGCCCGGTTGCGCCGGCGTGTGGTGGACGAGCTGCACACCACCTTCGCCAGCCGCTACACCGCCGAGGTCTCCCTCACCGGGGTGTTCGACCCGGCCGCGGTCGCCGAGTACACCAAGCAGGCCACCGGCACGAAGTGCCTGATCGTGCCGGTGGCGTAGCCCGGCGGCGGCGCGGGCGCGGTCAGCTCGCGGCGTAGCCGAAGGCCATCGTGCTGGTCAGCGCGGCGACGCCCGTCCAGGCGGGCAGGTCCGAGGCGAACTGGTCACAGGCGGCGGAGACGGGCGCGCTCCGCTCCTCGAGGTAGCGCAAGTCCCCCAGTTGCAGGCCCGCCGCCGCCGCGATGGACGCCGCGAGGGTGTCGGCCTCCGCCCGCTGGATCCCGTGCAGCCGCGCTGCACCGGCGGCGCAGTCCGCCACCGAGTGCACGGAGACGGTGTGCGGCGGGCGATCGGCCGGCGGGGCCAGGGCGGCGAGGACGGCGGGCTTGACGGCGAGCAGCGAAGGGCCGTCGGTCCTGATGTAGACGCGGCTGTTGCTGCGCACCCCGCTGCCGGCGGGACGGCCCGCGTCGGCGAGCCGTTGCGCCAGGGCGACGCGCTCGGCGGCGTCGACCACGTCGACCGCGACCTCGACGAAGGAGGCGGGCTGCTCGAGGGCGGTGCGCCGTTCGAACAGGATGGTGGGCTCCCCGCTGCCGGCCAGCTCGGCCACGACGGAGGCCAGCACGGTGGATCGGATCTGCCTCGCCTTGAAGAAGTCGGGGGGCGGCAGGGTTTCGGCACAGGCCCCACCGCCGGGAGCGGTGAGGACGCTCACCTCGACCCGGGTGATCGTCCGGGAGCGCTCGAGGCCGGTGCCCTCGACGCTGCGGTGGGCGTTCAGCGACGCCTCGGCCACCGCAGCGCTCGACAGCTGGCGCTCCTTGGCGGCGCACTGCTCGGGCGCGCCGAGGCCGACGAGCCGGGTCGGCTGCAACCGCGGCACCGCACCCTGCACCGCCGTCACGATGGCGGCATAGGCGTCGTAGATCGCGGTGCGCTCCCCGATGACGACGAGCCCGCCGAACGGGCCTGCCTGGATGGAGTCGGTGCGGGGGACGACCGTGGCCTCGACCAACGGTTCGACCGCGGCGGCCGCAGCGGCGAGCTCCACACCGGTGACCGGGCTGAAGGTGCCGGTCTGGGCGAACCAGACCTCGAGCGTGGCGATGTCGACCGGGGCGGTGGCGGTGGCGCTGGCGTGCACCCCGGCGACCGGCGGATCGACGCTGGCCCCCGCGAACGACGGGGTGGCGGACAGCGCGGCGGCGCCGGTGAGCAGCGCGACGCTGAACCGGGCCGCTCGGGTGGTGCGGAACATGGGATCCCTCCTGGACATGGGTTCGGTCCCGCCGACTCCGCCACCCGTACTGGAGCCGCCAACCGAGCGTTGGATACGCAGCAGATCCATCGTGCGGCCGCTCGGCCGCGCGAACCGGCCGCGCGACGCGGCTGCGATCTCGCCGACCGTGGTGTTCGACCGAGACGATCGGCAGCCCGTCGAGTTGCTCCGGTGACGAAACGCACCGCCCCGACGCCCCTGCCCACTTCGTCACCGGAGAAACCCGATCCGGCCCAGGAGCCCCTCCGCCGAGGGCCGGGTCCCACCGCACCGAGCGGCGCCATACCTATTGGTATGGCGCCGCCCATTGGTATGGCGCGACCTCTTGGTATGGCGCGGCGGAACGACGCCGCCGGAGCGGGCCGGGCGCGGCGAGGCCCGGGGCCATGACGACCCCGGGCCTCCGGTGAACCCAGGCGCACCGCACCCTGGCGGGCGCCGCGCTGCCCTGCTCGGCTACTGCGCTCAGCCGCCCTTCAGCGCCTCGAGGAAGTGCACCTCGGCGCCGTCGGGGATCGGCTCGTAGAGCGCATCGTTGATGATCTCGCCGTTGATGGCCACCGCCGTCCCCTCGCTCAGCCGTTCGGCCATGCCCGGGTAACGGGCATCGAGCTCGGCCAGCAACCGCTTGACGGTGCCGGCCTCGACCTCGATGTTGGCGGCGCCTCCGGTCAGGTTGCGCAACCCGGCGGAGAAGAACACACGAACCATCGTCTGCGCCTCAGCTCAGGACTCTTCCGTACCGTTCAGGATGCCGTCGAGCACCCGGGGCGGTGAGAGCGGCAGGTCGGTGAAGCGCCGGTGGGTGGCCGCCGCCACCGCGTTGGCCACCGCGGCCAACGGCGGGACGATGCCCACCTCGCCCACGCCGCGCACGCCGTAGGGGTGACCCGGGTTGGGCACCTCCACGATGACCGCGTCGATCATGGGCAGGTCCGACGCCACCGGGATCCGGTAGTCGAGGAACGAGGGGTTGTCCATCTTGCCGTCGGCGTTGTAGATGTACTCCTCGTTCAGCGCCCAGCCGATGCCCTGGACCACGCCGCCCTGCAGCTGACCCTCGACGTAGCTCGGGTGGATGGCCCGACCCGCGTCCTGGGCGGTGGTGTAGCGCACCACGCTGGTGTGGCCGGTCTCGGGATCGACCTCGACGTCCACCAGCTGGGTGGAGAAGCCGGCGCCGACACCGCGGGCGTTCAGCGTGGCCGCCGCCGAGATCGGACCGCCGGTGCGGGCCCAGCCCTTGGCGATGGCGGCGAGCGAGAGGGGCGGCTGGCTGCCGTCCACGTGCTGCGCCTGACCGTCCACCCACTCGACCTGTTCGACGGGCACGTCCCACGTCTTGGCGGCGCGGGCCCGTAGGTCGGCGATGACCTTGCGGCAGGCGTCCACCACCGCGGCACCGGTGGCCAGCGTGACGCGGCTGCCGCCGGTCACGTCGTTGAAGCCGACCTGCTCGGTGTCCGCCACGACCGGGCGCACCCGGTTGTAGTCGATGCCGAGCTCCTCGGCGGCCATGAGCGCCATCGACGCCCGGCTGCCACCGATGTCCGGCGAGCCGGTGACGACGGTGGCGTTGCCGTCCTCGTTGATGTGCACGACGGCCGAGGAGTTCATGCCGGCGTTGAACCAGAAGCCGGCCGCCACGCCACGGCCCTGGTTCGGCCCGAGCGGTGCGGAGTAGTGCGGGTGGTGCTTGATCGCCTCGAGGGTCTCCTTGAAGCCGATCTTCTGGTACTTGGGGCCGTACGGAGCCTGCATGCCCTCTTCCACCGCGTTCTGCAGGCGGAAGTCGATGGGGTCGATGCCGAGCTTGTGGGCCAGCTCGTCGACCACGCTCTCCACCGCGAAGGCGCTCTGCGGGGCGCCCGGGGCGCGGTAGGAGTACACCCGCGGCTTGTTCACGACGACGTCGAAGCCCTCGATGATGAAGTGCGGGATGTTGTACGGCGCGAGCGCGGTCATCGAACCGGCGCCGATGGCGGAGCCCGGGTAGGCGCCGGCCTCGTAGGCCATCCACAGCTCGGCGGCGGTGATCTCGCCGGCCTTGTTGGCGCCCATCTTGATGGTGACCTTGGACGCCGAGGCGGGCCCGGTGGCCATGAACACCTCGTCGCGGTCCATCACCATGCGGACCGGGCGACCGGCCTTCTGGGACAGGCGCACGGCGAGCGGCTCGAGGTAGATCGTGGTCTTGCCACCGAAGCCGCCACCGATTTCGGCGGGGATCACCTTGAGGCGGGACGGGTCCCAGCCCAGCACCTTGGCGCTGTAGGCCCGCATGGCGAAGTGGCCCTGCGAGGAGCACCACACGGTGGAGCGACCGTCGGGGGTGGTGTCGGCCACCGCCGCGTGCGGCTCGATGTAGCCCTGGTGCACCGGCTTGGTGGTGAAGGTGCGCTCGACGATGACGTCGGCGTCGGCGAAGCCCTTGTCGAGCTCACCGCGCTGGTAGACGACCCGGCTGGCCACGTTGGACGGCTCGGTCGGCGCCGGGTCCATCCCCTTGGTGATCATGCCGTCGTGCAGCAGCACCGCGCCGGGGGCCATCGCCTCGTCCACGGTCATGACGTGGGGCAGGACCTCGTACTGCACCTCGATGGCGTCGAGGGCCTTGCGGGCGATGCGCTTGGAGGTGGCGGCGACGGCGGCGACGACGTGGCCCTCGTAGAGGACCTTCTCACGCGCCATGGCGTTGCGGCACATGTCCTGATCGGTCGGGTTGCCGGCCGGCTCGGGGAAGTCCGCCCCGGTGACGATGGCCTTGACGCCGGGCAGGGCGAGCGCCTTGGTGGTGTCGATGGACACGATGCGGGCGTGGGCGTGCGGCGAGCGCAGGACCGCGCCCTCCAACATGCCGGCCAGCGTCAGGTCTGCGCCGAAGCGGGCGCGGCCGGTGACCTTGTCGAAGCCGTCCGGGCGGATGGGCCGGGTGCCGACCCACTTGTAGCCGGGAAGGGTGGTCGCGGGATCGTCGGCGATGGTCATACGTTGGCCTCCCTCATCTGTGCGGCGGCTTCGAGCACGGCGCGCACGATCTTGTCGTATCCGGTGCAGCGGCAGAGGTTCCCGGCGAGACCGTAGCGAACCTCGGACTCGGTCGGGTTGGGGTTGGCATCGAGCAGCGCCTTGGCGGCGACGAGGAACCCGGGGGTGCAGATGCCGCACTGCAGCGCAGCGCCCTCGAGGAAGCACTCCTGCAGCGGGTGCAGGTGATCGCCGTCGGCCAGGCCTTCGACGGTGGTGATGGTGGCGCCATCCGCCTCGGGCGAGAACACGAGGCAGGAGCAGGTGACGCGGCCGTTGAGGAGCACCGAGCAGGCCCCGCAGTCACCGGTGCCGCAGCCCTCCTTGACGCCGGTCAGGCCGACCTCGTTGCGCAGCGAGTCGAGCAGTGAGTCGCCGTCCTCGCAGAGGAAGTCGGTCTCGTCGCCGTTGACGACGCAGTTGATGAGCCGACGAGCCATCAGTGGGAACCTCCGTTGGTGCTAGGGGTGCCGCTGGCCCGGTTGCGGGCGCGCTCGGCGGCGATGGTGACGGCCCGCTTGGCCAGCACGCCGGCCACGTGGCGGCGGTAGGTGATCGTGCCGCGCTTGTCGTCGATCGGGTTGCACGCGGCGCTGGCGGCGGCGGCCACGGCGGCGAGCACGTCATCGTCGATGGCCTTGCCCACCAGGGCGGATTCGGCGTCGGCCACCCGCACCACGGTGGGGGCCACGGCGCCGAGGGCGAGGGCGGCGGCGGTGACCGTGCCCGACGCGTCGAGGGTGATGCGGGCAGCCGCACCGACGACGGCGATGTCCATCTCGGTGCGGGGGATCAGCCGCAGGTAGGCATCACCGGTGTTGGCCGGGGCGCTGTCGAGCTCGAACTCGATGACGAACTCACCGGGGGCGAGCGTGGTGCGGCCGGGGCCGGTGGGCACGTCCTGCACGGCGACGGTGCGGGTGCCGCCGCCGGAGGCGATGACGGCGCGCATGGCGTTGACCACCATGGCGGGCACCGAGTCCGCCGCAGGGGAGGCGTTGCACAGGTTGCCGCCCAAGCTCGAGCGGTTCTGCACCTGGTCCGAGCCGATGAGGCCGGCACCCTCGCACAGGCCGGGGAACTCGGCGGACAGCTCGGCGTTGCCGGTGAGCTGTGACGTCGGCGTCGCTGCGCCGATGACCCACCCGGTGGCGGTCTTGCGCACGCCCACCAGGCGATCGATGTGCTTGAGGTCGACGAGGCCGTCCGGTTCGGGCCGTCCGGCCCGCATCTGCGGGATGACGTCGGTGGCGCCGGCGAACACCTTGCGCCCCGGCGCCTCGGCCAACAGACCGACCGCCTCCTCCACCGTCGTTGGTGCGAAATACCTCACATAGCCCCCTAGTCCCTGCAGCTGAAGCGAGAAGCTGACCCCGGGAGCGTACGCAGCCGGGGCCGACCGTGCTCATTTCCTGCCGTCACCCTTGACCGCGCGCTCACGAAAGACATCGGAATGCATCCGTGGGCGCTGTGGTCGGGCGCGCTCCGACGCTCAGATCAGGCCAGATCAGAACTCGATGACGAGCCGGCCCCGGCTGCCGCCCGCCTCCAGCCGGGCGTGGGCCTCGGCGGCCCGCTCGGCCGGATAGGTGCCGGCGACGCGCAGCGTCACGACCCCGGCCTCGGCCTGCCGGCGCAGCTCGTCGAGGGCGGCGTGGTTGCGCAGGTACTCCCGCACCCAGGTGACGCTGAAGGTGATGTCGCGCTGCGGCGGCGCCTTGAACGCCCGTACCGAGGTGAACGCTCCGCCGTCGCGCACCGCGGCGATGACCGCCTCGTTCTGGACCGCACCGTCGGCGAGGGCGTCGACGCCGTCGGGGTAGCACTGGCGTACCGCGTCGGCGAAGCCCTCGCCTCGGGGCAGCACCGCGTCGGCCCCGAGCGCGGAGACGAGCGCTCGGTCGGCGTCGGATGCATCGGCCACCACGACGAGCCCGGCCGCCTTGGCCAGCTGCACCACATACCCCCCGTAGGCGCCCGCCGCGCCGGTCACGGCGAGGATCTGGCCCGGCTGGAGCTCGAGCAGGTCGAGCGAGCGACGGGCGGTCAGCCCGTTCATCGGCAGTGTGCACGCCTCGGCGTGGCTGCTGCCGGCCGGCGCCCGGGTGACCGACTCGGCCGGCAGCACCAGGCTCTCGCGGTAGGCGCCGTGGGCGCCCTGGGGCAGCACGATGGCCATCGCCCGATCCCCGACCTCGATGCCGGTGCCGACGCCGGGGCCGACCTCGTCGACCACGCCGGCGGCATCCATGCCGGGCACGTACGGCGGCGGGTCGGCCTTCTGGATCTCGGCCCGATCACCGTTGCGCACGTACGTGTCGGTCGGGTTCACCGCCGCGGCGTGCACCCGCAGGCGCACCTGACCCGGGCCGGCGTGCTGCTCCGGCACGTCGAGCACCTCGAGCGCCGCGGGTCCCCCGTACTGCATCACACCGACTGCTCGCATGGACGGGCAGCGTAGGGGCCCACCGGCGCGTGGCGGGTTCAGGGTGTGGCGAGGGCTTCGAACACGGAAGCGGTGACGTCGGCCAGCACGGGGTGCACGTCGAGCGGCACCGGTTCGACCTGCACCACCAGGGTCGCCCCGTCCAGCGGGTAGTGGTACACCCCGCCATACGCGTTGGTATGGCCGATGGCGGTGAAGCGCTTGTGGGTGCCGTCGTGCGCGCAGGGGCACAGCGGCCAACCGGCGAGGCCGACGTTGAGCGCGTCGATGTCCACCACGTCGGCGGCCCACGCCGCGGGCACGATGCGGTCCCCTCCGTAGAGGGCGTCGGCGAAGCGGACGAGGTCCGGTCCGGTGGAGATGACCGCCCCGGAGGAGTACCCCGCCCACCCGACGTTGGGCGTCAGGTCCACGGAGGTATCGGCGAGGCCGACCGGTTCGACGATCCGGCTGTGCACCAGCTCGGGGAAGGCGATGCCGGTCACCTCCTCGGCCAGCAGTCCGAGCCAGAGGAAGTTGGCGTTGGAGTACCACACCGCCGTGCCGGGCTCCGAGCGCAGCGGCGCCGAGGTGGACAGCGACACCGCTTCGGCCGGCGTGTAGTGGCGGTCCGGCCGGTAGCCGGCCACGTCGGGGTAGTTCTCCAGGCCGCTGGCGTGCTGCAGCAGCATGCGGGCGGTGATGGGCAGCTCCGGGGCGGTCACGCCGGCGGGAGGCTGCAGGGGGGCGTCGAGATCGATCCGGCCCTCGGCGGCGAGCTGCACGATCACACCGGCGGTGAACAGCTTGGTGATGGACAGCACCGCGAACGGCGCGGTGGGATCGGGGCGGTCGGTGCCCTCGTCGGCCGCTGCGCCGCTCCAGCCGGCACCGCGCACGTCGAGGGAGACCCGCACGCTCGACACCTCGTCGTCGGCCGCGACCCAGCGGTCCAGCGCCGCCTGGAGGCGGGCCGCATCGACCTGCAGCGGGCCGTGGTCGCGGGGCATGACCCCCGCCGCGAAGCGGTCATCGGTGAGCGCGGCGCGGTCGGACGGCGGCGGCAGGCCCAGGCTGCCCGCGGCTCCGGCGTCGGCGCGCAGCGAGCCGGGCAGCGCGGCGACCACCACCGCGGCCGCCGCGGCGAGCGCGACGACGGGCTGTGGGCCCCGGCCGATCCTGGCGGCCGTCCGACGTTGGCGACCCCGGCCGGCGGCGAACTGCTCGATCGGCCCGAAGGCGACCACCGCCACCGCCGTGCCGACCCCCGTCAGCGCCAGCCGGATGACCGCGGCGCCGGGCAGCTCCGCGGGCACCAGCGCAGCGGCGGCCACGATGGCGACGGGGTGCCACAGGTAGATGGTGACGGCCCGGGCGTTGAGCCGGCCCACGAGGGCGGCCGCGACGCCGTGGCGGCCGAGTGCGCCGAGCGGGGCCCGCAGCGCCAGCACGACCGCGAGCCAGGCGGCCCCGAGCAGGGCGAGCACCGGGTAGGAGTCGTTGGCCACCCCGGTGGGCAGCCCACCCAACCGGGCCCACAGGACCGCACCGCCGCCGAGGGCGACCGCGGCGACGCCCAACCGACGCGGGCTGAACCGGCCGGCGGAACCGCCGAGCGCGGCCCCGGCCTGCAGCCGCGGCCACGCCGCGCCGAGCACGGCGAAGGTGCCGTAGCAGGTGGCATCACCGAGCGCGAGCCGCGGCCAGCCGGCGCCGACCAGCGGCAGCGACGCCCGCCGGGCGACCTCGACGGCGACGATCCCGCCGACCAGCGCGGGGATCGCGACACGCAACCGGCGGGCGGCGAGCAGGATCACCGGAGCGAGCAGGACCATCCACAGGTAGGCCCGCAGGTACCACAGGTGGGAGGTGAGCCAGCCCTGCTGCCAACCGGGCGAGGGCGGATCGGTGAGCGGCACGACCCAGCGCAGCACGCCCATCCCGAGCCCGGTCCAGGACACGGGCTCCGCCAACGCCAGCACGTGGACCAGACCGCTGAGGGCGACCACCGCGCCGAGGGACCACAGGGGGATCAGCACCCGGCGGGCGCGACGGCGCACGAGCTCCAGCGGCGCGCTGCGTTCGGCGCTACCGGCCAGCATCACCCCGGCGGTGAAGAACATGAGCGGCATGGCGGCGAAGGCCCAGCTGAGCCAGGGGGCGGCCACCGCGTGCCAGGCGACGACCCGCACCAGCGCACCGGCGCGCACCACGTCGAAGAACGGATCGCGGACACCGCCCGACGGCGCGGCGGCGTCGGGCCGGCGGGCGCTGCCGAGGAGGTCGGCCGGGCTGGTCATGCGGCGGGCGCCGTCCCGCGACGAGGCGCGGGCGGACGGGCGCGACGGGGCGCGGCAACACCGCGGTGGTTGGCACGCATCCCCCCGAGGGTAGTGGCCGACTCGGCGGCGGCGGCAAGGACGTGCAGGTCAGCGGCAGTGACTGTCGTCTCAGCGAAGGGCGCCGGCCGCGCCCAGGGCCTCGATCCGGCCCGGCTCGTAGCCCAGGACGTCGCGCAGGATCTCCTCCGTGTGCTGGCCGACGCGGGGCGGTAGACCAACCTCGGGCGGTGTGCGAGACAGCCGGAAGCGGGTGTTCTCCACCACGCACGGTCGGTCGGGGTGCGCGAGGCGCAGGAAGTGGTCGCGGTGCTGCAGCTGCGGATCGGCCAGGCACTCGGCGCTGTTGTTGACCGCGTGGGCGGCCACCCCGGCGTGGATCAGGAGCCGCTCGGCGTCACCGGCCTTGCGAGCCGTCGTCCACGCGGCGATGGCCTCGTCGAGCTCGTCGCGGCGGGCGAGGCGCCCCGCCGCGTCGCGCAGCCCGGGGTCGGCGGCGAGGTCGGCCCGACCGAGCGCCGTGCACAACCGCAGCCAGGCGTCGTCGTCCTGGCAGGCGACGGCCACCCAGCAGTCGTCCCCCGCCGCGGGGTACACCCCGTGCGGAGCGAGCTCGAGGTCGGTGTTGCCCGCCCGCACCGCGAGGTGGCCGTTGACGGTGTGGTCGAGCAGCGCCGGGGTCAGGAAGTGCAGCGCGGCCTCGGCCTGGGCCACGTCGACGTGCTGGCCCTCGCCGGTGCGGCGACGGTGGTCGAGGGCGGCGAGGGTGGCGGCGAGCACCAGGTGGGTGGAGGTGTAGTCGGTGTAGGCCCCAAACGGTCCGGCCGGGAAGCGGTCCGGCCAGCCGGCGAGTCCGTAGAACCCGGCCAGCGCGGCGGCGAGGTTCCCGTAGCCGGCGAAGCTCGCCATCGGGCCGTCCTGGCCGGTCAGGCAGGTGGACACCATCACGATCGAGGGGTTCACCGCTCGGAGGTGCTCGTAGTCCAGCTGCCAGCCCCGCATCGCCCGGGGCGAGAACGATTCGATGACCACATCGGCCCAGCGCACCAGGTCGAGCACCACGCCGCGGGCGTCGGGGTGGTTGAGGTCGAGCTGCAGGCTGCGCTTGCCCGCGTTCATCGTGTCGAACAGCGCCGAGTTCTCCGAGCCGGGCGTGTTCCCGTAGGTCGGGCGGTAGCCGCGGGCGGCGTCGGGCTTCGTCGTCGACTCGATCTTCACCACCGTGGCGCCGCAGTCGGCCAGGGTGCGCACGCCGTGCGGGCCGGCGATGGACCAGGTGAAGTCGAGCACCTTGAGCCCTTCGAGCGCCCGGTGCGGGCGGGACGCCACCGCACCCGACGCCGGCACGGCGGGCCGACGCGGTGGCTCGGCGAGCACGGCGGCGGTGTCCGCCCCCGGCCCGGGCGCCGCGGCGAGCGGCGCCAACGGGGTCCGGGAGAACTTGGCGAACGCACCGGGCACCTGCACCGGCCGGCCCGCCGCCGGGTGCACGACCTCGTCGAAGAACCGCCGGTGGGCGAGCTGTTCGCTGGCCAGCACGTCGTCCATGCCGGCGATCGGGGCGATGAGCAGGCGCCGGCGCATCGCCTCGGCCAGCAGCTCCGCCTTGGTGTGCGAGCGGGTCAGCGCGGTGACCGCCGCCTTGGCCCGCTCCCACGTCTCCACGCTGTGCACGCCGGCTTCGACGAGGTCGTTGAAGTTGACCCAGTCGAGGTCGCGCAGCGCCTCGTCGCAGTGGCCCTCCTCGCAGGCCCACGCCATCAGCGCCGCGGTGCGCGGTCCGATCGCCGGACCGAACACGTGGGTGATCGAGACGTGGCCGTCCGCCGCCGGGTAGACGAGCTGCAGGTCGAGCACGCCGGCCCGGGCGCCACCCGCGGTGCGGCGGATGGTGGCCGAGCCGACCGCCTCGGCCAGCACCGACGCCTGCACCGCCAGCATGGCCGCGGTCTGCGCGGCCACGTCGACGTGCTGGCCGAGCCCGGAGACCGACCGTTCGAGCAGCGCGATCAGGGTGGCGCAGGCCGCCACGGCGCTGCCCATGGTGAAGGCCTGGGGCACGACGAGGCGCACCGGTGGCCGGTCGCTGTCGCCGTTGAGGGCGAGCGAGCAGCTCGAGGCCAACACGGTGAGATCGGTGGCCGGCCACTCGGCCTTGGGGCCGTCCTGGCCGAAGGCGGAGATCGACGTGTACACCAGCGCCGGGTTGCGGGCGGCCAGCGCGTCGGGGCCCAGCCCGAGCGCCGCCATCGTGCCGGGGACGGCCGACTCGAGCAGCACGTCGGCGCCGGCGGCGAGCTCGAGGAGCTGCTCGCGACCTCCGGGCGTGTGCAGATCCACCACGATCGAGCGCTTGCCGCGGTTGTAGGCGAAGTGGGTGAGCGATCGGTCGGAGCCGGGCCGCCCGTCCACGAACGGTCCCAGCCGACGGGCCGGGCTGCCCTGCGGCGGCTCGACGGCGATGACCTCGGCTCCCAGCGCGGCGAGCAGGAACCCGGCTGCGTGGCCCCGTTCATCGGTGAGATCGAGCACGCGATACGGCGACAACATTGCTTCCCCCGACATCCCCGAGCGTTGGTGGCGCGCAGTCTGCCAGCCCGTGCATTCCGCCGCCGCGAAAAGCGCGGTGCCGGACGGCCGCCGCGGGACGGGACGGTCGGGGACGGCGGGCGGTGGAAGCGGCTACCTTCGGCGCCCATGGCAGCCGATCAGCTCCCCGTCGACCACCTCTTCACCCTGCAGCTCACCGCGGCGATGGATGAGGCGTACCACGTTCGCGGAGGGCCGGCCGGCCGCCGGATCATCGCCGCGGTCACCGGCGGCACGTTCGAGGGTCCGCGGCTGCGCGGCACGGTGGCCCCGATGACGGGCGCCGACTGGGTCACCATCCGCCCCGACAAGTCCATGCGCCTCGACGTGCGCCTCGTGCTGCAGGCCGACGACGGCGGCACGATCTACATGTACTACGGCGGGATCGTGACCGACGGGCAGGCCCGCACCGCCCCCTACTTCGAGACCGGCGATGCGCAGCACGCGTGGCTGAACAACGTGCAGGCCGTCGGCATCGGCACCGTCTCGGCCGACGGCCCCCGCTATGAGGTCTACGCCCTGCGCTGACGCCGCCCGCTCAACGCCGGGCCGTCGCGTCGATGGCCGGCTCCAGCCGCACGACGGCGCGCAGCCCCGGACCCGCCGGGTTGTCCTGCAGCTCCAGCGAGCCGCCGCCCGCCGCGGCCAGCGCGCCGGCGATGGCCAGACCGAGCCCGCTGCCCGGCCTCGACGAATCGCCCCGCCAGAAGCGGCGCAGGGCCTTCTGCTTGTCCTCGTCGCTGAGGCCCGGGCCCGCGTCCGTCACGCTCAACGCCCAGCCGGACCCCGCCGGCGAGATGCCCACCTCGATCGTGGCGCCCGCCGGCGAGACAGCGAGGGCGTTGTCCAGCACGTTGTCGAGGATCTGCTCCAGGGCGCCCGGCACCGCCCGCACCAGGGCGGGACGCTGCGACGGCGCCGGCAGCACCAACGCGAGCCGCACCGCATGGGCCTCGGCCAGCGCACCCCACGTGTCCACCCGCTCGGCGGCCAGCTCGTCGAGCGCCACCGTGACCACCTCCCGCGACCGGTCGGTGCGGGCCAGCGCCAGCAGGTCGTTGACCAGCGAGCTCAGCCGGTCCGTCTCCTCGATCGCCGACTCGAGGTCGGCCGCCTCGCGGTCCGCGACCCGGGGCTGGAGGTTCTCCAGCCGCAACCGCAGCGCAGTGAGCGGTGTGCGCAGCTGGTGCGAGGCGTCGGCGACGAACGCCCGCTGCTCCTGCAGCACCCCGGCGAGCCGCTCCGCCATCGTCGCCATGGTGTCCGACAGCGCCCGCAACTCCTCGGGATCGTCGCGGTCGGCGGCGACCACCGCGGTGAGATCGCCCGATGCGTACTGCTCGGCCGCCCGCCGCAAGCGCGTCACCGGGCTGCTGATGCTGCGAGCGATGACCCAGCCCACGAAGGTCATGGTGGCCAGCACGACCACGGCCACCGCAGCCAGACCCAGGTGGAAGCGGCGCACGTGCGCTTCGAGCTGCGCGGTCTCGAAGGAGACCCGCACCGCGCCGTAGACGGCACCGCCGGAGGCGACGGGCACCGCCACGTAGAACAGGTCGGTGCGCAGCGTCTCGGAGTAGCGGGTTCCCGTGGTGCTCCGCCCGTCGAGCGCAACGGTGATCTCGGGCCGGCCCGAAAGGTCGCGGGGGGCCGGCTGCTCGGTGTCGATGAGGGAGATCCCGGCTCGATCGACCACCACGACGCGCGCGCCGGTGCGCTCCTGGTACTGCGTCGCCGGCGTGCCGTCCAGCACCGGCGTGGCGCCGGGCTGGTGGACGGTGAGCTCCAGGGCGTCCTCGTAGATGGTGGCGAGCACGCTGGCGTCGCCGGCCAGGCCGGCGAAGAGCCGCTCCCGTTCCCAGCGCTGATAGAACAGACCGAGCGGTATCTCGAGCAGGAGCAGCACCAGGGCGGTGACGCTGAGGTAGCTGAGCAGCAACCGGCGGGTCACGGGGCGGCGGCCACCTCGGGCACGAGGCGGTAGCCCACCGACCGCACCGTCTCGATGACCTCGGGCCGCAGCTTCTTGCGCAGCGACGCGACGTGGACGTCGAGCGTCTTGGTCGAGCCCCACCAGTGCTCGTCCCACACGTCCTGCATGAGCTGCTCTCTTCCGAGCACGGCGCCGGCGTCGGCGGCCAGCCGCAGGAGCAGGTCGTACTCCTTGGGGGTGAGCGTGACGGCAGCGCCGGCGAAGATGACGCCGCGGGTGCGGCGGTCGATCTGCAGGGCGCCGAGGTCGACGGTGTCGGCGGTGGTGGCGCGGTCCCTGGGCGACGTGCGCCGCAGCACCGCCCGCATCCGGGCCACCAGCTCCCGGAACCCGAACGGTTTCACGACGTAGTCGTCGGCGCCGAGCTCCAGCAGCATGACGCGGTCCAGCTCATCGCCGCGCGCGGTGACCACGATGATGGGTACCTCGCCGCGCTCGCGCAGCCGCTGGCAGACGACCCGTCCCTCGAGGTCGGGCAGCCCGAGGTCGAGCAGCACGAGGTCGGCCGGTTCGGCGGCCAGCGCGGCGGCGCCGGTGGCCGCCACCTCCACCGAGAAGCCCTCCCGTTCCAGGCCCTCGCGCAGCGGCACGGAGATCGTCGGGTCGTCCTCCACCACCAGCACTCGCACCGCTGCAGCTTCCCACCCGCACGCAGCGTGAGCCACGTCCTTTGCCAAACCATTGCCTTGGCATGGGAAGGACCTTGCCCCTCCGCTCGTACCGTCAGCGCCATGACACGCAAACTGCCGTTCCGAGTGCTCACCGGGCGGACCCGTTTCGCCACGGTCGCCGCCATCGTTGCCATCGGGGTGACCGGCGCCGCCGCCGTGGGCGCCAACGTCGGCATCCTGGATTCCTCCTCGAGCACCAAGACCGGTGCCCTGTCGGCGGCGGGTGATCTGACCACCGCCAGCACGCAGACGGTCGACGTCTACCTCGATGGCTCGACCACGTCCGCCGTCCGGTCGGCCTCGGCGCCGACGACGGGGGCCACCGCACCGAACGCCACATCGAACGCCGCACCCAGCGCCGCGCCGAACGGCGGGAGCCGGGCCCAGCAGTACGCAGTGGACAACGCCGGCACCGTCGACGTGGTCACCACCGACACCGGGTTGCGGCTCGACACCGTCCGACCCGCCCCCGGCTGGTCGTGGAGCTCGGCCCAAGCGGGGCCGACATCGGTGCTGGCCACCTTCACCGACGGCGCCCGCACCCTCGAGTTCTCCGCCGTGCTCAACCCCGACGGCACCATCGCCGCCCGGGTGGACGAGCCGATCGTGACCGCCGCCCCTGCCGGCGGCAGCGGTTCCTCGGCTGGTTCGAGCGGCTCCTACGACGACGACCACGACGACGACGACCACGACGACGACGACCACGAGTACGAGGGCGGCGATGACGATGATTGAGTTCGAGCGCACCAGCCCCATCGACGTTGTGGTGCCCCAACGCAGCGCCGACAGCACCGCCCGCAGCAGTGTGGACGACGCCCAGCGGGCCCGCCTCGAGCAACTCCGCTCGCGGCGAGCCGGCCGCACCGCACCGCCCCTGCCCGACCA
>JADLEF010000258.1 GCA_020846295.1 Acidimicrobiales bacterium
CGATCACCGCCGTCTGGTCAAAGCAGATCATGGAGGGCAGGTCGAGGAGCATGGCGACGTTCACCCCCGCGACGTTAACCACACTGCGACGCCTGCCACAGACCCGTGAATGTCGGTATCTTTCAACCCATTCCGGGCTGTTTGTCGGAAGGGAGCGACCGCCGGTCGGGTCGATGTGGGCGCCGATTCCCCATCCTGGGGCGTTGAGCAAGGGTGCCTCGGTGGCCGATCCACGGGCGTGTTCCCTCGCCCGGCCCGGACAGCGTTCGCGAGCGTCCGCAGCCGGATCCTGGGGCTGGTGCTGGTGCCGCTGCTCTGCCTCGTGGTCGTGGCCGGCCAGCAGGCGACCGCGAAGCGCAGCGCGGTGCACACCGCGGAACGCTCCCGCGACATCGTCGTCGCCTACCTCGAGGTGGGCCGGCTGCGGGCGGGGATGCAGCTCGAGTACGCCGCCACCAGCGGCATGACCAAGATGATCGCCGCCGGGTTCGCTCCGACCGCCCCGTCGACCACCGCGCTCATCGGCTTCGACACCGCCGGCACCGCCACCCGCTACGCCGCCCAGAACGACGGCTGCGTGCTCGAGCTCGAGACGATGCTGCCCGAGCTCGGGATCGCTTCGGTGGGGGAGCTGCGCGCCATCCTGGATCCCCGCGCCGGGCTGTCCGAGGACATCGCCGCCAACGGCATGCTGGCCGACCCGGGCGCGCTGGTGGAGCGGGTGGACGGTACGTACCGCCGCATCGACGGCCGCCTCGGCGCCCTGCAGCAGGCGCTGCGCCGAGAGCTGCTCGACTCCGCCGTCGGCCGCGGTGAGGCGTGGGACCGGCTGCGCGCCGAGCTGGCGGTGGCCGACGACATCGTGGTGTGGGTCAACGCGGGGGCCACCGAGACCCGCCTGCTCACCGCGGCGTCCACCATCGGGGCGAGCCGGGCGCTCGACGTGTACGAGCTGGGGGCTGCCCGCATCGCCGAGCTGGAGAGCCGGGATCGCCTCCGGGTGTCCGCGCTGGCCCCGCTGGTCGATCTCGACCGGCCCGAGCAGCAGCGCTGGGAGTCGGCGCGCAAGGCCGCCGCCGACGCGGCCGGGATCTCGCGGGCGGCGGTCGACGACGACGCCGCGTTCCCGGCCGGCGCGACCCGCATCCGCCTGCCCGCCGCCGGGTCCGCCACCGAGGCGCTGGCCTCGGGGGCGGTGGCGGTGGCCGTCGCCACCGGCGGCATCGACCTCGCCGACCAGGCCGTGGGATCGCTCGACGCCGTGACCCGACGGGCCGACGCCACCGTCGAGCAGATCGTCGGCTCGGCGGCCCGCAGCGAGCTGATCAGCCTGGTGCTGCTCGCCGGGGCCATCGCGGCCAGCTTCATGGTGGCGATCGTGACCACCCGAGGACTGACCCGGCCGCTGGCCGCGCTGACCCGGCAGGCCAACGCCATCCGCGACGGCGAGTTCGCCGCCGTCCCCCGATCGGCCCGGGAGCCCGCCGAGGTGGCGGTGGTCGGCGACGCCCTCGACGAGCTGGCCGCGAACCTGTCGTTGCTCACCCAGCAGGCCGCCGCGCTGGGCGCCGGCCGCCTCAACGACCCGCGGTTGGCGCGTTCGGTGCCGGGCAAGCTGGGCGAGTCGCTGCGCTCGTCGGTGGGCCGGCTGTCCGAGCTGACCGAGCGTCTGGCCCGCCAGGCCCGACGCGATCCGATGACCGGCTTGGCCAACCGCGCCGCGGTGGTCGACCGGCTGGAGGAGGCCCTGCAGCGCGCGCAGCGCAGCGGTCACCCGTTCGGGCTGCTCTACGTGGACCTCGACGAGTTCAAGTCGGTCAACGACGCGTTCGGCCACGAGCAGGGCGACGCGCTGCTGCGGGTGGTGGCCCAGCGGCTCGAGCACTTCGCCACCGGGGACCGCATGACGGGACGGCTCGGCGCCGACGAGTTCGTGGTCGTGGTGGAGGGTGACGGCGTCGCCTCGCTGCTGGTGGCCTTCGGCGAGGAGCTCGTCGCCGCCGTGCAGCAGCCGGTGGAGCTGAAGGGCAGCACGTACCGGCTGTCGGTCAGCGTCGGCGTGGCGCTGTCCCGTCCCGGTCAGGACCCGTCGGGCCTGCTGCGCGACGCCGGCCAGGCGACCGTCGACGCCAAGCGGCACGGCAAGGGCCGGGTCCAGGCGTTCGATCCCGCCATGCAGGAGGCGCTGGAGCGCAGGGCGCGGGTGCAACACGACCTGCGCCGCGCCATCGCCGAGGACGAGTTCGAGCTGTTCCTGCAGCCGGTGATCGAGACGGCGAGCGGTCGGGTGGAGGGTGCCGAGGGCCTGATCCGTTGGCGCCTCGGCGACGGCACGATCGTGCCGCCCAACGACTTCATCCCCATCGCCGAGCAGAGCGCCCTGATCATCGACATCGGTCGGTTGGTCATCGACAAGGCGTGCCGGCAGCTGGCCCAGTGGTCCCTGGCCGGGCGCGAGGACCTGCACGTCGCCATCAACGTCGGCGGTCGCCACGTCACCGACGGGACCCTGACCGAGGACATCCGCAGCCAGCTCGACCACCACGGGGTGCGCGCCGATCAGCTGGTGGTCGAGCTCACCGAGTCCAACCTGGTGAGCGACCTCGAGCTCGCCGCGGCGGTGCTCGAGGAGCTGCGCGCGTTGGGGGTGCGCATCGCGCTGGACGACTTCGGCACCGGCTACTCGTCGCTGAGCTACCTGCGGCGGTTGCCCATCGACACGATGAAGTTGGACCGCAGCTACGTGAACGGCCTCGGCTCGGACGAGCAGGAGACCTCGATCGTGCGCAGCCTGGTGCAGCTGGCCGAGTCCCTCGACCTCGACGTGGTGGCCGAGGGGGTGGAGACCGACGAGCAGCTCGAGCACCTCCGCCGGCTCGGGTGCAAGTCGGTGCAGGGCTACCTGCTGGCCCGGCCGATGCCCCCGGCCCAGTTCGACCACTGGCTGAGCGCGCGCTCGGCCACCGACGCCGCAGCGGGCACCGAGGTCGAGGCCGTGGGCAACGCGGCCTGAACGGCGTCGGCCGGTCGGTCTCCTCCCTTGGGCGAAGGCGGTCGGTGGGCGCGGTCACGACCCGCCGGACCCGCCGGACCCGCCTGCGCCGGCCCGACCCGGGCCGAGGCCCAGCCCGAGTCGGCGCTCGGTGGCGAGGCCGTCGGAGAGCGGGAGGTCGGCGGCGGCGCGCAGCGCCCGCTTGGCCGCCCGCAGCAGCGGTGGGTCGAGCCGGGCCCACCGGGAGGCGAGGGCGAGTGCGGCGTCGTCCACGGTGCCTTCCTCGGGCCCGACGATGCGGTGGATGAGGCCCCGGGCGACGGCGGTGCGGGCGTCGAGGTTGTCGGCGGTCATCACCACCGGCAGGGCGCCGTGGGGGCCGATCACCTTGGTGAGGCGCGGGGTGCCGCCCGCCGCGGGCAGCATGGCCAGCCTGGTCTCGGGCAGGCCGACGACGGTGTCGGGGGCGGCGAGGCGGATGTCGCACAGCAGCGCCATCTCCAGCCCGGCCGCCAGCGAGTAGCCGTGCAGCGCCACCACCACCGGGTGGGGCAGGGACCACAGCGGGCCCCACGGGTCCCGGTCCCAGCGGATGCGGCGGGCCTCGAAGACGGAGTCGGCCGAACCGAACTCGCTGAGGTCGGCCCCGGCGGAGAAGTGGCGGCCGGCGGCGGCGAGCACGACGGCGCGCACGTCGGGGTGGTCGCGCGCGGCGAGCACGGCCTCGATGAGGGCGTCGCGCACGGCGACGCTGACGATGTTGAGCGTCTCGGGCCGGTTGAGCGTGATGCGGGCGACCTGGCCGATCAGCTCGAAGCGCACCGGGTCGTCGGTCGGCGGCACGGGGTCAGCGGTGCTGCTCATGCGGCCTCCAGAGGGCTGGGCAGGACGAGGCAGCCGTCGCGTTCGACGGCACGGGCCACCGCTCGTCGACGCCAGGCGGCCACGACGGCGGGATCCACGGTCCCGGGCGCCGGGCAGGGCGACGCGGCGGCCTCGGCCGCCTGCTGCAGCGATCGTTCGAGGCGGGCCGGGCCCCCCCGCTGCAGCGCAGCGAGGATCCCGACGAAGGTCTCGAAGCCGGCCAGCGGGTCGGGGTAGGGCAGGGCGGCGGGGGCGGGGGAACCGTCTGGCCGAGCGGCCAGCCCGCTGGTGGCGTGCACACCGCCCCCGTAGGCGACCCAGTCCGCTTCGGGTCGATCGGCCGGGTAGGCGCGGATCGACACGTCGAGCAGGTGAGGGTTGTGCCGGCGCAGGGTGGCGGCATCGATGCCGAGGTTGGGCCGCACCCGCCGGCTGAGGTTGTCGACGACGATGTCGGCGTCGGCGACGAGATCCAGGAAGGTGGCGCGCTGCGCCGGCTCGTCGAGGTCGAGGGTGCGGTGGTCCTTGCCGTGGTCGAGGGCGACGAAGAGGGCGCCCGGCCCGGGGCCGGCCTGCACGGGGCGAGCGCCGCGACGCAGCCCGTCGGGTCGTCGGGCCGCCTCCACCTTGGTCACCTCGGCGCCTGCCTGGGCGAGCAGCCACGTGGCGAGGGGCCCGGCCCACATGGCGGTGAGGTCGAGGACGCGGATCCCGTGCAACGGGCCGGTGCCGGTCCCGGCGCCGGCCCTGGTCCCGGGCACGTCGGTCGATCCGGTGGCCGGACCCGGTGCGACCGGCACGTCCGGTGGGGATGGGGCGGGCGGGCGCCGTTCGTCGGGCGGTCCGACCCGGAACGGGGTCACCGGCAGCCGCCACAGCTGGGCCTGCTCGGCGAAGGACTCGGCGTCGGGCGGCAGCGCGCCGTCGCGCACCTGCGCGTCGATCACGGTGCAGAACCGTTCGAAGGTCTCGCCGTCGTCCGGTCCCAGGTCCACGCAGACCCAGCCTCCGCCGGGCGCGGGGCGAGGCGCAGGCGTGGGCTCCGTGGGCGGCAGCCCGTTGGCCTCGGCCACCACCATGGGCAGCAGCAGGTGCCCCAGGGCGAGCTCGGCGTCGACGCGCCAGCGCCTGGCGGCACCGAGCGCCGCGTCGAGGGCGCTCAGCCGCTCGGCCGCGCCGTGCAGCAGTGCCAGTGCCCGTACCGGCACCCCGGCTGGGAGCACGGGGCCCGCGTCGGCGGGGCGCGCCGCAGGGCGAACGCCTCCCACGCGTCAGCGCCCGGCGAAATCGGCCGGGCGTTTGGCGAAGAAGGCGGCCAGGCCCTCGGCGCGGTCGGCCGAGGTGGCGAGGAGCGTGTTGAGGTCGCCCTCGAGGCGCAGCCCGTCGCGCAGCGGCAGCTCGGCACCGCGGTGCACCGCCTCCTTGGCGTACTCGAGGGCGAGCGGGCCGAGGTTGCGAAGCTTGGCCGCCAACCCGTCGGCCAGCGTGGCCAGGGTGTCGGCGTCGGCGGCGATCTCCCAGACCAGGCCGGCCCGGTAGGCGCCATCCGCGTCGAGGGCCTCGCCGAGCAGCACCATCGCGGCGGCCCGCCCGTTGCCGATGGCGCGGGGCAGGCGTTGGGTGCCGCCCCAGCACGGCAGGCCCGCGCCGACGGTCACGTCGTCGAGGGCGAAGCGGGCGTCGGCGGCGGCCACGACGATGTCGCAGGCCAGCACCAGCTCGAGGCCGACGGACCGGCACGTCCCCGCCACCGCGGCGATCACCGGAGCTCGGACGCGGGCGAGGGCGGCGGCGGGATCCTCGCCGACGGCGAGCGGATCGAGATCCTCCGCCGCGCCGGTGCAGAAGTCCGGGCCGTGCGCCGTCACGAGGACGGCGCGCACGGCCCGTTGTTCGCTGAGCTCCTGGGCGACGGCCGCCACCTCGGCGGCATCGCGGGCGTGCAACGCTCCGCCGGGCAGGCGGATGACGATCAACTCGCCGTCGTGGCGGCGTTCGACATCGACCCGGACGGGTTGCACGGCGGCCTCAGTCGGCCGACTTGGTCTGCTTCGGCTGCACCTGGGTCATCTCGGACCCGTCCACCTTGAGCGCTCCCGCTCCCGGCTTGGTGACGAGGACCTCGATGCCGCTGCCCTCATCGGTGTAGCGCTTGCCGACCTGCAGAGCACCGCCGCCGGCGGGGTCGAACTCGATCGTCCCGTCGCCGCCTTTGGTGACCACGACCTCGGCCGTACCGGTCTCGAACTTCAGGCGCTCCCCGGCCTTCGTGGGCATTGGTGACCTCCTTCACAGAACCTGGACGTGCAGGACAATAACGCAGCGGAGGTGAGCCGTTGCAGTCGCATCCCGAGGGCCCCTTCCCCGGGGTGGGGGACGCGGCCATGGGGCGGTCGTGTCATGGCAGGCCCGGCGTGGGCCGCTAGCGTGGTCGGTGCATGTCCTCGCGCTCCAAGCTGAATCAACTGTGGGCCGAGCACGGCTTGAAGTTCATGCGCTATTGCGGCGTCTCCGTCTTCAACGTGGTGCTGGGCCAGTCGCTGCTGCTGTTCTTCTTCAAGGTCGTGGGCATGCGCGCCATGACGGCGAACCTGGCGGCCATCGCGGTGGGGACGATCCCGTCGTACTACCTCGCCCGACGCTTCGTGTGGGCCAAGACCGGTCGGCACTCGCTGACGCGGGAGGTCCTGCCGTTCTGGGGCCTCAACGGGGTGGGCACGCTGCTGTCGACGCTGTCGGTGCACGCCGCCGAGTCGGCCACCGGCGGCAACTTCATCGCGGTGCAGTCGGCATCGATCGGCGCCTGGTTGGTGGTGTGGGTCGTGAAGTACCTGCTGCTGGATCGGGCGATCTTCCGCCACCAGACCAAGCAGGCGGCCGCGGCGGAGACGGCGCCGGCCGCAGCCTGACAGCCGGCCCGCTACGGTCGGGCCCATGGCTTTGCTGGGGTTGTCCGCTGATGAGGTCCTGTCCACCACTCGTGCCGTCCGCAAGCGGCTCGATCTCGAGCGCCCGGTCCCGCTCGAGCTGATCGCCGAATGCGTCGGCCTCGCCCAGCAGGCGCCCACCGGCTCCAACGTGCAGGGCTGGCACTTCGTGGTCGTCACCGACGCCGCCAAGCGGGCGGCGATCGGTGAGCTGTACGGTCGGGCGTTCGCCGGCTACCGGCAGTCCCCGGTCTACGCCGGGGCGATCAAGACCGGTGATCCCGCCCGCGACGCCCAGCAGGAGCGGGTCGGCTCGTCGGCGGACTACCTGGCCGAGCACATGGGTGAGGCGCCGGCGCTGGTGATCCCCTGCGTCCAGGGCCGGGCCAAGGGTGCGGCGGCGGCCGGGCTGCTGGGTGGCATCCTGCCGGCGGCGTGGAGCTTCATGCTCGCCGCCCGCGCCCGTGGCCTCGGCACGTGCTGGACGACGCTGCACCTCATGTACGAGCAGGAGGCGGCGGAGATCCTCGGCATCCCCTACGAGTCGGTGACCCAGGCGCTGCTGACCCCGGTGGCGTTCACCAAGGGCACCGACTTCAAGCCGGCCCGCCGGCCGGATCCGATGTCGATCATCCACGTCGACGGCTGGTGAGCGGCCGGGCCGGCTCGCAGCCTGACCCCGGCCCGGTGATGCCGGCGGGGCTGCGGGCGAAGGCTGAGGCGGCCCGCGGGTTCATGCCGCTCGACGAGGGCCTGGCGCTGCACGCCGCGGCGGCGACGTTGCCGCCCGACGTGGCCGGGCCGCTGCTCGAGATCGGCAGCTACTGCGGCAAGTCCGCGCTCTACCTCGGTGCGGCGGCCCGGCGGCAGGGCAGGGTGCTGTTCTGCGTCGACCACCACCGGGGCTCGGAGGAGAACCAGCCCGGCTGGCCGTGGCACGAGGCGGACCTGGTCGATCCGGCCTGCGGCCTGATCGACACGCTGCCGTGGTTCCGTCGAACCGTGCGCGATGCGGGCCTGGAGGAGGTGGTGGTGGCGGTGGTCGGCGCGTCCGCCACGCTGGCGCCGTGGTGGGCGAGCCCGCTGGCGCTGTTGTTCATCGACGGCGGTCACGGGGCCGACCCCGCCCACACCGACTACGAGCTGTGGGCGCCGAAGGTTGCGCCCGGCGGACGCCTGGTCATCCACGACGTGGTCCCCGACCCCGCGGACGGTGGCCGGCCGCCCTACGAGGTGTACCGCCGGGCGCTGGCCGGCGGTGGGTTCGCAGAGCTGGCGGCGTTCGGCTGCGGATCGCTGCGGGTGCTCGAGCGGCTCGACGCGCCGTTGGCGGACACCCCGCGATCGATCAGCTGAACGAGATGCCGCAGGTGTCCTTGGCGTAGGTGTTCAGCCGGTCGAAGGCCCCGACGAACTCGGGTGTCTGCAGCTTGGCCATGTCCGCCTGGAAGGCGGCGGTGGCCTCCTGCAGGGCCGGCTGCTTGGACGCGTCGGTGGCCGCCTCGGCGGACAGCTGGGCCAGCGTGCTCATGCCCGGCGCGACGGCGGCGAGGGTGCTGGCCAGCACCCCGAGGTCGCCCTTGAGCTCCTCGGGTGCGGTGGCTGTCGCCTCGTCGAGCAGCGCGGCGGCCTCGGGCAGGTTCGCCATCGCCGCGGTGAGGTCGGTCGGCGAATCCCCGCCCAGCCCGAACTTCTCGGTGGCCGCCTCGACCTGCACGCAGAACGGGTCGTCGCTCATCGCCACCGACGTCGTCTCAGGGGCGGCTGCGCTGGTGGAGGCGGCGGCGTCGTCACCCGACGATCCACCGCATCCGGCGAGACCGATCCCACCCAAGGTCAGGACGGTGAGCGTGAGTGCTCGAGAGAACACGGAACGTCGAACCATGTCCTCCAACGTAGGACCGGTGTCCCCCCTTCTGCTCCCGAAGACAGGGGTTTTCCGCCTGCCGGGTTCAGCCGGTCCGACGGCGGGGTTCCGGCGCGACCTGCTCGTCGAAGGCGGACACCACCGGCGCCACCCACGGCTCGGGCCGGAACAGGTCGGCCGCGGGGCTGGCGCCGGACAGCGCGTCGGCGGTGAGCACCACCGCGGCCGCGGTGTAGGTGGCGTGTTCGCCGTCCGGGAACGTCTGGCCGCCGGGGTGCACCAGGCCCGTCCAGTAGTGGCCGCTGCCGTCGTGGCGGTGGCCCTGCGCCCAGCGGAACAGCGCCCGCGCCGTCTCATCATCGCCCGCTGCCAGGTGGGCCAGGGCGCACTCGCACGTCTCCGCCGCGGTCACCCACGGCTGGTCGAGCACACAGCGCACGCCGAGCCCGTCCATGACGAAGCGGTCACGGCCGTCGTCGAGGCGGCGGCGGGCCGCCTCGGGCTCCAACGCGCCGACGAGCACCGGGTAGTACCAGTCCATGGCCCAGCGGTGCTTGGGGGCGAAGGCGTCGGGCTCGTGGCGGATGACGCGGAGCAGCCGGTCGAGCGCCGCCTCCCAGGCGGGCCGGGCGACGCCCACCGCGGCGGCCAGCCGGAGCCCGCAGCGCAGGCTGTGGCTGATCGACGCGTTGCCGGTGAGCAGGGCGAACGTCCAAGGGGTGCCGTCGCCGTGGCGGGCCCAGAGGATCTCGCCCCGCTCCGTCTGCAGGCCGAGCACGAACTCCAGCGCCCGGTCGATCATGGGCCAGAACGCGTCGAGGAGCGCCCGGTCGCCGGTGCAGCGGTACAGCAGCCACAGCCCGGTGGCGGGGTAGGCGCAGCAGTTGGCGTCGAACTTGTCCTCCTCGACGCCGTCGGCCACGTAGTAGCGGTGCCAGGCGCCGTCGGCCCGCTGGCGGGCGGCGAGCCAGGCGAAGGCGTGCACCGCCTCCTCGATGCGTCCACCGAGCGCCAGGGCCATGGCCGCCTCGGTGTGGTTCCACGGGTCGGCGTGGCCGCCGGGGAACCACGGGATCATCCCGTCGGGCAGCTGCCAGGCGGCGATGGCGTCGACGGTGGCGACCAGCTCGTCGGCGCTGATGACACCGGGTAGGTCACGCAGCCACACGGCCGGCCTCCTCGCCGCCGGCGACGCGCCGGGCGTAGACGACGAGCGACTTGGCCGCCACCGCGCTCAGGGCCCGGTCGGCCAGGCGGGTGACCAGCGGCCGCCGCACGATGTCCCACACCAGCAGCCGGTGGTAGGCGGCCACGGCCCGGTGCCGCTCGTCGCCCACACCGACGGCGCAGCGCAGCCACCAGTACGGGGTGTGCAGCCCGTGGGCCCGCCCCGTGCCGTACGGTTCGAAGCCGGCCACCTTCAGGCGGGTGCGGACCACGTCAGCGGTGTAGACGCGCAGGTGGCCGCCGGCGGCGGCGGGGGCGTGGTAGTCCTCGGAGAGCTTCCAGCACACGGTCTCGGCCAGCCAACCGGGCACGGTGACGGCGATCGTGCCGCCGGGGCGCAGCACCCGAGCCAGCTCGGCCAGCGCGGCGCCGTCGTCGGCCACGTGCTCGAGCACCTCCGAGGCGATGACGCGATCGAAGCAGGCGTCGGCGCAGGGCAGCTGCAGCGCCGACCCCTGCAGTGCGCCGGCCGCGGCGCCGTCGGGCACCTCGCCGGCGAGGGCCATGGCGGCGAAGGTGTTGGTGCAGGTGATGAGCTCGTCGCGGGCCAGATCGACGGCCACGACGGAGGCGCCGCGCCGGAAGCCCTCGAAGGCGTGACGGCCGAACCCGGCGCCGAGGTCGAGCAGCCGGTCGCCCGCCTCGAGCCGGAGCCGCTCGTAGTCGACGGTCAGCATCAGCCCCGGTCCGCCCGCGCTCGGACCTTGGCGCCGGCGGCGGGCAGGCCGGGGTGGCGCAGCTTGTCCTCGATGGTGAGCCGGTACTGCTCGGCGGTGCGCGCCGCCATGATGGTCCAGCTCCAGTTGTCGACCACCCGCTGCCGGCCGCGGGCGCCGATGCCGGCTCGCAGCTCGGCGCCGCGGCCCAGCCGGGTGCCGATGGCGACCGCCAGCGCGTCGGCGTCGCCCGGTTCGACCAGCGCGGCGGTGTCGCCGTCGCGGCCGACGACCTCGGGGATGGCGCCACCGGTGGTGGCGATGAGCGGGACACCGCAGCTCTGCGCCTCGATGGCGGGCAGGCTGAACCCCTCGTAGAGCGACGGCACCACGGCCAGCTCGGATTCGGCGTAGAGCTCGATGATGCGCTGCTCGGGCACCCCGGTGACGAAGGTGACGTGCTCCTCGAGGCCGAGCTCGGCGATGGTGCGGTCCGACGGCCCGCCGGGCTTGCGCCGGCCGATGAGCACCAGGTGGGCCTCGGGGTGCTCGACGCGCACCTTGGCCAGCGCTTCGAGCAGGTAGCGCAGGCCCTTGAGGGCGACGTCGGCCGAGGCGGTGGTGATGATCCGGCCGGGCACGACGGCGACGTCGGGCAGCGGCTTGAACAGCTCGATGTCCACGCCGACCGGGATGACGGCCATGCGCTCGCCGGGCACGGAGAACTCGCGCTGGATGTCGCGATGGGAGTTCTCCGACACGGTGATGACGCGCCGCATCCGGCGGGCGACGCGGATCTGCATGCGGGTGAAGCCGTGCCAGCGGGCCTTGGACCACTTCTCGTAGCGGCTGCGGGCGGCCTCCATCTCGAGCCGCTTGTCGACGGTGATGGGGTGGTGGATGGTGGCGATGACGGGCAGGCCGGCGCGCTCCATGCCGAGCAGGCCGTAGCCGAGGCACTGGTTGTCGTGCACGACGTCGTAGCGGCCGGCCGCCTCGCCGGCGGGGTCCTTGAGGTACTGCCACGCCCGCAGCGAGAACGACAGCGGCTCGGGGAACGAGCCGGACATGAACACCGCGGTCTCGATCCAATCCGGCACCGTCTTCAGCTCCCACAGCCCCGGCATGCGCATCGGGTAGTGGTCGTTGTAGATGTCGAGGCTGGGCAGGCGGATGAGCGGGACCCGCTCGTCGAGGATGGGGTAGGGCTGACCGCCGAGCACATCGACGGTGTGGCCGAGGTCGACCAGCGCCTTGGTCAGGTGCCGGGTGTACACCCCCTGGCCACCGACGTGGGGCTTGCCCCGGTAGCACAGGTAGGCGATGCGCAGCGGCCCGTCGGGGTCGAGCGGTCGGGGCGTCTGAGCGGGCGTCTCCGGCACGGGCGCCAACACTAGGGTCGGCTGCGGCGCAATGCCCGGCGCAAGCTACCGAGGAGTAAGTACGTGCGAGCGGTCGTCCAACGGGTCAGCGAAGCGGCGGTTCGGGTCGACGGCGAGGTGGTCGGTGCCATCGGCGCGGGGCTGTGCGTGCTGGTCGGGGTGACCCACGAGGACACCGTCGACGCCGCCCGCAAGCTGGCCGCCAAGCTGTGGAACCTGCGGATCATGGCCGACGACGACGGTGTGATGAACCGCTCGGTGGCGGAGACCACCGGTGAGGTGCTGGTGGTCAGCCAGTTCACGCTGTACGGCAACACCGAGCGGGGTCGCCGGCCGAGCTGGATCGACGCCGCCCGCCCCGAGGTGGCCGAGCCGTTGGTCGACGAGGTGGTGGCGGCGTTGCGCAGCCTGGGGGCGACGGTGGCCACCGGCCGGTTCCGCACCGAGATGCAGGTGTCGTTGATCAACGATGGGCCCGCGACGATCCTGCTCGAGCTCTGATCCGGTCCGATCCGATCTGGATCCGGGCGCTCAGTCGACCGTCGCGTCGATCGGCTCGGCGGTCTCCGCCCCGGTGACGGTCCCGTTCGTGCCGGGCGAGCCGGCGTCGGGTTGCGGCGCGCCGCGGCGGGCGAGGAGGTGGGCGACGGCGAGCAGGGCGACGGCGACGACGAGCGAAGGCCACGGGCCGAAGCGGACCGACCAGGTGAGGCCCTGCCGGCGGGTGATCTCCTGTTGGAGGACCTTCGCCTCGCTCACCCCGCTGCGTTGGTGCACCGTGCCGTCGGGCCCGACCACGGCAGTGAAGCCGGTGGGCGCGGTCTGCAGCACCCACCGGCCGGTCTCGAGCGCGCGGAGCCGGGAGGACGCCACCTGCTGGGACTGCACGATGGTGAGCCAGTAGCTGGAGCCGTTGGTCGGGTTGAGCAGGACCTCGCCGCCGTTGCCGATGGCGTCGCGGGCGCGCCGCTCGAAGAACACCTCCCAGGAGATGACGATGCCGGCGCGGCCGGTGGGCGTGTCCACCACCGCCGGTCCGGTGCCCGCCACCGCGTCGGTGGGCACCAGCCGCGAGACGCTGCCGCCGGTGAGGCCGTCGAGGGTGGACCGGAACGGCACGTACTCGCCGAAGGGGACGCGGCGCACCTTGTCGTAGCGGGACGCAGTGGAGCCGTCGGGCAGCAGCACGACCGACGCGTTGAAGAACCGCCCGGGGAAGGACTCGACGATGCCCGGCACGACGGGGGCGCCGAGGCGGCGGGCGAGGGCCGCCAGGTCCGCCTCCTCGGCGCTGCCCTCGAAGGGGCCGTCGACGGAGACGACGTTCTCCGGCCACACGACGAGGTCGACCGGCGGCTCCACCTGGGCGGAGGCGACGAGGTGGCGTTGGAACACCAGGTTCGAATCGGTGTTGACGGCCCGGGTCCGCTGCGGGCCGCCGCCCTGCACCAGGGCGACGTCGAGGGTGCCGACGTCGTGGCCCCGGGGGGCGACGGCGGCGAGGGCGGCGACGGCGGCGACGGCGGCCGCCGCGGTGGCGGCGGCCCGCCGGTGCCGGGCGGCCAGCGCGGCGAGGGCGACACCGGCGGCGACGGTGGCCAGGGTGAGCGCCACGCCACCGCCGACGCGGGCGACGGGGCCGAGGGGCGAGGCGGCCTGGCTCATGGCGACCGTCGACAGGGGGATGCCGCCGAAGGGGGCGACGGTGCTGGCGAACTCCGCGACGGCCACCGCGGCGGGGGCCGCCAGCCAGGTCCACGGCCGGCCGGCGGGCACCAGGGCGGCGGCGCCGCCGACGTACGCGCCGAGCAGCAGCGAGGCGACGACCCAGCCGGGTGGGGTCATGTCGATGACCCACACGGTGGAGGGCGCGAGCCAGGCGATGCCGACCAGCCAGCCCCGCAGGAACCGGCTGCGCCGGGAGGGGACGTCGAGCAGGTGGGCGAAGAGGGCGAAGCCGACGAAGGCGAGCGGCCACCAGCCCCAGGGCGGCATCGAGAAGGCCACGCAGCCGCCGGCCAGGAGCGCGCGCAGCGCCGTCGATGCCCGATCCATCACCTGCAGGTTAGGCAGCGCGGCGGGTCAGGCCGGTCGGGGGATGGTGACCGGGGCGACCGGTGCCTCGAAGGGCGGCACCGGCCGGCCCGCGGCGTCGAGCAGTTGGAGGTGCACGACGATGCGGTAGGCGGCGGAGCCCGGCGGATGGCAGGCGAACAGGGTGGAGGTGTAGGCCGCGGTCTGATCGGCGATGCGGACCTCCTCCGGGGTGACGATCTCGGTGCCGGTGACCGCGTAGGTGAACGTGCCGCGATCGGTGGTGGAGACGACAGGATCGCCGACCCGGAGCAGGTCGAGGTCGTGGAAGGGTCGGCTGTAGGTGGTGCGGTGGCCGGCGACGACGACGTTGCCGAGCTCGCCGGGGCCGGCGGTGCCCGGCCAGTGGGAGGGGCCCCGGTTGATGGCGGTGAGGGTCATGCCCTGCTGCAGGGCCTCGTCGAGCCCGATGGTGGGGATGGCGATGCGGCCGACGACGGTCTCGGGGCTGTCGGCGTAGGTGTCGTCCGGCAGGGCCTCGGGGAC
>JADLEF010000259.1 GCA_020846295.1 Acidimicrobiales bacterium
CGACGCCCTCGCCCACGATGTCAACGCGCTCGACGCCCACGGTGTCGTGCAACGGGAGCGCCTGCGCACCGCGCTGGAGCAGCTCCGCAGCCTGGTCGAGGCTCCCGCCGCGCTGGGCGACGTGCCGCTGCCCACGCTCGGATCGACCACGTTCGACGAGGCCGTGGCCGCCCACGTCGCCCGCGCCGCCGCCCCCGCTCCCGCTCCCGCGGTGACCGATTCGCCGGCGGAGCCCGCCACCGAGATCATCTCGCCCGTGGCCGCCGCAGCAGCCACGACCCGGGCCCCTGCGAACGACGCCGCCGCGCCCGACGCCCCCGCCGGCGCCGCGTCTGCCGACCGGAGCGCGGGTTCCACCGCCGCCTCGGTGTTCGACAGTTCGGCTCCGGCCGGGTTCGGCACCGGCGCCGTCTCCACCTCACCGTTCGCCCCGTCCGCCGGCCGGGTGTCGCGCGATCCCGGCGGCCGCGACGAGGCCACCCCGTCCACCGGCGACGACAGCCCTGCGTCGGCCGACCCCGCAGCGGACGGCGTGACCTCAGACGCCGCCGACGCCTCCGACGCGGCGACCACCACCGTCGAGCAGCCGGCCGTCAACCTGGACGGCGGCGACGGGGCGACCGCCACCGTGACCGGCAACGGCGCCGAGGCCGGCGAGACGACCGCCACCGCGACCGCCGACGCGGGCGCAGCCGCCGCCGATACCGCTGCTGTCGTCGCCGGCACTGCCGACGCCGACGCCGACAAGGTGGGCGACGCCGACAAGGCGGCCGGGGACAAGGCGTCGACGGTGCCGCCCCGCGCCCGGGCCGCTGCCGACCGCCCGTCGATGGGCCTCGGGACGCCCGGCAGCAGCCCCGGCGCCGACGCGCCGGGTGGGCCCGGTGCACCGCCGTGGATGGGCATGGTGCCGCCCCCCCCGCCCCCGCCGCCGCCGGCCGGGCAGCAGGCCGCCGGGGCCGCCACGGCCGAACCGGGGGACGTCCCCCCGCCGCCCCCGGCCGCTCCGGTGGGAACCGGCGGGCCGGCCGCGACCACGATGCCCGCCGCCGCCACCGGTGGCAGCCGGGACACCTTCCTCGACGAGCTGCGCCGAGCGGTGGGCGAGGAGCCCGCCGACGATGACGCCATCAAGTTCTTCGAGGACCGTGACCCCACCGATCCGGCGTTGCGCTTCTTCGAGGGCAACGAGGAGATCCGCTCCCGGTTCCGCCGTCGCTGAGCGCCGGCCGCCGCCGATGAACCCGCCCTGGGCTCGACCGGCCGGGCCCGATGCGCTGGAGCTCGACGTGTGGGTCGTGCCGGGCGGGTCGCGCACGACCGTCACCGGTGAGCACGACGGCCGCCTCCGGGTGGTCGTCGCCGCCGCGCCCGAGGGCGGCAAGGCCAACCGTGCGGTGCAGCAGCTGCTGGCCGGCCTCGCCGGCGTCGCCCCCCGTGAGGTCGAGCTGCTGAAGGGCACGACGAGCCGTGCCAAGCGCTGGCGCATCCACACCGCGGAGCCCGCCGCGTCGCTGCAACGGGTCATCGGCGCGGTGGGCCGCGCAGCGCCGCAGCGGTAGCCGGCCCGCGCCGCCGCCGGGCGCCGGCGCAGTAGCATCGTCGGCACCGACCGAGCGCTGGAGACGAGCCATCGACGCGCCCACTGACCTTCCCGCCCTGGTGGCCGGCCCCGATGCCTCCACCGATCCGGCCGACCCCACCCCCGAGGACCGGGCGCCCACGCTGGGCGCCCGGCAGCGCTGGTTGCTGATCGGCAGCGCGGTCAGCGTCGTGCTGCTGGCCGACCAGGTCACCAAGTACTGGGCCCGCACCCTCGACGAGCCGATCGACATCGTCGGCTCCCTGCGGTTCAACCTCGCGTTCAACTCCGGCGCCGCCTTCAGCCGCTTCGAGGGCTGGGGCTCGGTGATCGGCGTGGTCGGGATCATCATCGTGGCCGTGTTGCTGCGCACCAGCCGGTCGGTCTCCAACCGGGCCGGTGCCGTCTGCCTCGGGCTGGTCATCGGTGGCGCGCTGGGCAACCTGGTCGACCGGGTCGTGCAGCCCGGCCCCGGTCTGTTCGGTGGCAAGGTCACCGACTTCATCGACGTGCAGTGGTGGCCGATCTTCAACGTGGCCGACATCGCGCTCACCTGCGGCGGTCTGGCGCTGGTGCTCGTCGGGATGCGCAGCGGCGCCGCGGACGGTTCCTCATGAGCGCCGCGGTGGGCACCGAGACCGAGATCGTGGCCGCACTGGACGGCGAACGGGTCGACCGCGTCGTCGCCATGCTGACCGGTCTGTCGCGCAAGGCCTGCGCCGTGCTCGTCGAAGAGGGCAAGGTGGCGGTGGACGATGTCGTCGTGACATCGCGTTCGCTGCGGTTGCAGACCGGCCAACGCCTCGCCGTGGCGTGGGTCGAGGTGCCGCTCGAGGAATCGGTCCTCGCGCCGGCGCCCGAGGTCCCCCTCGAGATCCTCCACACCGACGAGTCGGTCATCGTGGTGAACAAGGCGGCAGGCATCGTGGTGCACCCCGGCAACGGTGTGCGCGACGCCACGCTGGTGCAGGGCCTGCTCGCCCGATTCCCGGAGCTGTACGGGGTGGGGGAGGCGCACCGGCCCGGCATCGTGCACCGGCTCGACCGCGGCACGTCGGGCCTGCTCGTCGTGGCCCGCACCGAGCAGGCCTACCACAGCCTGGTCGAACAGCTCTCCGGCCACGAGGTGCAGCGCCGCTACCTGGCGTTGGTCATCGGCCATCCCGACGCCACCAACGGGCTGATCGATGCGCCGATCGGGCGGTCACGCCACGATCCGACCCGCCGGGCGGTGGTGGCCGACGGCCGGCCGGCGCGCACCCGCTATCGCCTGCTGCAGCAGATCGACGAGCCGGAGGCGCTGTCGCTGGTCGCCTGCGAGCTCGAGACGGGCCGCACCCATCAGATCCGCGTCCACCTGCAGGCCATCGGGCTACCGGTGGTGGCCGATCCGAACTATGGCGGTGCCCGCCTGCGCTTCGGGCTGCGCCGGCCGTTCCTGCACGCGGCGCAGCTGGAGTTCGCGCACCCCGGCACCGGTGAACAGGTCCGCTTCGAGGCGCCGCTGCCGGACGACCTGCGGGCCGTGCTGCGCGGCCTCGGGGTGGACACGCCGCCCACCGTGACGCCGTCCTAGCGCCGGCCACCTGGCGGGCGCGGGCGGGCGTTCAGTCGGGCGTGCCGGCGGTGGGCCAGGCGCGGTTGCCGCGGGCGATCTCGGCGATGTCGGCCAGCGAGATCGAGTTGAGCAGGGTGCGCATGCGGGCGCCCATGTCGCCCCAGATGGCGAGCAGCACGCACTGGCCCTCGTGATCGCACGCCCCGTTGGCGTGCGGCTCACCGAAGTCGCCGGCGGCGATCGGGCCGTCGACCGCGCCCACGATCTCGGCCAGCGTGATCTCCTGCGGCGTCCGGGCGAGGATGTACCCGCCGCCCACGCCGCGCTTGGAGCGGACCAGACCGGCGCCCTTGAGGGCGAGCAGGATCTGCTCGAGGTAGGGCTGGGGTAGGCCGGTGCGCTCCGCGATGTCGCGCACCGAGTTGGGCCGACCGTCGTCGGCGTGCAACGCCAGCGACAGCAGCGCCCGGCTGGCGTAGTCACCACGGGTCGATACCTTCATCGCTGACCCTTCATGGCCCCACTGTAGGGGCCCGGCCGTCGTTGTGATCGACGCGGCAGGCGAAGGTCGCCCGGAGCGGTAGCGTTGGTGGGCGGTACGACGAACGGGCAAGCTGGAGACGTGGTGACCGGCGAAGAGCAGGCAGAGGACCAGGCCGAGCGGTATGTCCGGCCGGAGTACGACGGCGCCTGCATCACCAACCTGGTGCCCGCGCTGCTGGAGTGGCCGGACGCGCCGTCGTGGATGCCGCCGGCGGCACTGGCCGCCGACCAGGTCGTGCTGCTCGTGCTCGACGGCCTCGGCTGGTGCCAGCTGCAGGATCACCGTGACCAGCTGCCCGTCATGTCCTCGCTGGAAGGCGGCCCCATCACGACGGTGGCACCGTCCACCACCGCCGCCGCCCTCACGTCCATCGCCACCGGCCTGCCGCCGGGTGAGCACGGGGTCGTCGGGTACCGCATCCGGCTGGAGAACGACGTGGTCAACATGCTGCGTTGGTCCACCGACCGCGGCGATGCCCGCGGCGCCCACCCGCCCACCGTGGTGCAGCCGCACGAGGCGTTCTGCGGGCAGCGGCCGGCCATCGTGACCAGGGCCGAGTTCTCCACCACCGGGTTCACCCAGGCGCACCTCGCCGGGGCCCGTTTCCACGGCTACCGGGTCATGAGCAGCCTGGTGGCACAGGTGACCGAGCTGGTGCGCGGCGGCGAGCCGTTCGTGTACGCGTACTACGAGGGCGTGGACAAGGTGGCCCACGAGTACGGCCTCGGCGCCTACTACCGGGCCGAGCTGCGCAGTGCCGACACGCTCGTCTCCTGGTTGCTCGAGGACCTGCCCGCCGGGACCGCGGTGGTCATCGTGGCCGACCACGGCCAGGTGGAGACGGGCGACAACATCATCGAGCCGCACCCGACCGTACTGGCCAGTACGTCGATGCAGTCCGGTGAGGGGCGCTTCCGCTGGTTGCACGCCCGGCCGGGTCGGGCCAGGGCGCTGTACGAGGCGGCCCGCACCCACCACGACGCGCACGCCTGGGTCCGCACCCGTGACGAGGTGATCGACGAGCAGTGGTTCGGGCCCAAGGTCGGCGACGAGCTCGCCGCCCGCCTCGGCGACGTGTGCCTCGTGGCCAAGGGGACCGTCGCCTTCCACGATCCCGCCGACACCGGCCCGTTCCGGCTCATCGGTCGGCACGGCTCGCTCACCGCGGCGGAGATGCTGGTACCGCTGCTGGTGGGTCTGGCGCGCTGAGCGCATCGGCTGGCTAACGTGGCCCCGTGACCGCTGACGCCGAACGGCCGGAGATCGTCGAACCCGGAGCCACCCCGGAGGGAGGCGCCCCTGAGGCGCCCACCGAGGTGATCGAGCAGCCGGCCAAGATCATGCGGATCGGGTCGATGATCCGTCAGCTGCTGGAGGAGGTCCGCAGCGCGCAGCTCGACGAGCGCTCCCGGGACCGCATGCGCGACATCTACGAGATGTCGGTCAACGAACTGGCCAGCACGCTCTCGCCCGACCTGCAGCAGGAGCTCGCCCGCCTCACCACCCCCTTCGCCGAGGAGGAGGCGCCGTCCGACGCTGAGCTGCGGGTGGCCCAGGCCCAGCTCGTGGGCTGGCTGGAAGGCCTGTTCCAGGGCATCCAGGCGACGATGTTCGCCCAGCAGGTCATGGCCCGCCAGCAGCTCGAGCAGATGCGCCAGCTGCAACCCGGCGGCATGCAGGGGCCCGGCGGGCCGATGGGTCCGCCAGGCGGGGGCGACCACCGCCCCGGCACCTACCTCTGAGCGCGTCGGGCCGCCTGGCGCGCTGCCACCGGCGAGGCGCGCTGCCACCGGCGACGCGATCCCCGTTCGGCCCGGCCGGTGACGCCCGGGTCCGCTAGATTCGAATGACACCGCTGTCATTTCTCCACAGTCTGTGGACGATGGCTGTGGAAAGCCTGTGTACGACGGGCCCGACGCTGACGGCGGTGTGACCGAGCGGAAGTAGCGGAGAGGGAAGAGGCGTCCCCGATGGCGAAGTCGTTCACGCACTTGCACGTGCACACCGAGTACTCGATGCTCGATGGCGCGGCCCGCGTCGAGGCGGTGGTGGCGAAGGCCAAGGACGACGGGCAGCCGGCGGTCGGCATCACCGACCACGGCAACATGTACGGCGTGCTCGACTTCTACAAGGCGGCACGCAAGGTCGGCGTCAAACCGATCATCGGCACCGAGGCCTACCTCGCCCACGAGCACCGCTCCGAGCGCCCGGTGCGGCGCAACAGCAAGATGGACGACTCCGGCGGCGAGGCCGAAGGCGGCAAGAAGCTCTACTACCACCTCACGCTGCTGGCCGAGAACAACACCGGCTACAAGAACCTGATCCAGATCGCCTCCCGGGCGTTCATGGAGGGCTACTACTACAAGCCCCGCGTCGACTGGGAGGTCCTCGCCGAGCACAGCGAAGGGCTCATCGCCACCACCGGCTGTCTCGGCGGGCACGTGCTGCAGGCCCTGCTCGCCGGCGACGAGAAGCTGGCGCTCGAGCGGGCCGGCCGCCTGCAGGAGATCTTCGGCAAGGACAACCTCTTCGTCGAGATCCAGGACCACGGCATCCCCGCCCAGAAGCAGACCAACCCCCAGCTGCTCGAGATCGCCAAGCGGATCGGCGCGCCGCTGCTGGCCACCAACGACAGCCACTACACCCACCAGCACGACTGCGAAGCCCACGACGCCCTGCTGTGCGTGCAGACCGGTGCGCTCATGGCGGACACCGACCGCTTCAAGTTCCACGGCGACCAGCACTACCTCAAGACCGCCGAGGAGATGCGCTACCTCTTCCGCGAGGTCGAGGTCGCCTGCGACAACACGCTGTGGATCGCCGAGCGGGCGGACGTGGAGATCGCCTTCGGGGAGTCGCAGCTGCCGCGCTTCCCGCTGCCGGAGGGCTTCGAGACCGACACCGACTACCTGCACCACCTCACCTTCGAGGGCGCCCGGGCCCGCTGGGGCAACCAGCTCGACGACGCGGTCGTCGAACGGCTCGCCTTCGAGCTCAAGGTCATCTCCGACATGGGGTTCAGCTCCTACTTCCTCATCGTGTGGGACCTCATCGACCACGCCCGCAAGGCGAACATCCGGGTCGGACCGGGCCGTGGTTCCGCCGCCGGCTGCGCGGTGGCGTACTGCCTGCGCATCACCGACCTCGACCCGATCCGCTACGACCTGCTCTTCGAACGGTTCCTCAACCCGTCGCGCGTCTCCATGCCCGACATCGACATGGACTTCGACTCCCGCTACCGGGACGAGATGATCCGCTACGCGGCCGAGCGCTACGGGCGCGACCACGTCGCCCAGATCGTGACGTTCTCCCAGATCAAGGCCCGGGCGGCGGTGCGCGACGCATCGCGGGTGCTGGGCTACCCGTACGCCATGGGCGACCGGGTGGCCAAGTCCATGCCGCCGCTGATCATGGGCCGCGACACGCCGTTGTACGCCTGCCTCGAGCCGCACCCGAAGTACGAGGACGGCTACAAGATGGCCGGCGAGCTACGGCAGATGTACGAGACCGATCCCGACGTCAAGCGCGTGGTCGACGTGGCCCGCGGTCTCGAGGGCCTGCGCCGCCAGGACGGCATCCACGCCGCCGCGGTGGTGATCACCCGGGACGCGCTCACCGAGTACCTGCCGATCCAACGCAAGCCGGAATCGGGCTCCAAGCCGGAGGACGCCCCCGTCGTCACCCAGTACGAGATGCACGGCGTCGAGGAGCTCGGCCTGCTCAAGATGGACTTCCTCGGCCTGCGCAACCTCGACGTCATCAGCGACACGCTGGCGATGATCAAGCGGGTGCACGGCGTGGACGTGGACATCGACAACGTCGACCTCGAGGACGCGCGGACCTACCAGCTGCTGGCCCGGGGCGACACGATCGGCGTGTTCCAGCTGGAGTCCGGCCCCATGCGGGCGCTGATCCGCTCCATGCAACCCAGCCGCTTCGAGGATGTGGCGGCGTTGGTGGCGTTGTACCGGCCCGGTCCCATGGCCGCCAACATGCACAACGACTACGCCGACCGGAAGAACAACCGGAAATCGACGGAGTACCTGCACCCCGACGCGGAGGAGATCCTCGGCGACACCTACGGCCTGATGATCTATCAGGAATCGATGATGCGGATCGCGCAGCGCTTCGCCGGCTACTCGCTGGCCGAGGCGGACAACCTGCGCAAGGCGTGCGGCAAGAAGATCCGCGAGCTCATCGCCAAGGAGCGCGAGAAGTTCGTCGAGGGCTGCGAGACCACCGGCTACGGGCGCGACCTCGGCACCGCCTGGTTCGACATCATCGAACCGTTCGCCGACTACGCCTTCAACAAGAGCCATTCCTACGGGTACGGCTACGTCGCCTACCAGACGGCGTTCTTGAAGGCGAACTATCCAGTCGAGTACTTGTCCTGCCTGCTGACCTCGGTCAAGACCAACCTCGACAAAGCGGCGGTGTACCTCAACGAGTGCCGCACGCTCGGCATCACCGTGCGGGTGCCCGACGTGAACCGTTCGGAGAGCGATTTCGCACCGGACGGCGAGGGCAACATCCTCTTCGGGCTGTCGGCAGTGCGCAACGTGGGGGAGGGCCTCGTCGAGTTGATCGTGGCCGAACGCCTGGCGAATGGACCATTCGTCGATTTCTACGACTTCGCCCAGCGGGTCGATGAGAAGGTGCTGAACAAGCGCACCGTCGAATCGTTGATCAAGGCCGGCGGGTTCGACTCGTTCGGCCATCCCCGCCAAGGTCTGCTGACGGTGTACGAACAGATCATCGACCAGACCATCGCGCGGCGGCGCGAGCACGAGATGGGCGTGCAGACGCTCTTCGGCGCGCTCGACGACGGCAGCGGCCCGGTGTTCGACGAGCGGGTGCAGATCCCCGAGCTGGAGTTCGCCAAGCGGCCCAAGCTCGCCTTCGAGAAGGAGATGCTCGGGCTGTACGTGTCGGACCACCCGCTGATGGGCTACGAGAAGATCCTGGCCCGCAAGATGGACTGCTCGTTGGGCGATCTCACCGACAAGGACGACGGGACCCGGGTGGTGATCGGCGGCGTGGTCACCAACCTGGTGCGCAAGTGGACCAAGAAGGGCGAGCTGATGGCGGTGTTCACCCTCGAGGACCTCACCGATTCGGTCGAGTGCATGGTGTTCCCCAAGACGATGACACTGTTCGGGCACCTGCTCGGCGAGCAGACCAACGACCAGGTGGTGCTGCTCGACGCCCGCGTCGACAAACGCGACGACCTGCCCAAGCTGATCGTCGGCTCGGTGGAGGTGCTCGACCTGTCCGGCTTCACCGAGACGCCGCCGCTGCGGCTGCGGGTGTCGCCCAACCGGCTCGACCAGCGGCTGCTCGGCGAGTTGAAGACGACCTTGGTGGACCACCCCGGCGAGGCGCCGGTGTTCATCCACCTGGCCGAGCGCACGGTGCGTCTGCCCGACCAGTTCAGCGTGGACACGTCGAACGGGCTGGTGGGAGAGTTGCGCGCCCTTCTCGGCGAAGACTGTGTCGCGGTGTGAGGTTGTTGTCCCAGGGCCGAACACGGTGCGCGCGCGGATGGTGGGCGCATGCGGACCAGCAGGCAGCTTGCATCGGACGACGGTCAACGGCTGAACTAGTAGGCGTTGTCCAATGCCGATGTTGGGGGCTGTAGCGACGATGGCGACCCTTGTCGTGACCAAGGACTGCACTGCGCTGAGCGATGCCGACCTGGCAGAAATGTCGGAGCTGTGCGGGGGATCCGGTCGGGCGTTCGAGATCGGGACGCTGTCCAAACAGGCTGAGGCCTGGGTGCTCGTCACCCTGGCGCGGGACGACGCGGGCGCATTGCTCGGCTACTCGTTCTGCACGTTGGAGCGCATCGGCGGCACGCCGAGCGTGCTGATCGGCCTGGCGTCGGTCTGCGCCACCGACGACCGGGCCGAGGTGCTCGATTCGATCATCCGGGACCAGATGCGTCGCGCCGTGCTCGCCTTCCCCGACGAGGACGTGCTGGTCGGCTCCCGGCTGGCCGCTCCGTCCACGTTCCACGCCTTCACCGGCTTCAACGACATCATCCCCCGTCCGGGCCACAAGGCATCGGGCGAGGAGCGGGCGTGGGGTCGACGCCTGGCCAAGCGGTTCGGGATCGAGACCGGTGCGTACAACGACCGCTCCTTCACCGTCACCGGTGACGGTGCGCTGCAGCCGATCTTCGATTACGTCGCACCGGATCATCACGAGGTCCATCCGGATGTGGCCATGTTCTTCGCCGAGCTCGACATCGACAACGGCGACGTGCTGATCGGCTTCGGCTGGGCGATGGCCGAGGACCTCGACGCACTGCTCAAAGAGACGGGGCCGTTCTGAGCGCCGCCCTGCGGGGCGGGTGCAGGACGACCGACCGGGGTCCGGGGGGACGCTGACGTGGGGGACATCGAGACACTCGCCTGGGGCTATGGCCTGCTCGAGGGACCGCGGGTGGATGCCGAGGACCGGCTCTACTTCGCCGACGTGCCCAACGGCGGGGTGTACTGCCGCACGCCGGACGGAGCGATCACCACGGTGATCCCCAAGCGGCGCGGCGTCGGGGGGATCGCGCTGCACGCCGATGGGGGACTGGTGGTGTCCGGCCGCGACATCTCCCACGTGCGCGACGGCGAGAGCCGCCAGCTGGCCAAGTTCGATGCGCTGGGCACGAACGACCTCTTCGTGGATGCCGCAGGCCGGGTCGTGGTCGGCACGCTGAAGTCGAACCCGTTCGACATGGAGGGCGAGCGCACGCCGGGCGATTGCTGGCGCATCGATGCCCCGGGCGAGACGGTGCTGCTGTACGGCGGGATCGGGCTGACCAACGGGATCGGGTTCTCCCCGGACGGCACGGTCATCTATCACGCCGACACGACCGCCAATGCGATCGTCGCCCATGACGTGGCGGCGGACGGGACGTGCGGCAACCGTCGCAACCTGGTGCAACGGCCGGGGTTCCAGCCCGACGGCCTGGCCGTCGACGAGGCGGGTGTCGTGTGGGTGGCCGAGTTCGGCGGGGGCTGTGTGAGCGGCTGGACGGCCGATGGCTCCGAGGCCGGTCGGGTCGTGGTGCCGGCCAAGCAGATCACCTCGGTGTGCTTCGGCGGAGCCGACCGGCGGGATCTGTACGTCGTCACGGCGGACAACAGCGAGGACAAGGCCCGGCTGGGGACCATCTTCCGCACCCGGGTGGACGTGCCCGGCGTTGCGGTGCCGATGGCCCGTATCTGAACCGTCCGGTCGAGGGGCGAGCGGTGGAGTTCGTCGACGCCGTGGCGGCGAGGCGGATGTGCCGCTCCTTCCTGCCGGCTTCGTTGCCGGCCGACGTGGTGGACCGATTGCTGCGGCTCGCGCAGCGGGCGCCGGCGGCGGGCAACACCCAGGGCTGGCAGTTCCTCGTGCTCGACGTACCGGCCGCGGTCGACCGGTACTGGTCGGTGACGCTGCCCTCGGAGCGGCGGGGGACGTTTCCGTGGCCGGGGTTGTTGCGGGCACCGGTGTTGATCGTGCCGTACGCGGATCCGTCGGCCTACGTGGCGCGCTACGGCGAGGCGGACAAGCGGGCGCGGCCGTCGGCGTCGGCGGCGGAGAAGCAGGCGTTGGCCGGCGGTGCCGAGATGTGGCCGGTGCCCTACTGGTACGTCGACACCGCGATGGCGGCGATGACCATCCTGCTGGGTGCGGTGGACGCGGGGTTGGGGGCGTGCCTGTTCGGGCAGTTCGAGCACGAGGCGGCGGTGAGGGCGGCGTTCGGGGTGCCCGAGGCGTTGCGGGCGGTGGCGACCATCGCGCTCGGGCGGCCCGACGGGACCGATCGACCGAGTCGATCCGCCGTCCATCGGGCGCGGCCGGGACTGGACACCGTGGCCCACCGCGGCAGCTGGTAACCCCGCCAAGCCTTCCAGCGGTCGTCTCACCACCCGGAGCGTTCTAGTCCCCCCCCCCCATCGCCCACCACCGCCACACCCCGACCGCCCCGCTCGTGGCGAATCGGCAGCGATTCGCCACGAGCGGAGCGCGGCTCGAATCGGTGGGTGGGGCGAAGTATCACTGCTTGTGGTGATGGGGGCCATATCGGTGGTGGTGTTTGGGCTGTCGGCCGATGTCACACCCCGCGTGCATCATGGGTGCAGGTCTTGGGGCCGGCCCCGTCTCAATTGATGCGGCCCTCTGTGCAGATCACCGTCCGGAAGAGCGAGCCTTGCCATGTCGGGCACCAACCACGACGACCACCTCCACGCCGACCACCTCCACGCCGACCACCTCCACGCCGACCACCTTCACGCCGGCGACGGCCACCGCCGCGTTGATCCCATCGTCGGCGAGGGCCGGCTCATCGGCGCACGCCGCCAAGCGGTCGAGCAGCGGTGCCGCCGCCTCGCGCAGCGTCTCGCCGACCTCGACGCGCAGCTGCTGCACCTGTCCCGCCAACGACGCACCGCGGCGCTCGAGCTGAAGCAGCACCATCGACGACTGTGGCCTGCGCTCCGACGCCGCGGCCGCCAGCCCGGCCCGGACGGAGCGGTCCAACTTCCCCCCGTGCCGGCGCAGGTCAACCATCTCTGGGGTCGGCGGCTGCGATCAGCCTGCGTCGCACTGTTGTCGCGGCTCGGTGCGGTGTCGTTGGCCGAGCTGCACGCGGTGCTGCACCGCCTCGGCTACGCGGTCGCCGGGGCCAACACGGTCAAAACCCTGGCCGACGCCCTTGGCTACGAGCACGATGCCGGTCGCGTCAGGCGCGTCAGACGTGGTGTCTACGAGTTCCCACCCGGCTCACCGGCGCCGAATCGGCTGTGGCGCGGCGGGCCCGCACTGCCTCCTCACATCACGCCGAACAACACGTAGAGCACACCCTGAGACAACAGCTCCAGTTCGTCCACCGCGGCTTGGAACTCGCGCAGCGGGCCACCCTGCGGGTCGTGCACCTCGTCGCGTGGATCGTCGGCCAGCAGCACCGTCGGATCGCGCCCCTCGCCCACGCGGCCCAGGTACCGCTCGATCGGTTCGTGCTCGGGACGGGGGCCGATCTCCAGCGCCCGTCGCAGGAACTCTTTCAGCGTGAACGTCTTCGCGAACGCGTCGGGCGCCAACACAGCGGCGGTGCGCAGGTGCTGTCGTTCCATCGTGAGCAGCAGATCGGCACCGTCGACCAGTTCGGGCAACAGGGTGCGCGAGCGATGCCGCGACGCATCGATGCCCTTGCCCATCAGCACCGACAGCGTGTGCGCCGGCGGCGGCCGGCCGGGCATGTTCATGATCGATGCCGATCCGACCCGTGCCGGCAACCCGCGCTCGTGGATCATGCGGCTGGTCAGCGCCGCAGCCATCGCCGAGCGGTTGATGTTGGCGGTGCACACGTACAAGATCTCGATCCGCACATGCTACGGCGCTCGGTAGCGTGCCCCGACGTGACCAGCACCCCCGAGCGGCTCGGCATCGCGGCGGCGCGACGGATCGCACTCGCCGCCCAGGGGTTCGCCGACGCCGCGCCGTCCGGTCGCATCGACCGCCGCCACGTCCGCCGCGTCTTCGATCGCATCGGGCTGGTGCAGATCGACTCGGTCAACATCGTCGCCCGCAGCCACGAACTCCCGCTCTACGCCCGTCTCGGCCCGTGCTCGCGTCGCGCCGTGCTCGACGCAGCAGCGCGCCAGGAACTGTTCGAGTACTGGGGCCACGAAGCAAGCTTCATCCCCGTCGAGCATCACCCCGACCTCCGTCACAAGATGGTCGCGGCAGAGGCGGGCGCGGCATGGAGCGGCATCGTGCGCTTCGCCCGCGACAATCCCGCGCTCATCGAAGACATCCACGCCGAGATCGCCGCACTCGGCCCCCGCAGCGCCGGCGAGCTGTCGATGGGGGGCGGTCGCAAGGGCCCGTGGTGGGGTTGGAACGACGGCAAGATCGCCCTGGAGTGGTTGTTCTGGTGCGGGCGGCTCGCAGCGCGCCGTCGCAGCACCTTCGAGCGGGAGTACGGCCTGCCCGAATGGTTCATCCCCGCCGCCATCCTGGCGCAGCCCACGCCGCCCGCCGACGAGCAGCGCAAGAACCTGCTGGCCGCGGCCGCCCGCTCGATCGGTGTCGGCACGGCGAAAGACCTCGCCGACTACTACCGCCTCAAAATGGTCAACGCGCGCCCGCTGCTCGACGAGCTGGTGGAGGACGGGCGTCTGCTCCGCGCTGAGGTCGAAGGCTGGCGTCAGCCGGCCTTCCTGCACCCCGCGGCCCGCGTACCCCGCCGGATCCGGGCCCGAGCGTTGCTCAGCCCGTTCGATTCGCTCGTCTGGGAACGGGATCGAACCCTCCGCCTGTTCGGGTTCCGCTATCGCCTCGAGTTCTACACGCCTGCCCCGAAGCGGACGTACGGGTACTACGTGATGCCCTTGCTGGTGGACGACACCATCCCCGCCCGCGTCGATCTCAAGGCCGATCGCCGGGGACGGCGGCTGCTGGTGCTCGGAGCGTTCGCCGTGGACGGCGTCGACCACGCCCGCACCGCCGCCGAGCTCGCCGCCGAACTGCGCCGGTTCGCCACCTTTCTCGATCTCGACGATGTCACCGTCGAACCCGGAGCCAGGGGCGACCTCGCCGGCCGGATCGAGCGCGCCCCCTCCACCGGAGCGGACCCCGGTGAGCAGTAGGGTCTGGTCATGGCCAACGGGGCGCTGAACGCCGCCACCGCACCCCTGCACCGGGTGCGTCGCCTGCTCGGCCGCAGCGGTCGGCGAGTGCTGGCCGTCGTGCCCGCCCGGCCGCTGGGCCGGCTCGCCCAACGTTCCGGCCGCGTCGGTGCGCTCGCTCGCGCCGGGTTGCGGGGACGGCAGAGTGCGATGCGTCAGGGCGTGGGTCGCGGCCTGCTGTTCGACCCGGGCGCGTCGAACCCTGACTATGCCATCGGGTCGAACGAGCCGGCGGTGCAGGACCTGTTCGCTCGCGTCATCCGTCCCGGTATGGTCGTCTACGACGTCGGCGCCAACGTCGGCTTCTTCACCGTGCTCGCCGCCCGGCTCACCGGCGCCGGCGGGTTCGTGTACGCCTTCGAGCCTGATCTCGACAACGCCCGCCTGGTTCGGGCCAACCTCGCCGCCAACGACTTCAACCAAGCGCTCGTGGTCGCACGCGCCGTCGGTCCCGCCACGGGGATGAGCGTCCTCCAGGTCGCCCGCTACAGCGGTGGCCACGCCCTCGCCGGCGCAGCCGCGCCGCCGGACAAGGTGCACGAGGTGGCGGTGGAAACGGTCTCCCTGGATGACTTCCTCACCCAGGCCGGCGTGCAACCACCCGACTTCGTCAAGATCGACGTCGAGGGCTTCGAGCTCCCCGTGCTCGACGGTATGGCGCGCCTGCTTCGAGAGCACCGTCCCGGTCTGCTCATCGAGCTCGACGACGCGACGCGAGCAGGCCATGACGCCAAGGTCGCCGACCTGCACGCCAAGCTCGACGGTCTCGGCTACCGAGCGGAGCCACTGGCCGACTCCTACCGCGACATCGACTGGGTCGTGTCGCACTGGTTCGCCAACCCGGCCGACGCGCCGGCGGCGGCGGCCGCGGCGGGGAACTCGCTCCTCGACGGTGAGGCCGAGCCCGAGGTCGAGGTCAGGCCGGCCGGCCCGGCGGACAGCTCCGACGCCTAGAGCAGGGCTCGACGCACCTTGCCCAGCGTCGTGCGCGGGAGATCCTCGGCCAACTCGACGGCGCGCGGCGCGCAGTAGGCCGGCAGTTCGGCCTTGACCGCGTCTCGCACGGCATCGAGCGAGGGAGGCGGGACGGCGGCATCTGCGGCCGGCACGATGACGGCGGTGACCACCTGACCCCACTCCGGATCGGGCCGGCCGACGACGGCCACCTCAGCCACGCCGGGCAGCTTGTCCAGCAGCCGCTCGACCTGATCGGGCCACACGTTCTGGCCGCCGGTGATGATCAGATCGCCCCGCCGCCCGTACACCTCGACGAACCCGGTGGCAGTATCGACCCGGCCGCCGTCGCCGGTGGGTAGCCAACCGTCGGCGGTCCGGGGGTCGGTGCCGTCGCGGTAGGCGCGCAGCAACATCGGGCCGCGCAGCTGCAGTTCACCATCGACCTCGCGAACCTCGACGGTGGGCAGGGCCCAGCCGTCGTACACCACACCGCTGCCCGTCTCGGTCATGCCGTAGGTGCACACCACGGTGGCCGCTCGGCGGGTGGGCGGGGCCGACCCGCCGAGCACGATGCGTTCGAACGCGGCCGCCCGCTCGCCGAGGCGGACGAGGGCGGTGGTGACCAGCGAGACGTGACTGGCCCCGCTGGCCAGCGCCGACTCGACATCGAAGCCATCGGTGACGGTGAGCGCGGTGCCCGCCCACAGCGCCCGACACACCACCGACAGCCCGCCGATGTGGGCCAGCGGCAGGCAGGCCAGCCAGTGGTGTCGGGCCGGGTCGATGCCCAGGTGCTGCGACGTGGCCCGAGCGGCCGCCGCGACCGCGTCCTGGGTGAGCACGACCCCTTTCGGGTCACCTGTCGTCCCCGAGGTGGCGAGGACCAACGCGTCGCCGTTCTCGACGGGAACCCCCGCCGAATCGGCGCCGATTCGCTGCGGGCCGCTCCCATCGACGACCACCGAAGGCGCGAGCGCAGCCACCAGGCGACGGCGGGCGGCGAGCGGTAGGCGGCGGTCGAGGGGTAGCACCGCGTCGCCGTCGTCCCACGCCCGGCGCAGCGCGTCGACGAAGGCCGGCCCGCCGGGCAGATCGAGGGCAACCAGTTCACGCACGGCGTGAGCCTTCCACCGCGTCGAGCTGCGCGTCCACGTCGGCGACCTCGCTGACCGGCAACCGGCAGGCGGCTCCGACGCACACGTAGGCCCAGCCCGGCTCGCGACCCTCCCACAGGGGCGAGGGGTACGGCTCACCCCACGCCAGCACGGCCGACGGCAGCCAACGCCGTTGGACCGCGGCGACCAGCTCCGGCCGCCGACCGGCGACGACCACCTCGGTCAGCGGCGCCGCCGCGCCCGAGCCCACCATCCCATCGGTCAGCTCGAGCGCCACCAGCAGCTGCCCGAAGGCGGTCGGATGCGCCACCGCCAGCGTCGCGGTACGGCGCAGCACCGCATCGGCAGCCCGGTCGAAGCGGCGCTCGCCGGTCAGCGCCGCGAGACGGCGCAGGGCCAACGCCCCCATCGAATCGGCCGCCGGCACCGCGTTGTCCATCAGCTCCTTGGGCCGGGCGATCAGGCGCTCGCCGTCGTGGCCGCTGGTGAAGAACCCACCGCTGCGCTCGTCCCAGAACAGCGCCAGCAGCGAATCGGCCGTCTCCACCGCGGCCGACAGCCAACGGGACTGGCCGGATGCCTCGGCCAGGCGGGTGAAGGCGTCGATCACGGCGGCGTGGTCGGCGGCGTAGCCCAGCACCGGAGAGGCCACGCCGTCCTGCCAGCTGCGCAGCCACCGCCCGTCGGTCCGGCGCAACTCGCGCAGGAGGAACTCGCCGTTGGCGAGCGCCGCGTCCAGCCAGTCGGCCCGGCCGAGCGCCCCCGCCGCCTCCGCCAGCGCGGACAGGAACAGCGCGTTCCACTCGGTCAGGCACTTGTCGTCCAGGCCGGGGCGCACCCGTCGCTCCCGCCACCGCAGCAACGTCGCCCGGGCGGCATCGATCCGCGGGGGTGCCGGGGCGTCGGAGCGGTGCCGGCGCCGGTTGAGGATCGACGCGCCCTCGAAGTTGCCCTCGTCGGTGACGTCGTAGAAGCTCGCCACCTCGGCGGCGAGCTCGTCGTCGCCCAGCGCGGACCGCAGCTCCGCGGGGCTCCACACGTAGAACTTCCCCTCGACCCCTTCGGAGTCGGCGTCCTCGGCGCCGGCCCATCCACCGCCGGGTCGGGCAAGATCGCGCAGGACATACCCGACGGTGTCCTCCACCACCTGTCGATAGCGCGGCTCGGCGAAGCATTGCCAGCCGTGCAGGTACGCCCGCACCAGCAGCGCGTTGTCGTAGAGCATCTTCTCGAAGTGCGGCACCAGCCACTCGCGGTCGGTGCTGTAGCGAGCGAAGCCGCCGCCCAGGTGGTCGTACATCCCGCCGGCGGCCATGGCATCGAGCCACCTCCGGGCGGTCCCCGCCGCACCGCCATCCCCACCGCCATCCCCACGTACGCCGCGATCCGCACCCGCACCCGCACCGCTCCGATGAACCCAGCGCAGCAGGAACTCGAGCGCCATCGCCTGGGGGAACTTCGGGGCGCCGCCCACCCCGCCCCACTGCGGGTCGCACTGGGCGATCAACCGCTCGGCGGCCTCCGCCAGACCGGCCAGCCCGACCACCCCGGCCGTGGCAGCAGCCCCGCCCTCGGTCGGGTCCCGGCCCAGCGCGGCGGTCAGCTCCTCGGCCTGGGCATCGAGCTCCGCCCGACGATTGCGCCAGGCGTCGTCCACCGCGGCGCACACCTCGAGCAGGGCCGGCATGCCGTGGCGGCGCTGCGGGGGGAAGTAGGTCCCGGCGAAGAACGGCTTGCCGTCCGGGGTCAGGAACGCGGTCATCGGCCAACCCCCGCGCCCGGTCTGCGCCTGCACCGCCTCCATGTAGACGGCGTCCACGTCGGGCCGTTCCTCCCGGTCCACCTTCACGTTGACGAAGAGCCGGTTGAGCACCGCTGCGGTGTCGGCGTCCTCGAAGCTCTCGTGCGCCATCACGTGGCACCAGTGGCAGGCGGAGTAGCCGACCGACAGCAGCACCGGCACGTCGCGTCGGCGGGCCTCGGCGAAGGCTGCCTCCCCCCACGGATACCAGTCGACCGGATTGGCGGCATGCTGGCGGAGGTACGGGCTGCGCTCGGCACCGAGGCGGTTCATCACGCCCGAGGCTATGGCCGCCCGCCCACCTCCCCGCGAATGAGGGAAAACCGGCGGCGCTGCTCAAGATGGTTCCGGGCGATGACGAGAACTTCGTTGTCCTGAGCGGCCAACGCCCACCTCGGCAGCGAAGGACACGAGCGCCGGTCACCGGATTCCCGCCCGCCACCGGTCCCGGCGCCATTCGCGAGATGCCCGATCGGAGTCGCCGCTCCGATCGGGCATCTCACTTTTCCGTCAGGGTCGCCCGGCCGGCGTTGCCCCTCGATCCTCGGCGTCAGCTCGGACGGCGGGCACCGCCACCGGCACCGAAACGACGGCCGCTGACCGCCTCCGCCGGGCACGGGGCGCCGAGCGCGAAACCCTGGCCGATCGTGCACCCGACCGCCAGCAGGGCCTCGGTCTGGTACGCGTTCTCCACACCCTCGGCCACCACGCCGAGCTCCCGGTGGGCGGCATAGCCGACCGTGGCTCGTACGAAGGCGGCGTGATCGGCGCGGTGCACCATGCCGGCCACGAAGGACTGGTCGATCTTCACCGTGTCGATCGGCAGCGCGGTCAGGTACTTGCCGTCGGCGAACCCGGTTCCGTAGTCGTCCACGGCGAGCCGCACGCCGACGTCGAAGGCGAGCTCGGTCATCACCCGGCGGGCGAGCTCGAAGTTCTCGATCCGGGCCGTCTCGGTCAGCTCGAGGCACAGCCAATCGCTGTCGAGGCCGTGCGCAGCCGTCACCGCCCGCACCATGGCGGGCAACCGATTGTCGCAGAGCTCGGTGGCGGACACGTTCACCGACACCCGGAAACCCGGGCGCAGCCGGTAGAGGCGCAGCCACAACTCGAGATCCGCGCACACCTGCTCGAGCATGCACGCGGTGAGATCGCTCACCCGGCGGCACTGCTCGAGCACCGGGACGAAGGCGGTGGCCGGCACGACACCCACGCCCGGGAGGTCCCAACGGGCGAGCGCCTCGACCCCGACCACGTCTCCGGAGCGCAGCGACACGATGGGCTGGTAGTGGGGACGGACCTGGCCCCGGGCGATCCCGTCGAGGATGCGCCACAGGGCGATCGCCGAACCGGCGGCGTCGGCCCGCCGCCCGTTCGTCCGCGGCGAGTCGCCTCGCATGCGCCACCCAGCCGTCATCGGGCCGCCAGCCTAGGGGTGCCCGGGCGACGGGGCGGCGCCGGAGCGATCAGCGAGGCCGGTTCGGGCGGGAACCGGCCGCCACCCGGGCCGGGCGGAGCGCCAAGCACGAACGAAGGGTGAGCAGGCAAGCCGCGGCAGTGAACCCGACCACGATGCCGCGCACGTCGGCCTCGAGGTCCACCGTCTGGTACGCCCGCACCGTGCTCAGCCGCTCCTGTCCGACCTCGAGCAGCCAACCGAAGGCCAGCAGCCCGGCGGCGGCACCGACGCGGCTGCTCCAGCGACGCAGCGCGAGCACGACCAGGAAGGTCAGCAGGCCGAAGGCGACGAAGTGCAGCCCCCACACCGAGCTGAACGACAGCAGCGGCAGGCGACGCACCCCGAGCGGGGCGTGCTGCATGAGCCGCCGGTAGCCGCCGGGCACCGCGTCGCTCAGCCCCAGCGCCAGCACCCCGACGGCGATCGCCGCTGCCGTGGCGGCGCAGCACCGACGCAACGCCAGCGGGGACCGCGCCATGAGGTGGGCGCGACGCGCCGTCGCTGCGGGGCCGC
>JADLEF010000260.1 GCA_020846295.1 Acidimicrobiales bacterium
AACACGGAAGTTAAGCCTGCCTGCGCCAATGGTACTTGGGTGGATTCGCCCTGGGAGAGTAGGTCGCCGCCGGATTTCGCTCTGAAAGGGGCCCTCTACGGAGGGCCCCTTTCTCCGTTTTCCACCCGGGTTCGGGTCATCGCCATGCTGTGTGGGTGGCACAGGCTGATGCACCTCGGGTTCACGTCGAGACGGTCGAAGCGTGGCAGGCCTGGCTCGTTGAGCACCATCTCACCGCCAAGGGTGTCTGGCTGGTGACGTGGCGCACGCCGACGGGCCGGCCTGCGCCGCCCTACGAGCAACAGATCGACGCGGCACTGTGCGCCGGCTGGGTCGACAGCACGTCGAAGCGGCTCGATGAGGAACGCACCATGCTCTACTTCGCGCCTCGCCGCCCAGGCAGTCCGTGGGCGAGGACCAACAAGGAGCGCATCGCTCGCCTCGAGGCGGCCGGCCGGCTCCTCCCTGCCGGTCGGGCTGCGGTGGCGCGGGCCCGTGCCGACGGCTCCTGGAACCTGCTCGATGAGGTGGAGGACCTCATCGTTCCTGCCGACCTCGGCGCAGCGCTCGACGCAGTGGACACCGCCCGCCAGCACTGGGAGAGGTTCAGCCCGTCGACGCGGAAGCAGATCCTGTGGTGGATCGTCCAGGCCAAGCGGCCCGCCACCCGGGCGGCGCGGATCGCCGAGACAGCCCGACGCGCCGCGTTGGGCGAGCCGTCGCGCTGAGGGCATGCGACGGGTCGTGAGCGGCGGCGTCGCTCACGATGCTGCCGGCACCGAGCCGATCGTCGTGCGATGCAGCAGCCGCTCCTGCCCTTCGTAGCCCCCGGTGGCCCGGTGCAGCAACGAGCGGTTGTCCCACATGATCAACATGTTCGGTTCCCAGGCGTGGCGGTACACGAACTCCTCGCGCGTCTGCCACCGGAACCACGCCGACAGCAGCTCCCGCGACTCGTCATCGTCGAGGCCGTCGATGGCGGTGACGTACCCGGCGCACCCGAACAGCCCCAGCCGACCGGTCTCGGGATGACGGCGGACGATCGGGTGGCGCTGGGTCGCCTGCGCGGCATCCGAGGAGATGATGTCCATGCTGCGGCCCGCCTGCTGGTCGTTCGTGCCGTAGAGCCCGCTCGGCGCGTAGCTCACCGCCGCCGAGTGCACGGCGAGGCGACCCTCGAGGCGGGCCCGGAGCTCCGCGGGCCTGGCGGCCAGCGCGGCGTGCTGGTCGGCGAAGAGGGTGTCGCCGCCCCGCGTCGGGATGGTGATGCCGAACAGGCACGTCCCCGCCGGCGGGTTGGCCTGGAAGCTCCAGTCCGAGTGCCATGACTCGGCGAAGATCGGCGCCGTCTCGTCGGCTCGGCGTCGGATGGCGATCACGTGCTCACGCCCGGGGATCGGCTTGATGTAGGGATCCTCGCCGAAGGGGCCGAAGTACAGCGTGAACCGTTCGAGGTCGTCGTCGTCGATCGACTGATCCGGGAACGCGAGCACGAGGTGCTCGAGCCACGCCGAGCGGAGCTGCGCCACCACCTCGGGCGCCAGCGGCCGGGACAGGTCCACCCCGGTGACGCGAGCGCCGCAGAGCTGGCCTGATGGTTCGACGACGGGGGCCACCGCCGCAGTCTAGGAAGCCGCGGCGCAGCCCGGCCCGCGGGCGGACGGCGTCAGGTGAGCAACCACCCGCCGTCGACGTCGATGGTGGTGCCGGTGACGAAGTCGTTCTCGATGGCGAAGAGGACGGCCTGCGCCACCTCGTCGGGTGCGCCGGCGCGCGGCACCAGGTGCGCACTCGTCGACCGTTCGTAGGCCTTGGCCCGCGCCTCGCCCTGCAGCGGCATCATCGGCGTGTCGATGACACCGGGCGACACCACGTTGATGCGCTTCGGTGCGATCTCGATCGCCACGTAGCGGACCAGGGTCTCGATGGCGGCCCCTGCCGCTCCGACCGCGGCGAGACCCGGGCGCTCCCGCCTGGCCGGCGAGCCGCTGACCAACACGATCGCGCCGTGCTCGGCCAGGTGCTCGGTGCCGAAGCGAACGACGTTGGCGTAGCCCCACACCTTGCGGAAGGAACCCTCGAACCCGTCCATGTCCATCTCGGTGAACGGCCCGATGGCCCGATCCCCGCCGGTCGCTGCGCTGATCAGGATGTCGAACGGCGCGCAGTCGGCGAACAGCGCGGCCAGGCCGTCGCGATCCAGCACGTCGCAGGCGCGGGTCGCGACCCCGGCCGGAAGCCCGTCGGCCCGATCGGGGTTGCGGCTCACCGCCACCACCTCGGCACCCCGTTCGGCCAGGCGAAGCGTCGTCGCCAGCCCGATGCCCGACGTTCCCCCCAGCACGATGGCCTTCTTCCCGGCGACGTCCACGCTGATCCTCCGTGCTCGCGGTCGACCCGACCGGCGCGACCGTAGTCGGCCGGCCGCAGCGCAGCTCCGCCACATCGCAGTGCTGCCGACCCACCCTCGATGTCGGGTACGGTGTGGGGTATGCAAGCCCAGGTCGAAGTGCTGCGGTCATGGCCTCGACGACGTTGGGCCGGCGCGGCGCTCGCCGCGGCGGCCTCGGCGATCGTCATCGCCCTGCCCACCGCGCTGATCCCGAACCCGGTGTTCGGCCGCGACGTCCCCCCGACCGCCTGGTCGTGGCCCGTGCTGGCCGTGTCGTCCGCGCTCTGCGGCCTGCTGTTCGCCACCTACCTCCGGCGCGACCACCGCGACGAGCCTGACCCCGAGCGCCGAAGGGGCATGATCGGCGGGTTCCTCACCTTCCTCGCGGTCGGCTGCCCGGTGTGCAACAAGCTCGCCCTGCTCGCGTTCGGCTATGCCGGCGCCCTCCGCTGGTTCGCGCCGGTCCAGCCGTGGCTCGCCGCGCTCGGCATCGCGCTGCTCGGCTGGGCGCTGCTGCGCCGGCTCGGCCAGGAGCACGCCTGCGCCGTCCGTCCGCGGCGCTCCGACGCCGGGCCACGGGTGACGGAGGGCGAGCCGAGCGCCCGGTGACGTGCGCCGGTGGCGGTGAACGCGGCAAGAATGGGCCGGCGACGTCGACCGGGCGGCGCGAGCTCGCCGACGCGAGGACCAGGGGGAGTGGTGGACACTGACATCACCGAGGACCAGCGGGCACTGCTCGACGTGTCCTCTCGGTTCATGGAGCAGAGCTGTCCGCTCACCGTCGTGCGCGACGGCGAGCGGCGCGACGAGGCCTTCATCGCAACGTACCGACGCCAGGCCGCCGAGCTCGGCTGGTTCTCGATGCTGGTGCCCGAAGCGCTCGGTGGCGGCAACATCTCCGGCAACGGCGTGCTCGATGCGGCGCTGATCGCCTACCGCCGCGGCGCCCTGCTCCAGCCCGGCTCCTTCGTCGGCACCAACATCGTCGCCCACGCCGTGGCGGCCGCCGGCAGTCCGCCGTTGCAGCAACAGGTGCTGACGGCGCTGATCGGCGGTGAGCGCTCGGCTTCATGGGCGGTGGCGAGCGCGGTGAGCGACGGGCGGCTCGACGGCGGCGTGCAGGCGTCGCCCGCCGCCGACGGCGGCCTCACCCTCTCCGGCGCCAAGACCGCGGTCCAAGACGTCGAGGCCTCCTCCTGGTTGCTGGTCACCTGCCGGGCGGCGGAAGGAGCGGCCCAGGTGTTGGTGGCCGCGGACACCCCCGGGGTGACCGTCACCCCGCTCGAATCGCTCGATCTCAGCCGCCGCTTCGCGGAGGTTCGCTTCGAATCGGTGACGGTCCCGGCTGCCGCGGTGCTGGGATCGCCGGGTGCGATCGACCGGCAACTCGATCAGCAGCTGGCCATCGCCGCCACGCTCACCGCGGCGGAGTCCGTCGGCGCCATGGACGCGGAGCTCGAGATGACCGTCCGCTACGCCAAGGACCGCATCGCCTTCGGCCGGCCGATCGGTTCGTTCCAAGCGGTCAAGCACCTGCTGGCCGACACCAGCCTCGCGGTCGAGATGAGCAAGGCCGACGTGCTCGCCGCAGCTCGCTCGTTGGGTTCCGAGGACGGGTACGGGACGGAGGCGGCCAGCATCGCCAAGGCGCTGGTCGGTGAGTCCGCTGTCGAACTGGCGCAGAACTGCTTCCAGGTGTTCGGCGGCATCGGCTACACGTGGGAGCACGATCAGCACTTCTTCCTGCGGCGCCTCACGACGGACGCCGGGCTGTACGGCGATGCCTCGTGGCACCGCGAGCACCTCTGCCAACTGGCCGGACTGTAGGGATCGGGAATTCGACATGACCACCGAGCAGACCAACACGCAGACCAACACGCAGATCGATGTCGAGTCCTTCCGCCTCGAGGCCCGGGCCTGGATCGAGGCGAACCTCGAACCGCGCACCCACGGTGTGCTGGCCGGCCGGGTGGACAGCGAGGCCAAGTCGCCCGAGGACATCGCCCGGGCGCGCGCCTTGCAGCGCCGGCTCTACGACGGCGGCTTCGCCGGCATCTCCTATCCGGTGGAGTACGGCGGCCGGGGGCTGAGCTCGCTGCACGAGCGAGCGTTCAACGAGGAGGCGCTCGGCTACGTGACGCCGGACTTCGGCGCGGCCGGAGGGGTCACCTTCGGCGCCATCGGGCGCTCGCTGCTGGCCCACTGCCCGCCGGCGTTCCTCCAGCGGCACATCCCGCGCATCCTCTCCGGCGAGGAGCTGTGGTGCCAGTTCTACTCCGAGCCGGAGGCGGGCTCGGACCTCGCCGGCATCCGCACCCGTGCGGTGCGCGACGGCGAGCGCTGGATCATCAGCGGGTCCAAGATCTGGAGCAGCGGGGCGTACCTCGCCGACTGGGCGATGTGCCTGGCCCGCACCGACTGGACGGTCCCGAAGCACCGGGGCCTCACCTGGTTCGCCCTGCCCACCGACGCCAAGGGCGTGACCATCCGTCAGATCCAGCAGATCAACGGAAACGCCGAGTTCTGCGAGGAGTTCCTCGACGAGGTCGAGGTCACCGACGACGACATCATCGGCGAGGTCAACAAGGGCTGGGCGGTGACCCAGACCATGCTCGTGTACGAGCGAGGCGCGGGCGAGATGGGCGCGGCGACGGTCGAGCCGCGATCGCTGGCCCCCGATCTCGTCGAACTGGCCCGCCGTGTCGGGCGCACCGCCGATCCGGCTGCTCGCCAGGCCATCGCCAGGGCCCACATCAACGACTACGCGCAGTACCACCTCGGCCATCGCATCGCCGATCGACTGCGGGCCTCGGCCACCCCGGACCCGGCAGTGGCCGCCTACGGCAAGCTGGCGTCGGGCGTGCTGGCCCCGATCCGCGCCCGCCTCGCCATGGAGGTCGGTGGGCCCGCCGCGCTCGCCTGGGCCGGCGGGGACGAGGAAGCGGGCCGGACCGCGCTCAACTACCTCAACGGCCGGGTCACGTCGATCGCGGCCGGGACCAACGAGATGCAGCGCAACGGCATCGGGGAGCGGGTGCTGGGCCTGCCCCGCGAGCCCAGCTTCGACACCAACAAGCCGTTCAACGAGGTGCTGAACAGCGCCCGCCACTTCGACAGCAAGGTCGGGTGAGCATCGCGGCGTCGCCGCGCCGCGCGCTGGCCGGCCTCCGCCGCTGTGCCGCAGGTGTCACGTTTGTCGGCTCCCGAGGCCGGGGATGAGACGGCCATGTCGCACCCCATCGCCGCTGTCGCATCGCAACGAGCCCAGCTTTCGGGCGGGGACCGGCTGCCGGCGGCGGTCGGGCCCGTGTCGGGGCTGGTCCGCTCCATCCTGACCGGTACGTCCGGGGGCCCGGCTCCGCTCGGCCCGATGTTGCCCGATGATCCCTTCGATGCCGACGCGCAGCTGGCGTGGTTCACGCTCAACTCGTTGCACTACGGCGGTTGGGACGGCGTGGCCGACGAGTTGGAGTGGTCCCCTCGGGTCGTCGCCGCCCGCCGGGCGCTGGAGGCGTGGTTCGTCGAAGCGACCGCCGATGCCGTCGAAGCGCTGCCCGCCGACCCCCACGACGCCGTGCGGCACGTGCTGGCCGGTGGCAACGACTCGCACCAGCCCGGGGTTGCCTCCTACCTGGCCGATCGGGGTACGGCGGCGGACGTCGCCGAGTCGCTGGTGCTGCGCTTCCCGTACCAGCGCATCGAGGCGGACCCGCACACCTTCGTCCTGCCCCGCCTGACCGGTACGGCGAAGCGTGCGTTGTGCGAGGTGCAGACCGGGGAGTATGGCGTGGGCCACCGATGCAGCCATGCCGAGCTGTACCTCGAGGCGCTGCGCAGTAGCGGCGCTCCCACCGAGGCGGAGGCCATCTGGCCGCAGCTGCCCGGGATCGCCTACGCAACGTGCAACCTGATCTCCCTCGGTTCGCTGAACCGCGCCCGGCGTGGCCTCGTCCTCGGGCAGCTGGCCTTGTTCGAGATGGACTCCGTCGGTCCCAACACGAAGCTGGTCGCCGCCTGCGACCGCCTCGGCCTGCCGGCCGGCGTCCGCCGGTTCTTCCACGTGCACGTGCTGGCCGACGCGGAGCACGAGCGCATCGTCGAAGCCGCGTTCCTGCGCGACTACCCGCGGGAGGATCCGGGGCAGCTGGACAACATCCGCTTCGGCATCGCGGTGCAGGCGCTGATCGATCGACGGTTGGCCGCCCACGCGGTGGGTCGCTGGTCGGTCGGTCGCTCGGCGTTGACGGGTCCCACCGTGGGCCGTTGCGCCGCGTGATCGAGGCCCGCCCGCTTCCGCACCCGGCGCGCGGCGACACGCCGGGCCCATCCGGCTTCAAGTACTATCCGCCCATCGAGCGAGCACCGCGGCCCGGCGGCCGCGGCGGATGGAGGTTGCGATGGCGCAAGGCCTGCACACCGAACCGGTGATCGACTGGGCGACCGACTTCGACCTGTTCGATCCGGCCTTCCGGACCGACCCGGCGCCGATCTACAAGGCGCTGCGCGAACAGGCACCGGTGGCGCACACCGAACGCTGGGGCGGGCAGTGGATGCCCACCCGCTACGCCGACCTCGCCGAAGTCACCGCCGACACCGACCACTACTCATCGGTGACGGTGGGGGTGACCGGCCGCAAACCCGGCGAGGGAACCCTGGTGACGGCGCCGCCCATCACGTCGGACCCGCCCGAGCACACCGCGACGCGCCGGCTGCTGCTGCCGGCCTTCTCGCCGAAGAAGATCGAGGCGCTGACGCCGCTGACCCGCAGCATCGCCCGGTCGCTGATCGAGGAGCTGCAAGCCCGTGGCGACGGCCTCGCCGATGCGGCCGACGACTACGCCCGGCACATCCCGGTGCGGGTGATCTCGGCCATGTTGGGGGTGCCGGAGTCCGACGAGGAGCAGTTCACCGACTGGGTGGTGCGGGTGCTGCAGATCGGACCGTACGACTTCGAGGTCGGCGGGCAGGCGACGCGCGAGATCCTGGCCTACTTCGAGGAGAAGATCGAGCAGCGCCGGGCCGATCCGGCCCCGCACGACGACCTGATGCAGTTCCTCCTCGAGGCGACCTACGAGGAGGCGCCGCTCAGCCGCAAGCACATCCTCGGCACCTGCTTCCTGCTGCTCGTGGCGGGGATCGACACCACCTGGAGCTCGATCGGGTCAGCGTTGTGGCACCTGTCCACCCACCCGGCCGACCGCGCCCGCCTGGTGGCCGAGCCGGACCTGATCCCCACCGCCATCGAAGAGTTCCTACGGGTGTACTCCCCGGTGACGATGGCGCGCATCGTCAAGGCCGACACGACGCTCGGCGGCCATGAACTGCACCCCGGTGACCGCGTGTTGCTGCCGTTCCCGGCCGCCAACCGGGATCCCGAGGTGTTCGAGGACCCCGACGAGGTCCGCATCGACCGCCGGATCAACCGCCATGCGGCGTTCGGGTTGGGCGTGCACCGCTGCCTCGGTTCCAACCTGGCCCGCATGGAGCTGCTCATCGCCGTCGAGGAGTGGCTGCGAGCGTTCCCGACCTTCGAGCTGCAGCCCGGCGCGGTGGTGGAGTGGACCGGCGGCCAGGTGCGCGGCCCGCGGACCGTACCGGTCCGTCTGTTCGGCGAACCCGGCTGACTTGAGCGAGTTGAAGGTGACAGGTGTCACGTTCAACTCGCGGCCATCTTCGCTCGATGAACTCTCCGAGGCGTGCGAACAAACCCGGTGACCCGTGCACCGGATGGTGGAATCGATGCGTGCGCCCGTTGGCGGAATGGGAGTGGCGAAGGTGGACGATCGAGAGGTTCTGGCGCGGCGCGCCGTGTACGACCTTGGCATCAAGGTGGCCTGCAAGGGCGGCAAGCCGCCGTCGCTGCAGGATCTCGCCAAGGCATGTGATGCGAACGGGTACTCCCGGCCCAAGGAGCTGCGGGAAGCGCTGAAGCGCGGCTGAGGGCGCCAGCGGCGTAGCGTGCAGTCATGCTGCGCTCGACGGAGGACCACCTCGCCGACATCGCTCGCGACGGCTACACCATCGTGCGGGACGCGTTCCCGGCCGAGCGGGCCGATGAGCTGGTGGCGGGGCTCGAACGGCTCGAAGCCGAGTTGGCGGTCGCGCCGGCCCGGAACTCCTTCGAGGGAGCGGCGACCTGGCGGGTCTACAACCTGCTCGCTCGCGGCGAGCTGTTCTGGCCCGTTCCACTGCACCCGGCCGTGTTGCCCATCGTGGAGGGCGTGCTGGATCGGGGCTGCCTGGTGTCCAGCCTGTCCTCGATCGCGATCGGTCCGGGCGAGCAGGCCCAGCCCATCCACGGCGACGACGCGTTGCACCCCATCCCCCGGCCGCACCCGGCGACGGTGTGCAACAGCATGTGGGCACTGACGGACTTCACCGAGGAGAACGGGGCGACCCGCCTCGTGCCCGGCAGCCACACCGCTGACCATACGCCGCCGTACGGTGCCCGTCCCGAGTCGATCGCGGCGGAGATGCCCAAGGGCTCGATCCTCGTCTGGCACGGATCGCTGTGGCATGGCGGTGGTGCGAACCGCACCGATCGCCGGCGCTACGGGCTGGCGATGAACTACTGCGCCGGGTGGGTGCGCCAGCAGGAGAACCAGCAGTTGGGCATCCCGCTTGAGCACGTTCGCCGGTTCCCGCCGCGGCTCGCCGAGCTGTGCGGGTTCGGTCTGTACAAGGGCCTCGTCGGCCACATCGAGCGACGGACGCCGGCCGAGCACCTCCTCGGCGACGACCGGCTCGCCCGGCCGATCATCTGGGACAAGGTGGGCTGAGTCGTCCTGGGCCCCTTTGACCGGTCGGGGCGGTGGTCGGGGCGGCGGTCCGTAGCCTCGAAATCGAAATCGATTGGTTGCGTACGGGGCCCGATCGGGGCGGCCTCGGGCGACGAGGCCACCCCGCCCTGACGGCGATCGGGTCGATCCGGATCGCTCGACGAGCGACGGCCGGCGCCCTACAGGGCCGCCAGCGCCTCGGTGGCGATGGTGGTGAGCACGGCCCGGACCTGTGCCGGGTCCGCCTTCGAGGGCTCGCCGGCGTTCATGAACAGCCCGTACACGTCGCCGTCGTGCTCGGCGATCACCCACGCCCGGCCGGTCAGGGCGAGGCACGACGTGTCGAGGACGGCGCGCTCGCCCACGCCGGTGAGCTCCTCGGCGGGATCGCTGCCGCACGGGGCGTTGTACCCGAGCTGATCCTCGAAGGTGGTGCTGGACAGGTTCACCGAGAAGTTGGTGAGCTCCACCTCGTGACCGGGGCTGGCGCCGCTGGTGAGCACGTTGCAGCTGGCCGCGCCGCCCGAGGCGTCGGACTTCTTCACCCCGGCGCCGAACAGCGTCTGCCATTGCGCCTCGGTGACCACGGCACACGGGTTGTCGCCCTGCCCGCCGCCGGCGCTCTCCGCCTCGCTCGTGGCGGTGCTGGCAGCGTCGGCCGCCTCTTCTCCATCGGCCTCGCTCCCGCGCTCCGCCGCGGTCGAGGCCGGCGCCGCGGTCGACCCGGAGCTGCCCTCCTCGTCGGAGCCGCCGCACGCGGCGGTGAACAGCAGCAGCGCAGCGAGGGCCGTGGCGGCCGGCCGGGCGATGTGCTTCATGGAGGATCCCTTCCGTTCCTGCGGCGTGGCGATCGGCCGGCGTTCGCCGGTCGCACCGCATCCGCGTCTGCTCCGTTGTAGATCGGTCGAACTCGCCGAGGTTTGAGCGACTGCGTCGTTCAAGCGCAGCGAACCGCGTTCGATCCAGATCACGGTCACCTGGCGGTGGGGTAGGGTCCCCGGCCATGGTCACCATCGAGGGAACGTGTGATGCCCGCTTCGCCGCGGTGCAGGATGTGCTCGCCGACAACATCGCCCGCGGGCTCGATGTCGGCGCGTCGGTCGCCGTGCAGCTCGACGGCGAGCCCGTCGTGGACGTGTGGGCCGGTCATGCCGACGCCGACAGGACGACACCGTGGCAGCGCGACACGATCACCAACGTGTGGTCGACCACGAAGACGATGACCTTCGTGGCCATGCTCACCCTCGCCGAGCGCGGGCTGGTCGACCTCGACGCGCCCGTCGCCCGGTACTGGCCGGAGTTCGCCGCCAACGGCAAGGAGGGCGTGCTCGTCCGCCACCTCATGGCCCACACCGCCGGGCTGTCGGGCTGGGAGGAGAAGATCGCCCCCGAGGAGCTCTACGAC
>JADLEF010000261.1 GCA_020846295.1 Acidimicrobiales bacterium
CAGCGGGGCCGCGACCGAGCGCCTGACACGGCTGCGCCCCCATACCTAGAAGTATGGGCCGATCGTCGCACTCCTGTGACGGATGTCTCGACATTGCGGACCCGGGCGAGGGGCGAGGGATCGCCCGGGGTGCCCGCCCCCGCTACGGTAGGAAGCATGATGAGCGAGCTGGCCTGTCGGATCCGAGAAGAGATGCAGGTGCAGTCCACAGACGCCCCCCTGACGGCCACGCAGAAGCGCTTCAACAACTACGCCACCGCGACGATCCGCACGGTGGCCGCCGGCCGCACCACCAGCGTGCCGGCCGCGGACCTGCACGCCGCCTGCAAAGCGTGGATGCTGTCGGGCCAGCCGATGTCGAACCTGATCCGGCTGATCGCCGTCCTGCCCGGGATCGACATGAAGACGCCGCCCAAGCCGGGGGCCTCCCCCGCCCGTGACTACCAGTGGCCCCACGTGGAGAAGGAGTGGGCGACGCTGGCCGCCACCTTCGACGCCTGGGATCCGGAGCTCGTGCCGCAGATCATCGACGCCATCGAGCGCCTCGCACCCAACCGCGAGATCCGCCGTCACGCCGATCTCATCGCCGCCGCCCAGCGCGAGGCCCTCGAAGGCGCTTCGGCCGCCGCGGCCGCTCCCGCCGAAGCGGGCTGAACCACCCGCCGCCGGCAAACCCCACGCCACCCCACCGCCGAAGCACGCCAAGACCCGTGAGGGCCGACCGGCACACGCCGGTCGGCCCTCACGCGTCAGCGGGCCCGGCCCGCCTCGGCCGCCTCGGCCGCCCCGGGCACCTCGACGAGTCGACCGGTCCTCATGTCGTACACGTAGCCGTGGCTCGGGATCCGGCCGGGCACCAGCGGGTGGTGGCGGATGGTCTCGGCGGAGCAGCGCGGCCGCGAAGGCCGCTCGGCCAGATCATGACATTGTCGATCGACTTGATCAACTTTAGCCGGCCGGGCGCTGCCTGGACGACGGCCCGCGTCCGTGCGGCAGACTGCAGGCTCCAGAGCCGAGGGAGCAGACGATGAGCATCGAAGCGAGCACCAACTTCCGCCGCGTGGACGAGCGGGTCACGACGTCGGGCGCGGTGGACGCCGAGCGCCTCGCCGCCCTGCGCAGCGAGGGCTACGACGTGGTGATCAACCTCATGCCCGACGACAGCCCCCACGCGGTGGCGGGCGAGGCCGACATCGTCACCGGCCAGGGCGTCGAGTACATCGCGATCCCGGTCGACTTCGCCACGCCCGGCCGCGAGGACCTCGAGGCGTTCTTCGCCGCCATGGACGCCAACGCGGGCAGGCAGGTCCACGTCCACTGCGCGGTCAACGCCCGGGTGAGCGCGTTCTACAGCCTCTACGCCATGCGCCAGGGCCGCTGGAGCGCCGAGGAGTCCGACGCCCACATCACAGGCATCTGGGACCCCGCCGAGTACCCCGCGTGGCAGGCGTTCATCGCCGAGGAGCGGGCCCGCCTGGCGTCCTGAGCCCGCCGGTCGGGCGTTGGCGGGCTGCGTGCGTCACTGCACCGCCCGCAGCAGCTTCCGCTTCCAGCGACGGTAGGGCGGGTACAGCACGGGAGGATCGGGGCGCACCCCCCGGTCGAGCACCGAGCGCCGATGGCTGAAGCGCAGGAACCCGGCCTCGCCGTGGTAGGCGCCGGTGCCGCTCGGGCCGACTCCCCCGAACGGCAGGTCGGGCACGGCCAGGTGCAGCATCGTGGCGTTCACCGCCGCCCCGCCCGAGGTGGTCGATCCGATCACCTCCTCAGCCGTGGCCCTGTCGCCGAACACGTAGAGGGCGAGGGGGTGGGGTCGCTCGGCGATGAACTCGACGGCCTGCCGCACCCCGGCGACGGCCAGCACCGGCAGGATCGGCCCGAAGATCTCCTCCTGCATCACCGCGGCCGCCGGGGACACACCAGCCAGCACCGTCGGGGCGAGGTAGCCGGTGCCGCGGTCGGCGCCGCCCCCGACCACCACCCGCTCGAAGCCGCCCGCGTCGAGCAGACCGGTCAGCCGGTCGTGGTGGTGGTCGTTGACGATCCGGCCGTAGTCGGGCGAGGCGGCCGGATCCTCGCCGAAGAACTCCCCCACCGAGCGCTGCAGCGCGTCGAGCAGCGGCGCGTGCACCGCCTCCTCGACGAGGACGTAGTCGGGGGCGATGCACGTCTGGCCGGCGTTGAGGAACTTGCCCCAGGCGATGCGCCGGGCGGCCACGGCGATGTCCGCCCCTGCGGTCACCACGGCGGGGCTCTTGCCACCGAGCTCGAGGGTGATCGGGGTGAGGTGCTCCGCGGCGGCGTGCGCCACGACCCGACCCACCCGGCCGTTGCCGGTGTAGAGCAGGTGGTCGAAGCGTTCGGCGAGCAGCGCGGTGGTCTCGGCCACCCCACCGGTCACCACCCCGACGACGGCGGGGTCGAAGTGGCGTGCGATCAGCTCGGCGAGCACCGCCGAGCAGGCCGGCGCCAGCTCCGACGGCTTGAGCACCGCCGTGTTGCCCGCCGCCAGGGCGGCCACCAACGGGGCGAGCACCAACTGCACCGGGTAGTTCCACGGCCCGATGATCCCGATCACCCCGAGCGGCTCACGGACGATGCGCGCCTTGGCCGGGCGAAGCCGCAGCGGCACCCGGACCTTCTCCGGTGCCGCCCAGCGGGCCAGGTGGCGGCGGGCGTGGTCGATCTCGGACAGCGTGAAGCCGATCTCGGTGGCGTACGCCTCGGTCGAGGACTTGCCGAGATCGGCGGCGAGGGCGCCGAGCAGCGCGTCCTCACCGTCGATGAGCAGGCGGCGCAGCCGATCGAGCTGGGCGCGGCGCTGGTCGAGCGAGCGCACGACGCCGTCCCGGTAGCCGGTCCGTGCCGCGGCAACGATGGCGGGGATCTCGGCGAGATCGGTGAACGGGGGCGGCGCCGGCTGCACGGTCATGGGCCCGAGGCTAGGCCGGGGCCGCGACGCTCCTCCGCGGCCGCCCACGGGAGCGCCGGGGACCACGGGACGCGGCGGGGCCGCCGGGGCTAGTTTTGGCGGCATGACGGTTCCGGAGCCGTTCGACGAGCGGGCGCAGCGGGACTCCCCGGTTCGGGACAGGTCCGAGGTGCGCGCCGAGAACGGGATCGTGCTGCGCAGCCTGGCCGCGGTCGCCGCCCTGGGAACCGCCGCCGCCCTGTGGTTCGACGCCGGGACCACGCGCACGACCCGCATCGACTGCGGCGATGTGCGCTGCACCGTGGCCGTCGCGACCGGCTGGGATCGGCCGGCCGAGATGGGCACGTTCCCTGTCGGTGGGCTGGTGGATGCCGGCGGGGGCTGCCGGACCACCGCTGCCCCGGAGGGCGGTGGTCGGTCGTGCCGGCCGTACGCCGTGCTCTACGGCTGGCTGCCGGCGGATCCCGCACCGACCGAGGCGCAGCTGGTCGAGCAGCGCGCCGCCGGCGAGGCGGTGCCGGCGCATCTCGCCGAGGCGGCGGAGGCCAGGGCGCGGGGAGACCGCGTCGATCGCTATCCCGGCGCCGAGTACGTGCCGCTGAGCGAGGATGCCGGCGCCGAACCGGTGATGTGGGGTCCCGACCACGATGGCTGGGCGGCCCGCACCACCCGACCCGGCGGGACCGTACACGTCACCATGGCGCTGCTGCCGGCATCGCCCCGGACCAAAGGCGTCGCTGGCCTGCTGTGGGTGGGCCTCGCCGGTCTCGCCGCCCGCTCAGTGTGGCGTCGACGGATCCACCGTCGTGACGAACCGCTGGGCGTGTTCGACGCGAACCAGCTACGACCCGGAGCCGAGCCACCATCCGCTGTACCGTACGGTATGGACGAGACGGTCCCGTCACCCTACCGGCCGGGTCCCGGGCGCTGAACGAGCGCGGCGCGGGCGGCAGCGGATCGCGTCAGCGACACACCGCTGCGCCCAGGTGCTGAAGCCGGGAGCGCGACGATCACACCCGGACGCGCACTGCGGACAGAAGCTGTCCGCAAGGGCGGTCAAGGTGGGCGGACGGGCCGAGCGGCCCCACCTGAGGAGATCAACCATGACCAGCACCTCGCCCGTCCCTCCGAGCAGCGCACCGTGAGCGCCATCACCGCCACCGGCCTGCAGAAGACCTACGGGGACGGCGACAAGCGCGTCGAGGCGGTGCGCGGCGTCGATCTCGACGTCGAGCGCGGCGAGATCTTCGGGTTCCTGGGGCCCAACGGCGCCGGCAAGTCCACCACCGTGCGGATGCTGACCACGCTGATGACCATCACCGCCGGGCGGGCCCTCGTCGGCGGCATCGATGTGACGGCCGATCCGCACGGCGCCCGGCGCAAGATCGGCGTCGCCCTGCAGGAGGCCGGGCTCGACCTGCGCCAGACCGGCCGGGAGATCCTCACCCTGCAGGCCCGCCTGTTCGGCATGAACCCGGCGACCGCCAAGGGCCGGGCGGCCGAGCTGCTCGAACTGGTTGAGCTCGACGACGCCGCCGACCGGCGGGTGAAGGGCTATTCGGGCGGCATGAAGCGTCGTCTCGATCTCGCCTCCGCGCTCGTCCACGAGCCCGACGTGCTGTTCCTGGACGAGCCGACCACCGGCCTGGACCCGGCCAGCCGCATCACCGTGTGGGACGAGGTCCGCCGGATCAACCAGCTCGGCACGACGGTGTTCCTCACCACCCAGTACCTCGAGGAGGCCGACCAGCTCTGCAACCGCCTGGCCATCATCGACGACGGGCGCATCATCCGCGAGGGCACGCCGTCCTCGCTGAAGCGGGAGCTGCGGGACCGTACCGGTTCCGATGCCGACCCCACCCTCGACGACGTGTTCCTCGACGCCACCGGCCGTACCCGCGAGAAGCTCGCGGGCGAAGTGAAAGAGGTCCGATGACCGCCATCGCCCGTTCCGACGACACCGTGTCGCGCCGCGACGCCCCGGCCAACGGTCTGGTGAAGGATTCGATGATCCTCGGCGGCCGCGCCGTCCGCGAAGCGTTGCGCACGCCGGATTCGCTGCTGCCGACGATGTTCATCCCGTTGTTCTTCCTCGTGGTCAACGTCGGCCAGGCGGCGCGCATCTTCCCCTCGAGCGACACGCCGTTCCTGGAGGGCCAGAGCTACGGCGCGTTCCAGCTGCCCGCGTCGCTGCTGCTGTCGGCGTCCTTCGGTGCCGCGGCGTTGTACCTGGTGGAGGAGATCGAGGGCGGCTACTTCGACAAGCTGCGCGCCGCCCCGATCTCGCGCATGGCCCTCGTGTTGGGCCGCCTGTACGCCGAGTTCCTCAAGACCGCCGTGGTGGCGACGGTGATGGTGGGGTTGGCGCTGGCCTTCGGCATCCGCATCGCGTCGGGGGTGGCGGGCTTCGTGGTGCTGCTCGTGCTGGTGTCGGCGTGGGCCATGGTGTTCAGCGGCTTCATGCAGTTGATCGCGCTGAAGTCCCGCAGCGCGGCGGCGACGCAGGGTGCCAGCATGGTGTTCTTCCCGCTGCTGTTCCTCACCCCGAACTTCGTGCCCCGCGACCAGCTCACCCGGCCGATGGAGATCGCTGCGACGATCAACCCGGTGACCTACGTGATGGAGGCGTGCCGCTCGTTGATCCTGCACGGGTTCGACGGCGCTGCGCTGGGCAAGGGCTTCGCAGTGGTGGCCGTCGCCATGGCGCTGATGCTGACCCTCAGCGTGCGCATGGTGAACGGCTACGACTGACCGGGAGACGGCCGGCCAGCTTGCGCAGGCGCCCCGCCGAGCTGGGGCCACCCGACCGCTGATCGGGGTGGCCCCAGCGTCAGGTCAGACGGCGACGGCTTCCATGGGGGCGGGGTTGAGCGCCTTGAGGGCGGGCATGACCTCCTTGGCGAACAGGTTCATGCTCTTGGTCGCCTTCTCGATCGGCATGCCGCCGTACTTGAAGATGAACATGATCTCGTTGGTGCCGAAGGTCTCGGCCAGCTCGGTGGCCCGGGCGATGGTCTGCTCCGGGGTGCCCCACGGGTGGCTGTCGACGAAGCCGCGCAGGAACGGCGAGGCGTCGCTGCTGAGCATCTTCTGCAGGGCGCCGTACCGCTCGTAGCCCTTGACCGAGGCCAGGTGGTCGCCCCGCAGCTCGTAGTGGCGCAACGCCGAGTCGGCGTACTCCACCATGTACTGCTCGGCCCCGGCGCGGGCCTCCTCCTCGGTCTCGGCCACGTAGGTCCACAGCGCCAGCTTGGTGTGCACGCCGCCGGTGTGGCCGGCTTCGGCGCGCAGGCGGGTGTAGGTGCGGGTGGTCTCGAGGGACAGCTCGAGCGAGGTGGTGGGGATGACCAGCGGGTTCACGTTGTTCTTGGCGATCACCGATACCGAATCGGGCGAGCCGCCGGCGCACCACAGGTTGTCGCTGAGGTCGCGCTCGAGCTGGGGCCGCAGCCGCACGTCCTGCACGTTGTAGTGCTCACCCTGGTAGGTGCAGTGACCGGTGGCGAGCAACTGCTTGAGCACCTGCAGGCTCTCGTCGAAACGGTCGCGCGACTCGTTCTGGTCGATGCCGAGGCCGCCGAACTCGCGCCGGCCGAGGCCCCGGCCGACGCCGAGGATCACGTTGCGGCCATCGCCGAGGAAGGCGTCGAGCATGTTCACGTCCTCGGCAACGCGCACCGGGTTGTGCCACGGCAGCACGACCACCATCGTCCCGAGATCGACCTTCTTGGTGATGCCGGCGATGTAGGTGAGGTACTGCAGCGGGTTCGTCACCATGGTGTACGGCGTGAAGTGGTGCTCGATCGTCCACAGCGAGTCGAAGCCCTGGTCGTCCGCGATGCGGGCGATCTCGATCTCCTCGGTGAAGATCTCCCGGTCGGACTTGGCCGGCCGCGCCGGCACCGACCCGCCCTGCTCCTCGGCCTCGTAGCGGTCCCAGTCGGTGTAGTTCTGGTTGAAGATCGTCGCTCCGACGCGCATCGCCGCTCCCGTTCGGTTTCGGCCCCGACCCCCTGCCGGAACCCCCCGGCAACCTACCGGGCGGGCCGCCCGATCGCCCGATCGAGATCCTGTCGCCCCGTCACCTCGTCACCCCGGCACCGTCCGTACGCTGGGGCCACCTTCTTCGGCACGCACATCGGCTACGCCCATCGACCACGCGTCGACGAGCAGCGCTCGCACCTCGTCGAGGTCGATGGCGGCGAGCCGGACGCAATGCATCGACTGCGCAGGTCGGGGCAGACGAGATCGGCGTCGATCGACCCGCGCAAACGGCGTTGGCCTTCCGCACCGTCTACCCGGGGCGAGGCCTGCCCGGCTTGCGCTGCTCACGAAATGCCGGCTCGGGTTGTACGGGGTGCCGTCGGGTTGTCGGAAGACGGGTTGTTGGTGGTGGTCGAGGTGGATGGTCCAGTGGTGGGTGTGGATGAAGACGTGGTGGCGGCGGCACAACAGCACGCCGTTGTGCACGCTGGTTTCGC